>DATIFO010000203.1:0-20572 GCA_035455275.1 Methylomirabilis sp. (SeqCode) | reverse complement strand
CCGGGCCGCACAGCAAACATGCGTCCGATTTTGTTTTCCTGCAGCAAGCCGTTGTTGACCAGCCTTGTCACGAGTCCTTTCATCTCCGAGGCGAAGGGTCCATAGCTTCCCCGCCCGTATCGGAGCCCCGTCGGTATACCGGATTCCGTTGCGAAGTATGCGATCTTCTGGAAAGTGGTACGACCCACAGGCCAGTGATATGGCTCTCGACCGATGCGGGCGACGATCTCCACAAGCGAGAGCCAAGCCGGATTGATTCTCGTCGGCCGGAGCGGACTAGGGACGGTAGGCAAGCCGTAAGTTCCCTGGGCCAGAAAGACGCGATCGATCTCTTCTTTCGGCGTCCCGTATGGCGCGTATAGTTCAACTGGGATTCCTAGCCGATCCAAGTGCCGGTACAAGGTGGGCCCGACCACCCGCCACTCAAGCCTACCCTCTCCGCACCCCAAGGGCGGCACGGCCAACGACGTGATCCCCCACTCTCGATAGTGTCTTTCGACATACTCCAGCCCCGCAATAATGTCGCTGAGACGGGAGACCGATCGCCAGTCATCCTTGGTTGGGAAGTTCAGAATCCAGGGAAGGATCAGCCGCCGGAAGAGATACGGCTCGCCGAGGCGAACCTGTTTCGCGGCACAACGCGTCACGTAATCCTCAAACATGTCGGGAAACCGTTTCTTGAATTGGAGTGCAAGCCCCTTCCCCATCACCCCGACGCAGTTCACCGTGTTGACCAGTGTCTGTGCCTTCGATGCAAAGATGTCGCCGATCAGCGGTGTCACCATGGCCAACCTCACCCAGCGAAGAACATGCGTGGATTGACTTGGATCGGCAATCCCGGGGCAAAACTCGCAAGCGACGCTCGGGCCTCGGCACAAGACACATAGGCACCCGCGATGAGCTCCGGATCGACCCGATCGGGAACAAGCACCTCGGCGCACATGATTCCCTGGTGTCGCTCGTACGCGAGGAAATCGCCGGGATGGCGCCAGTCCTCGGCGAAGACCATCTCTCGATCCACGGAAGCAAGGCCGGCGTCTACTGGGCGGAAGCGGGCTATTCCCCTGGCCGCATTCATGTCGGTCACGATGACCCCGTCAAGATCGAGCACAGCAGGGCTCACCTGCAAGACGCACAACTCGCGGTGTAGCTCCTTCCGCTTGAACATCATTGGATTCCTGGCGTTGATGTACAGGTTCGCATACTCGTGTAGGGGGCGACCACCTGGCACCACTTTGGGCGCCCGAAGGTCCTGCACCTCTTGCTTGGCGACCGAGCGGTGAGGGAGCCGCGCCGCCCGCCGATGGGACAGGATACCATGAGAAAGGATCGAGGAGACATTCTCGATGGCTGCGATGTAATGAAGCTCCGCAACATCCTCCCGCCTCATGCGGGATCCTCTGCCCGGGTAAGCAGTTCCTCAAGTTCGTAATTGACGCTCGCGGCGCCAAAATCCGGCTCTCGCTGGAACGGCTGCCTGACATACCGTGGAGAG
The DNA here is from genome assembly GCA_035455275.1 of Methylomirabilis sp. (SeqCode). Classification (GTDB taxonomy): domain Bacteria; phylum Methylomirabilota; class Methylomirabilia; order Methylomirabilales; family 2-02-FULL-66-22; genus 2-02-FULL-66-22. Next base: position 19,077 of record DATIFO010000203.1, on the reverse strand, counting down.
CTGACCTGGTCGCCGTCAACCGGCACAATGGCCAGGACGAAATTCTCTGGCTTGTTCAGGGCCGTGAGGATTTCGTTCCGGGTGATCGTGACGGTTCGTGCGTCTTCCGCCCGGCCCTTCACCTCGATGAACAGCAAGCGGCCGGTGCCGGGGATGCTGGATTCGATGTCGTATCCCCGGTTCTCCTCGTGGACATCGCGGGGGACCCGGCCCAGAAGCTGCTCCACCGCCATGACTTTCGCCATGGCCAGGTCCGCGATCCGCTGCCGATCTCTTGCAAAGGTGGGGGGTTCAGTCGCCTCGGCGGCCTGGGGCCGCTGAAGCAGGCCAAGCGGCATGACAAGCGCACCCCCGATCACCACAGGCGGCCTGGGTGAGAGCTGTCGCTCCTGCTCCAGCTCCTGCATGCGCCTGAGGAGGCGAGACTGTAGGTCATCCGCCCGCTGGCGGGCCTTGGCCGAGTTCATCCGGGCGTTGGCCTTTCCCGCCAGCTCCTCCTCCTTGAGGAGATTCGCCCGGTGGTCCCAGTAGTTGATCTCCTTGGTCAGCCGGTCCTTCACGGCGGTCATGACCTTCTGGACCAGCTCTTCCCGGCGATCTCTCACCTCCTTGAGGTGGCCAGGGACCAGGGCCTGGATGGCATGGGAGATGGCCTGGGCTTCCAGGTCCGCCCGGGCCCAGCCGTCGGAGAGCGCGTTCTGGATCGTAGCCTTCTCTTCGTCGGTGGGCGGGCGGTAGTCCAGGTAGGGGGCATAGCCGGCGGACCGGATTGTGCCGGTGGGCGTGAGTTCCACGAATTGGAGTTGCTTTGAGGCAACAAGGCGGTTGCCCTGGCGGTCGGTGCGCCCGTCGAGGATCTCGTGTTCCAGGTAGAACAGGGCGCGAGGCGTCTCCCCGGGGTCGCCGGGATCAACGAGGATCGCCCCCTGGCGCAGGAGCTGTCGGTAGCGTTCCTGGATCAGGTCTATCGTGGCCTCCAGGAGGAGATGGCCCGGACAGACGAATTCGGCGAGAGGTTTCCCAACGAGGCTCACCTGGTCCTTCTCGAAGCAGATCCGCTCGTACCGGTCGAGGACGACCGCGCCGAGCCCGATCTGCCGGTCCCGGCTGCGAATGGCGGCGGGGACGTGGGTGATCTCGTAGCGGCCGCGTTCCCGTTCGCGGATGGTGCCCGCCAGGTGCCGGAAGGCCTCCAGGAAGAACCCGCGGATGATGTGCGGCTGGAGGCGGCGGGCCTCGGCTCGCTCCATCTCCTCGCGGATGCGGCGGACCTGGGAGGCATCCAAGGCGTCCTGGACGAGGGCCCGCTCCTCCAGGAGATCCTGGATGTGAGTGCGGTCTGCGGCGTTGTCCACCGCTTGAAAGAGTCGTGCGCGCACGTCCGGCTGCTCTCCGTAGCGGATGGCCTCGATGAGGAGGTCGCGGAGGCTCCGCTCCCGGAAGAGCTTGCCGAGCACATCGAAGACCTGGCCACCCAGCGCCTTCCGCTCCTCGCCGATCTTTTCCAGGAGGCGTTGGTAGACCTCGCCCTCGCGCGTCTCGGCGGCCACAAGGTTCCAGAGGTGGCAGACCTCGGTCTGATTGATCCGGTGGATCCGGCCGAAGCGCTGCTCCAAGCGGTTCGGGTTCCAAGGGAGATCGTAGTTGACCATGAGGTGGGCGCGCTGGAGGTTGATACCTTCCCCCGCAGCGTCAGTGGCGACCAGGATCTGAACGTCCTTGTCCTGGGTGAACCTCTGTTGAGCTGTCCGTCGCTCCTCCCGCCCCAATCCGCCGTGGATGATGACGATGGCCTCGGGCCGACCGAGGAGCGTCCGGATCTTCTCGGCGAGGTACTCCAGGGTATCCCGGTGCTCTGTGAACAGGATGAGCTTCCGCCGGTGGCCGGCCGCATCGAACATCTCGGCGTTGTTCTGGAGGAGGGTGGACAGTTCCTCCCACTTCTTGTCTGTGCCGCTCCGGCGCACCCGCTGAGCGAGTGCCTCCAACTGCTTGAGGTCCCCGATTTCCGCCTGAAGCTCGGCGATGGTCCGAGCAGCGGAGGCCTGGTCCACGACCTGCTCTTCCGCCACCTCCACTTCGGCGGCAGGCGCCTCGTCCAGGTCCTCTGCCTCCTCTGCCATCCGGTCGTCCAGCCCTTGGGTGGTGTCGAGTGCCGCTTCGGCACCCCGGCGAATGAGCTCCTCCTCCCGGAGGCGGCGCTCCAGCCGCTCGCGACGACGACGAAGCGACTCGGCGATGGCGTGGGGTGAGGAGGCAAGACGGCGCTGGAGGATCGTGAGGGCCCAGCCGACCAGGTTCCCCCGGCGGCCCTCGCCTTCCTGCGCAAGCCGCTCGGCCCGATTCATTCCCACCTGGACGTAGGCCGTGACCTCCCTGTAGAGCTGAGCCTCCAGATCGGAGAGGCGGTAGTTGACCGTGTAGGCCCAGCGTTCCGGAAAGAGGGGTGTCCCATCGAACTTCAGGAGCCGCTCCTTCACGAGTCGGCGCATGATGTCCGAGGGATCAACGACGTGGACCCCGTCCCGGAAGCGCCCCTCGAATCGATCCGCATCGAGAAGCGCGAGGAAGAGCTGGAAGTCCTCTTCCTTGCCAGTGTGCGGCGTGGCGGTGAGCAGCAGGAAGTGCCGGGCGTGGCTCCCGAGGAGCTTGCCAAGCTTGTAACGCTTGGTCTCCTTGATCTCCCCGCCGAAGAAGTGGGCCGACATCTTGTGGGCCTCGTCCACGATCACGAGGTCCCAGTCGGCCTGATCGTCGCCCAGCTTGGCCTGAACGTCCTCGTTCCGGCTGAGCTGGTCCAGGCGGCAGAGGACCAGGGGGTAGCGGCGGAAGGCGTCCGGGGATTCCTCCAACCGAGCCCGGGTGATCGGTTCGAAGTCGAGGCCGAACCGATCTCGCATCTCGTCCTGCCACTGCTCCACCAAATTCCCCGGGCACACGATGAGGCAGCGGTGAACGTCGCCCCGGATGCGGAGTTCCTTGATGAGCAGGCCCGCCATGATGGTCTTGCCGGCGCCCGGATCATCGGCCAGGAGAAACCGGAGCGGCTGCCGGGGAAGCATCTCCCCATAGACCCCCGTGATCTGGTGTGGAAGGGGATCGAGGATGGAGGTATGGACCGCGAGGAGCGGGTCGAAGAGGTGGGCCAGGTGGATCCGGTAAGCCTCGGAAACCAGGCGGAGGAAACCCCCGTCCGCCTCGAAGGACCACGTCTGGCCCGGGGCGACAATTTCGAGGGCTGCCTCGCGATCACGGAAAAGGAGTTCGTTCTGAGGTTTCCCTGATGGGTCCTTGTAGGTCACCTCGACGCAGGCGCCCCCATGCCACTTCACGTCCACAATCGTGACTGGACCGGCGACGTGAAGCCCCCGAACCTGCGCCCCCCGAGTCAGGTCTTCTAGCCGCGCCATCGTTCCCCCTCAAGATATTGGTTGTTTCTAGCACAATCTCTCCTCTTCCTGCAATGCAAACAACACCCGCTCTCCACCGCCGGAGGCCAATGCTAAACGGGCAAGGCCTGGAAATTTCTGGCTAGGGGGACAATGCCTTCTCCGTGAACTCCGTGTCTCTGCGGCGTAATCCAGGTGTTTGGATTCACGTCACGGACACGGCGAGGGACAGGAGGAGGCCCGCGCGGAGTACGAGGGGGAGGTCCGCTCCGAAGAAGAGGGCGTTGAGTGGGGGGTCCGCCAGCGCCACGCTACCGAAACGGATGAGCGTGGGCGTCACCGAGGTGGCGGCCACCATCCTCGCAAGGCGGCTTCACGCGCGGAGCCACCGCCGCTGGAAGGCGTACCAGAGGACGAGGCCGGTCAAGTAGCCCGCACCCATATTCCAGAGGGAGATCCCGGCGGTGAGGAACATGACGTAGCGGTCTTCCTTCCGGTGGTCGTTTCCCTTCACCCCGCTCGCCAGCTCCAGTCCCCCGAACAGGAGGATCACGCCCAGGATGACCGGCGGGAAAACCTTGAAGAGCGTGGCCACCGAGTCGGCCAGAAAGAGTCCGGTGAACAGGATCAGGCCGCCAAGGATCACGAGGGCGCCGCCCGTGCGCGCGCCGAAGCGGACGTGGCCTGCCATCCCGCCCGCGCCGTGGCACATCGGGACGCCGCCCAGCGCCGTCCCCACCAGGTTGAGCAGGCCGTGGTCCAGCGCGACGGTCTTGACCGTGATGGGCCGATCCGGGAAGAGCGAGTTGTTCTCCTCGACCGTGCTCACGATGGCATTCCCCAGCGTGAGCGGAAGCTGCGGCAGCCCGAGGACGAGGATGCCGGCTGCAAGATCGCCCCACCCGATCTGCGCGAGCCCGGAGACGGGCAGGCGGAAGTGGAAGCTCATCCGCGCCAGCTCCCCCACCAGTCCCGGGTCTCGGACGATTGCCAGGACAGACCCCACGGCAAGGAGGACGAGCATGGCCGGGATGCGGTGGTAGGACAGGAGCAGGAACGTGAGTGGGATCGTCAAAGCCGCGAGGAGGAGGTCCCCCTGCATCATCTTGACCCCCTCCAGCATGAATCCCAGGCCCAACCCCAGCACGATGCCCTGGACGACCGGGCGGCTGGTGATCTTCGCGATCCAGGTGACCGCCCCGCACAGTCCCAGGATGAGCCACACGGCCCCGGTGAAGAGTCCGGACGCCCAGACTGCGCCCGAGGTGATCGCCCCCGCGTGGGCGATCGCCGCCGTCCCGATGGCCTTCATCGGCTGGATCGGCACAGGGGTCTTGAAGTACAGGCCCGCCCAGAGCTTGAACACGCCGAAGGCCACCAGGATGCCGGCAGGGTCCATCCTGTTGATGGTGATGTAGCCGACGACGAACGGGATCAGCGTGCCCAGGTCCCCGAAGGCCCCGGCCACCTCCTGCAGGTCGTATCTGTTCCCGGCAGATATCTTCAAGGCGCCCCCCTGAATGGGAAGAGGTATATATGCTGCACCAAGCAGAGTCAAGAGGGGGAACCGTCTCCGGCCGCTTCACCAGACAAACCCCTGGCCCCGGGTATGCCGCGCCGCCTGCGGAGAGGTCGGGGTGAGGTCAGACATCGCACGCTTCAACCGGCGCTGGCGTCCCGTCCATGCATCGCGGTAAGATCAGCCGGCCCCCAAGGCGGCGGCCCTCCATCCGGTGGAAGCGCTCAGAGGGTAAAGGAGGTCCCAGGAATGCACGGGACTGCACTGCCGCGGCTCTTCCTCGCCTTTCTCCGTCTCGGCGCGACCGCCTATGGCGGGCCGGCGATGATGGCCTACCTCCGGCAGGAGTGCGTCGGCAAACGGCAGTGGCTCAGCGAGGCGGAGTTCAAGGAGGGCATGGCGCTCTGCCAGGTCATCCCGGGCGCCACGATGATGCAGATGGCGACCTACATGGGCTATCGGTTGTGGCGCTTGCCCGGCGCCCTGGTCGCGGCCCTGGGTTTTGTCCTGCCGGCTTTCCTCCTCATGACCGGTCTGTCCGCAGCCTACTTCACCTTCGGCGAGCTCGCCATGGTCAAGGCGCTCTTCCGAGGGTTGGCCGCCATCGTCGTCGCCATCATCCTGAACGCGTGCGTGTCCCTCGCCCGCACGACGGTCCAGGACTGGCGCGGCGCCGGTATCGTCGCGCTCGCCTTCGTCTCGCTGACCCTGCGGGTCAATCTCCTCCTGGTCCTCGTGGGGGCAGCCCTCCTGGCCCTGGCCGTCTTCCGGGAAAGACAGGGGCCTGCGCCTGCCGGCACGGGAGCCGGTCGATGACGCCTCGCGGATGCCTCATCGCGGTTGGTGTGGCTCTGATCGTCCTGGCCGTCCCCTTGGCGTTTTCCCCGGTACTGGCCCAGCTCGACCTGATCTTCATGAAGGTGGATCTCATGGCGTTTGGGGGCGGCTTCACGACGATCCCGCTGATTCAGCGGGACGTCGTGGACCGCTTCGGATGGGTGAGCACCCGGGAATTCATTGACGGCATCGCTCTCGGGCAAGTCACGCCGGGACCCATCGTGATCACGGCCACCTTCGTCGGCTACAAGGCAGGCGGCCTATTGGGGGCGTTGCTCGGCACGATCGCGGTGTTCTTCCCGTCCTTCGTCGTCTTGACGACCCTGGCGCCGTACTACGACCGCATCAAGCGGTCCCGGCCCATCCAGGTGATGGTCCGAGGCATCCTGGCGGCCTTTCTCGGCATGCTGCTCCTGGTCGCGTACCGCTTCGGTCGGGAGGCGCTGGTCGATTGGAAGACCTGGGGGGTGATGGGCGTCGCGTGGCTCGCCCTCTGGCGGAAGGTGGATCTCCTCCTGGTCGTCGGTGTGGGAGCAGTCCTTTCCGTGCTGGTCTTCTGAGGTATGGCCGTGCGCCCGATCAAGGGCTCCCGCATGGCCCTCGAAGCGGAGCTCCCGATTGACGGCGTCCCGCCGATGACCGGGAGGCGGGCCGTGAGCCCGGATCGCCCGCGCCGTCACATCCGCAGGTATCCCATCGTGTCCGCGATCTTCTTGTAGCTCTCGGGGAGGGGATACTCGGGGAGGAAGGAATACCCCATCGGCAGCCTCGAGCCGGACTTCTCGATGCTTCGCAGGCCCAGCATCAGGTCATCCAGTTTCCCTCGGGGCACCGTGAACAGCATCTCCTCATCCCCGGCCATCGCCCGATAGTGATCGCCGCGGCACGGGACTGCCACCTGGCACTCCCCGGACCGTACCGCGGGGACGACACCGTACACGCATGCGGCATGACCGGAGATCTCGCACTTGAGGTTGTACCCGTCTTTGTACTCCCGCCCCAGCAGCAGCAGGCACAGTTGCGAGGAATCACAGTAGATCATGACGAGATCGGGCTCGAAATTTGCCGTCCCGAGGGGGGCGCAGGCGATCCCGACGTAGGTCCCTACCTTGAACCTGGGAAATTCCTCGGCATAACGCCGGCCGGCTTCCAGCGTCGCCACATCCCTCGGATATCGGTTATGACCCGCCAGGAAGTCCTCCGGCGCCTCCGCCAATCCGTAGCCGATGACCGGCTCGCAGCACCAGTGGTCTTCCTTCAGCATGGCCATGGTCCTGCCGCTGCGGCGCGACATCTGGAACGCCTGGCAGAGCGACAGGTGATGGCCGAGGTCTTTCAGGGGCCTCTTCGCCCCCGCGGGAGCCTCCTGCTCGCTCTCCAGCAGCTTCAAGGCCAAGGGGAAGGTTTTCAGACGCAATCTCCGCTCAAGCTCTTCTCCGTATTCCTGGAAGACTCTCGGATCCGTCATCTCGGTCACCTCCCGGCTCTCTCTCGAATATCCAGAATGACCTCGGCCGCCACCTTGGCTGCGACCCCGCACACCTCGGGGCAACCTTTCCGGCCGTGGCCGCCGTCCACGTGAAAGGCCTTTCGCTCTTCCGGGCGGGCCAGGTGATAGACCCGTCCATACCGGATCTTGTGAATCTCCTCGCACAACGTGTGGCCGATCTGACTCCGGAACCGGTCATAGACCCGCCCCGCCTCTTCCATCGCCGCTTGATACTGCTCCCGATCTTCGAGCCGTTCCCTTCCGACCAAGCAGCACACGGCCATGATCGCGCCCGTGAGCGCCCCGCACGTCTCTCCCATCCGGGCCACACCGCCGGCCAGTGCGCTACCGGCCTTGAACACCTCAGGGCTTCCCACATCCAGCTTTTCTTGCAGAGCTGCAAGAACGGACTGCGTTCAGCCGAAATAGGTCATGTCATATTGAAGGGCCAGCTCGAACACCTCATTCAAGAGCGTCTCGCGATGTGTCATTCCACGTCCTCCAGTCTTGAGTCTCCGTGGACCAACTCCAACCTTTCCCCTATGTCATCGGCCGGAAGCCGGAGCTGTTCGGGCGCGGCCATCCTATCTGAGTCTGCCGGGCAGTACCACATCCGACTTGTTCAACCGGACAAATACCGACAACTCCGCTTGCTCGGCACGCAGGCGTTTGGATAGAGCCGGCCGACGCAAAGGACTGTCAAGTTCACGTGCTGCGTGATAAGCTTTGGGATCCTGGGCATTGGGCTGCTCCGCTCCCTGGCAATCTCGGACACCCCACCACCCAGCGGGCGTTCCCGGGAGATAGACACCATGATTGAGATCGATGTTCCTGGCCGGGGCCTTCTCCAATTCCACCACCTCGTCCTGGACCTCAACGGGACCCTGGCGACGGATGGACTGGTCCCGCCGCCGGTGGTGGACCGGGTGCGCGCGCTTTGTGCATCGCTTCAGGTTCACGTCGTGACGGCCGACACGTTCGGGACCGCCGGGACCCTGGAAGGGTTGGGCGCGCGGATCGTGCGACTGCCGCCGGGGGATCAGGTGGGGGCGAAGGCCACGTTTGTCCGGGCGCTCGGCAGGGAGCAGACGATGGCCATCGGGAACGGCATGAACGATGAAGCGCTGCTCCGCGAGGCGGCGCTCGGGATCCTAGTGGTCGGCCGCGAGGGCGCAGCCGTTCGCTCCCTCCTCGCCGCGGACCTCCTGGTCACATCGATCGAGGATGGGCTCGACCTGCTCGCATCACCGAAGCGCCTGATTGCCTCGCTGCGGACGGCCTAGCGCTCCCTCATCCCTCTCTCGATTCCTCCCCCTGACCGCGGCGGCATCACAGGTCCCAGGGCGGCGAGGCTCCGGACCCGTTGACGATCTTCCCTTGCTGGAACAGACTGACCGGCGGTACGAGAAAGTCGAGGGAGGGCTTGGTGCTCCATTCCGTAACTGCCCCAGCGTCACGCGGATTACCGCTCGCCCTGAGCCTGTCGAAGGGCGAATCGTCGCTCAGGACATGCTTGTCGAAGGGCGGAGCGCCGTTCGTGGTTCGACAGGCTTCGTCGTGAGCTCAGCCGAACGGCTCACCACGAACGGAGGCACCAGGTTATCATAATTGCGAAACGGAACGCTTGGTGCGGAGAAAGGAGAAAGACGTGAAGACAATCGCCGTGGCCTGCGTAGTCGGAGCCATGCTCGGGGCGGGACTCCTGACTGGGCCCGTCCTGGGGCAGCAGGCGCCGCCGATGCGGGGACCCCAGATACGGCACGATCCCTTGATGCGGCAAGCCCCCAGTGGGCAGACCGCCGTGCCCACCCTGCCCGGGCAGGACGCCTTCGGGGCCATCCAGGAGGTCGTCCGAATTCTCGAGGCTGACCCGGCAACCGACTGGACCAAGGTGAACCTGGAGCGGCTGCGCCAGCACCTGATCGACATGAACGAGGTGACATTGCAGTCCGTGGTCAAATCGGAGGCCGCGCCGGGGGGTCTCACCATGGAGGTGACCGGGGCGGGACGGGTCGAGCAGGCGATCCGCCGCATGGTGGTGCCGCACGCCGCCGAGCTGAACCGGATGCCCGAGTGGTCGGCCACGACGGTGGAGATTCCGGGTGGCCTGCGCCTCACCGTGACGGCCAAGAACCCGAACGATGCCAGGAGCGTCGGCCGCATCCGCGGCCTCGGGTTCATCGGTCTCCTCGTCCAGGGGGCCCATCACCAACCGCACCACCTGACCATGGCCAAGGGCGAGGCCATGGTAGGGCACGGGCACTAGCGCCAATGCTGTTCACTTCGGCCGTCTGCCGGGCGAAATCCCCCCTCACCCCCCTTTGGCAAAGGGGGGACTCGCTCGGACCCTGCGGCCGTCCTCCATCCCAATGTGAACAGTATTGGTCTTGGCGAGGATTATTCGTGACCGCCAATCGTCAGCCTCACCCCCGCCCTTTCTTTGCATGGAAGCGATGATGAGGATTCTGCTGGTCGAGGATGACAAGAAGGCTTCCCGGGTTCTGAAGAAAGGGCTGGAGGAGGAAGGCTTCGTCGTGGATCCCGCCCTCTCCGGCGATGAGGGAGAGTACCTCGCAGCCATCAACGAGTACGACCTCATCGTCCTGGACTGGCTCCTCCCGGGGAAAGAGGGGATCCAGGTCTGCCGGGATCTCCGGACGCGGGGACTTTCCACGCCCATCCTGATGTTGACCGCAAAGGATGCCCTCGGCGACCGGGTGGCCGGCCTCAACACCGGCGCGGACGATTACCTCACCAAGCCCTTTGCCTTCTCCGAGCTCCTGGCGCGGATCCGCGCGCTCCTCCGCAGGGCCGCGACCGCGCGCCCCCCGCTTCTGCGGGTGGCTGACCTGACGCTCGATCCGGTAAGCCACCGGGTCATGCGGGGCGGCGGGGCGGTGAACCTCACCGCCAAGGAGTTCGCGATCCTCGAGTTCCTGATGCGTCACGCCGGAGACGTCGTGAGCCGCACTCGCCTCGGCGAGCACGTCTGGGAGGCGGAACACGATACCCTCACGAACCTCGTGGATGTGCACGTGAGCCACCTCCGCAAGAAGATCGACCAGCGTGCCGCCGTCCCCCTGATCCACACCGTCCGGGGGCGCGGTTACCGGCTGGGCGTGGAACCGGGATGAACCGCCTGGGATTCAAGGCTCGCCTGACGCTGTGGCACGGGATTGCCATCGCCCTGATCCTGGCCGCGGTCGCCCTCGTGGGGGACCGGGCGCTGTCCCGGATGGTGATGGCGCAGGTGGACTCGGCACTCGTGACCGTCGCGGAGACCGAAGCCGCCTCGGACCTGGACGATCCCGAGGGGAAGATCCACCTCCACCAGGTCACGCCGGATGCCGGCGGAGCCCCGTTGCGCCGGTTCGACAAGCTCGTCCAGATCGTGGATGCCGGGGGTCGGCTGGTGGAGCGGAACACGGCCCTCGGCGACGCCACCCTGCCGGCACTGCCGGCGCTGCTGGCCCGGCTCCGGATGGGACAGATCGTCCTGGAAACGCTCCCGGATTTCGACGGCGAGCCGCTCCGCATGGTCTCCCTCCCCATCCAGGTCGAGGGGGAGTTCCGCTACGCCATCCAGGTCGCGACACCGCTCCGCAACACCCTGGCGTTCCTCCGGACCGGTCGCCTGCTGTTCCTGGGGGGCGCGGTCGCCATCCTGTGCGCCGTGACGTTGATCGGGGCGTTCCTGGCCCAGGGGGCCCTCCGCCCGATCGATCGCATCGTGGCCAAGGCCCGACGGATCGGCGAATCGAACCTGCGCGAGCGCCTTCCCGCTCCGGGCACGTCGGACGAGCTGGGCAGGCTGGTGACCACCCTCAACGAGATGCTGGATCGGATCGAGCGAAGCTTCGAGAGCCAGCGCCGCTTCACCGCCGATGCCTCCCACGAGATGCGCTCGCCCCTCTCCCGCCTCCGCAGTGAAATAGAGGTTGCCCTGCGCCGTCCGAGAGCCCTCCCCGAATACGAGGAGGTGCTGCGCTCCGCATTGGAGGAGGTGGAGCGGCTCTCCCGGCTCACCGAGGAGCTTCTGATCCTGGCACGCCTGGACGCGGGCGAAGCCGTCCCCCCGGCCACGGCCGTCTCCCTGATCCCCCTCGTGGAGGAGGAGTTGATGCGACTGAAGCCCGAGGCGGATGCGCGGCATGTCGGGCTCGTCCTGGAAGGCGCCCCCGGCCCGGCGGTGAACGCCGCCCCGGAATCCCTGCGATTGATCGTCGCGAACCTCTTGCACAATGCCGTGAAGTTCTCTCCGCCGGGCGGCCGCGTGGCCGTCCGGGTCCTTGCCGAGGCCGGCCAGGCTGTCCTGGCCGTCTCCGACGCCGGCCCGGGAATTCCCCCCGAGGATCTCTCCCGGGTCTTCGAACGGTTCTACCGCGCGAGCGCGTCCCGCTCCCCCGACATCCCGGGTGTCGGCCTGGGCCTCGCCATCACCCGCGCCATCGTCGAGACGCACCGGGGGAGCATCGCGGTGGAGAGCCCGCCGGGGGCCGGCGCCACCTTCACCGTCCGCCTCCCCCTCGCCCGCTGATCCCAAGCATCCCACCACCAAGACACAAAGACACCAACAGGGTCGCACCCTGCATGAGCCGGAGGCTTCAGATTGCTCAAGAGAAAAAGGCATTTCCAGGTGCCCTTGGTGTCTTGGTGGTTCAAGTGCGCGGTCCGACAATCCTGAAGGAAAATTCATGTGCGCTTCAGGATTCCTTCAGCCCGCCCCTGGTAATCTGCACGCGTCATGGCCACCCGACTGACGCTGTTTCTGCTGGTGCTCATCCCCTGCTGGGGCGGCTTTGCCGTGGCCTCGGATCGCCCGCCACAGGCCACCTCCGCCGAGGCCCTGAAACTGGCCCGAGACAGCGTCGGCCGGCTCGACCTCAAGAGGCTTTCAGTCAGAGAGCGAGGTCACGGACACGTCCGCGTTCGCGCCGAGATCCTCTTCAACGGCCAGGTGGTGACGAGGCTCCGGGTGAATCCCGAGACCGGCGGCTTCCTGGCCGAGGAAGAACACTTCGAGTCTTCCGGCGCGCCCCTCGATCCGCCCGCCTTGAGGGCTGCGGTGGAGCGATCGCTCCGGCAGCTCGAGGTCGGAGACTGGACGTGGCCCACCGAGCACGGCCGGGCCTGGGGGGTGACGTTGAAGCACCGCGGGCGGGTGGTCGGGACGCTCAAGGTCGATCCGAAGCGAGGCCTGCTGCCGAGAGACAACGACGAAGACTAGATGGAAGCGGCATCTGCTGGAGGGAGAATGATGCGAAGAATCGCATGGCTCGCCGTGGCGCTCATCGGGTTCCTGGGGATCTTTGTGCGCGGGGCGGAGGCCACCCCCTTGCGTTTCACCGTCCTGCCCGAAAAGTCCCGGGTGGAATTCATCAGCGGGACCCAGTTGGGGGAGTTCCGGGGGAACACCACCCAGGTGAACGGCGAGATGGCCGCCGACCCGAATGGAGGCAGCCGTCTGCAACTCACGGTGTCCGTGGACCTGCGGGCGCTGAAGTCCGATAACGCCGTGCGGGACCAGCACATGCACGAGCGGCTCCTGGAGGTCGGGCGCTTCCCGCGGGCAGTCTTCACGGCGACCGAGTTCCGGCCCTCCAACGGGGCCGGGAAGCAGGGCGGGGATGGGACGCTGTCCGGCACCCTCATGCTCCACGGGGTAGAGCGCCCCGTCACCCTCCCGATCCGCTTTTCCCTGAACGGGACGACGCTCCGGGGGGATGGTGCGCTCTCGGTGAAGCTCACGGATTTCCAGATGACCCCGCCGAGCCTCCTCGGGATCAAGGTCCGGGACCAGGTGACGGTGGAGATCCACCTCGTCGCGACGAGTGGGTAGCCTAGGGGCAATGGCCAATGAGCAAATCCCAATGACCAACGAAGGAGGTGTTCATGAGGAGAAAGTGCTCCCTCTTCTGGGGCCTGATCCTGGCCGTCGCGCTGCTCGGGGAAATCGCCTCCGCGGATTCACGGCTCAAGGGCTGGGTGACGCAAGTGGATCCCGCCGCGCGGACCGTCCAGGTGAGCGGGCAGACCATCCCTACCGAAGGCATGCGGGTGACCGGCGGGCCTCTGGAGCCCGGGGCCTTTGTCTCGGTGGACCGGGGGCGGATCAAGGTCAAGCGCCAGCGACCCCCGGCGGAAGACCAGATCATCCGGTTCCCGGTGAAGGGACCCGAGAACCCGGGGCGGTCGCAGTTCAGCCACCTCCGTCACTTCAACGCGCTCGGGGAAAAACAATGCAAGACCTGCCACTCCCCGGAGATGGGCCTCCTCACCAGCCCGAGCTATGCCAGCCGGGTGTCCGATGCAGCGCTGGAGCCGCATGACCCGAAGTCGCTCGGGCGGTATTGCGGCACCTGCCATAACGGGACGACACGCCTGAGCCAGGTAGGAGACCTGGGCAATCGCCGGGATGCGCTGGTCTTCACCACGGCCAAGACCGGGAATCTCAGAAGCTGCCAGCGGTGCCATGCGCCGGCAGACCACGGCCCTGACTTCACCCCGGCACACGGGGACATCGCCGAGCATCGGGGCGCCCAGTCCTGCTTCACCTGCCACGCGCAGGCATGGGGACCGGCCGACCGCCAGCGGCACGCAGCCCTCCTCACGGCGGAGCAGACCCTCAAGGCCAATCCGGACGACCCGAAGGCCGCCCTGGCCGTCGGCCCCAACAATTTCTGCGTGTACTGCCACCGCAGGGACTCCGAATGGCAGGGGGAGGATTGACGGGCAGGACGCAAGGTGTACTCTATGGGGTTGTCCCGATGGCGGCCATGACCACCGCCAGGGGGCCAACCCTTCGGCCTTCGACCGTGACACAATGTGAGGGGGCCTCGTGACAGCGGTCGCGACCCGTTGGATCCGATGCTCCCGATGACCAGAGGCGACCAGATGTCTTCACGGCCCTCGCACCTACCGCAGGTGCCGGACCTCAAGAGGCTCAGACGACTTGGATTTTGGCTGCCCGTCACCGCCATTGGCTGTATGACCCTGTTGGTCGAGGGCCTCACCCACTATCTCGTACTTCCCTGGTCAGTTGATTTAACATTCGACGTCCTCACGTTCAGCGCGATAGCCGTCGGCGCATACCTTTTTTCCCGCTATGTCTTCGGCATCGTCGAGCAGAAGGAGGCGGAACTCCGGAATTCCCGGGAACAGCTCCGCGCCCTGGCCCGTCGCCTGCAGTCGGTCCGGGAGGAGGAGCGCTCCCGGATCGCGAGGGAAGTCCACGACACCCTCGGACAGCCTATGGCCGCATTGAAGATCGACCTCACATGGTTGGCGTCCCGGGTCCCTGCCGATGAGGCGACATGGCACGAGAAGTTCAGGACGACGTTGGCCCTGGCCGACTCCACGATCCGGTCGGTCCGCCAGATCATGACGGACCTGCGTCCCAGCCTGCTGGATGACCTCGGCCTGGTGGCAGCCGTTGAGTGGGAGGCCCATGAGTTTCAAAGGCGCACGGGCATCCGCTGCGAATTCGTCTCCGACCAGCCGGAACCTGCTCTGCCGTCGGAGATCGGCACGGCGGTGTTCCGCATCTGCCAGGAGGCACTGACCAACACCGCCCGCCATGCCGACGCCACACGGGTCAGCATCCGCCTGGAGCAGGAGTCGGAATTCCTGGGGCTGTCTGTGGCCGATAACGGGCGGGGTATCACCGATGGGGAGATCGCCGCCCAGACTTCCCTCGGGCTCCTGGGCATGCGCGAGCGGGCCCTCCTCCTGGGGGGCCAGCTCAGCATCGTGGGCCGGCCAGGCGAAGGCACCACGGTCACGCTGCGGCTCCCGCTGCCGATGTCAAATGGTGGGGGAAACGACGGACGCCACCTGTCGGGAGAGGCTCCTCCGACCGGTTGACCCGGCGGGACCCGCACAGCTCGGCCGATGGTGCAACCCGATTACTCGGTTGACCGAAAGCGGCATTAGCTATTCCTGTCCGATGCACACGGCGGATCTCGCCGGGGCTCCATCGCCGTCACCGCTTTTCTCTACCGGTTACTGACTCCTTCTTCTGTGTCAACCGTCTGGCCGTCCAGGTCGCCTGCCTGGGCCTCCGCTCCAGAAGGGACGCCTCCTCCTCGACCGGAAGCGAGATTCGTGCCCGTCGTCTTCAGCTCCGAGGTCAACTTGAGGACCTGGGCCTCCAGGGCCAGGCGGCTCTGGCGATCCTCCGCCTGCCGGGCCAGCGCCGCCTCGAGATGATGGCGAAGCCTGTCGTTCTCGAAGCGCAGGCATTCCACCTCGCCGGGCTGTTCGCTGCTGGCGGCCTGCGCCGATCCGGTCTGGGCCTCCACCCAGCCCTCCGGCCTCGGCTCCTGCGGCGGCGGCCAATCGCCGCGCTCTGGTCCGAAGGCGCCAGGCCGCCCTGCGAGCGTTTCCAGGGCGCGGCGCCAGCTACCGCTCTCCCGACCCTTCGGCTCGTCTGCGTAGCGGTAGTCGAATTTCCGTGCGAACTCTTCCAGCTCCCATGACAGGTCGCGCCAGCGCCGCTCATGGGCGGCCAGCAGGACCGGGAGGTTCGGGTGATCTCGACCGATCGTCATGGCCTGGGTCAGATGGGGCAGGCACAGGCCGGACGAGTGCAAGAAGGCCTCGGCGAAGCCTGCTTCGCCCAGGTGGCCCAGGATCGTCTTGAGGTCGTCCCTCTCCGATCGCCGCGCAAAGGTGCATAAGTAGCAGCGGGTCTTCCTCCGCCGCCAGGCAAGCATCCCCGACTGCTCCTCGCGCGACCGGCTCAGGGGTTTGCCCAGACGTTGCCAGAATCCACGGGGGTGCGCCCCCTGCCGGGCGGCAACGAGGTGGCTCAGGGTTTCCTCGAGGAGGTGCCGGTAGATCAGCGCTGCGCCCAGGGCGCTGCTCTGAACGTGAGGAATCATCCAGGCGTGCCAGTTGCAGAAGCCGTGCGACGCAACCAACCTCTCCCGTGTGAAGGGGTCGTTCACCTGCTCGTACATCAGGCCGTCCAGGGCCTTCAGCGACCCTTCCTCCAGCTTGATGCAGACAGGGCAACCCGATTGCTTGAAGGTCTCCAGGAGCTGGAAATAGGCCATGAACTTCGAGGACGGCGCTCGCTGCTCCCGGAAGAGCATCCTGGCCTCCTCTGCCCACTCACGCAACCGCTTCACGTTCCGCCTCCCGCCTCACCTCGAATCCACAAAAAAACTCCTACCGGCATCGCCAGTAGGAGTTATCACCCCGCCAAGGGCGGGGGCACGCGAACTCCATCGCTATCGGGGTGCCATCTTTATGCCACGCTGACCGTGCGGCGTCAAGCCAATCCTTGACCGGACGCAAGCCCTCGGGGCGCCTTGATTTGTATGCTTTCACGGATGATTCGGTGAGAAGAACATGTCTGGGCAATGGCTTGACTTCCAAAGAAACGCCGTACTAGTATCTGCCCACTTCGCCGGGTCTTCATTTTCGGCGTGATTACTGAACGCGAGAGGTCCGGGCAACCGGTGGCGGATTCCCTGTTCTTTCTTCACCGAGTATGTGACCAGGTCTACAAAGAAAGGGGGTGGGCCAAGAAGAGGGTGGACCCCGGGCGTGCCACTCGTCATGGATCGGATGAAAGGGCGCCTTACATAAACCTGTGAACCGTGAGGTTCCTGGGAGGGTGCAAAAATGGGAGGAGTAGCGATTCTGGTGACGATCGTGGCGGTGTGGATCGGGTACAAATTTTACGCTGCCAAGATCGATCGCTCCGTGATCAAGGCGGATGCTGCCAAGGCGACGCCGGCCAAGATGTACAATGACGGGGTGGATTTCATGCCGGCGAGTTCCAGCGTTCTATTCGGCTATCAATTCAAGTCCATTGCAGCGTTGGGTCCCATCGTTGGACCCATCGTCGCGGTCCAGTGGGGGTGGTTGCCGGCGATCCTCTGGCTGATCCTCGGGGTCTTCTTCATCGGCTGGATCCAGGACTACGCATCCGCAGTCATGGCCATGCGCAACGACGGCCTGACCATGGGCGGCCTGAGCTATAAGCTGATCTCCCCCCGGGCTCGCACGATCCTCCTCTCGTTCCTTTACTTCTACCTGCTCCTTATCATGGGCGCATTCGGGGCCATCGTCGCAGGACTGTTCGCGAACCCCAAGGTGCCCTTCGGGTTCATCATCCTCACCGCGGCGGGTGTCCTGGCGGGGCAGATGACCTACAAGTGGCGGAAGGACCTCGTCGTCACGACCCTTTTCACCGTCGCGCTGGCGGTCTTTGGAATCTGGCTGGGAACGACTGGCCCCTTCCAGTCCATCGTGTCCGCGATCAATGGTGGGAAGGATTCCTTCATCCTCTACGCCACGCCCTACGGCCCGATGAAATGGTCGGTCTTCTTCTGGGGCATTGTGGTTCTGGGCTTCTGTTACCTCGGCTCGGTTCTGCCGATCTGGCGGTTCGCCCAGCCCGTAAACTACGTGGCCTTCTGGCTCGTCCTGACGGGGATCGTGGGCTCCATCATCGGGATCTTCTTCCGGATGCCGAGTTTCGGGGACTTCCCCGCCTTCACGGGCTTCATGGCCAAGGGGATCATCGCGCCCGGCTTCGACACCCCGCTCTGGCCTATCCTCTTTGTCACCATCGCGTGCGGCGCGATCTCCGGCTGGCATAGCCTCGTCTCCACTTCGGGCACTGCCCGGCAGCTGGAGAAGGAGACGGACGCCCTGCCGGTGGGCGCCGGTTCGATGTTCACGGAGTGCGTCCTGGGCGTGCTCTCCGTGACCTTTGCCATCACCGCATTCGCCGGTGCCAAAGGAAACATGGGAGGATACTTCGACGCGCTCAAGGCGGGCGGTCCGGCAGGGGTCTTCGCCAACGGGATGGCCAGCTACCTCAATGTGCTGGGTATCGCCACGGACTTCGGCGTGGCCTTCGGCTCCGCCTTCCTGGTGATCATGGCCCTCACGGTGATGCAGCTGGTGCTCCGCTTCATGCGTGTGGCCAGCTCCGAGCTGGTGGGCGGGACGATCCCGGCGTTCAAGAACGTCCACTTCGGAACGACCGTCGGCATCCTCCTGACCCTCCTGCTCATGTGGACCGGATTCTGGTCAAGGATCTGGATCCTCTTCGGCGGGTCCAACCAGCTCTTCGCGAGCCTCGCCCTGGTGCTGATCACGATCTGGCTCGCCCAGACCGGCAAGTCCTATCTGTGGGCATTCTGGCCCGCCGCGTTCATGTATGTGACGACGGTGGCGGCCCTGATCGTGACCGCCTGGGTATCTCTCCAGGCAGCTTTCACCCCGGGGTTGAAGGCCGCCTTCATCTTCGGGAACTTGGTCGCCGCAGTGATTGGCATTTCCCTGACGATCCTGTCGCTCATCCTCGCCTGGGACGCCCTCCGGGCCTTCAACAAGGCCCGAACCGCGACGCTGCGACCGGCCGCGGCTCGCGCATAGCTCACCAACTGACCCCCGCCGCGGGTGGGATGCTCCTCCACCCGCGGCGGGACCGCCGCTGGGGCAAGCTCTCCGCTCGTGTCTTGGCATATCGCGGAGTGCAAGGCCCTGCCCGCCCTCACCCCCCTTATCCATCACGTTGGCGCGGCTCCGAAATCCCTCGGTACAAGTGCATTGTCTATCCAGAACCCGCCTGCCGAATCCAGACCTCGTGGCTCTGGCCGCTTCTTGTTGTCGCGGAACCATGCTGTGTCCTGATTGGTTATCCTGAGCAAGGGTCTTCCCCGTAAACAGGACCGGCCAAGGACTCTATTGACTCTAAAATGATAGTGTCTTAGCATTTAATCCCTTGCCCGAACCTATTTGGTCATCCCTTGACTGGCACTCTTCTCTGGTGAAGTCGTCGGGTCGAATCGATCGGACCTCTCGAGCGAGAAGGAGGTGAC
>DATIFO010000202.1:0-62228 GCA_035455275.1 Methylomirabilis sp. (SeqCode) | reverse complement strand
CCTTCATGGCCCGCTTCACCGCCTCGTCGGCCGGCGGGAGCCCGTGCTTCTTGTCCGTGGTTACGTCCGCCCGGACCGGCAGGGTGCCCTCCCCTGCCACCAGACTCTGCCCGTCCTTGGACAGCAGGAAGTCCACGAACTTCTGGGCCGCCTTCAGGTTCGGGGTCCCCTTGAAGATGGCGATGGGGCTTGGAACGACCAGCATCTCTCGGGGATAGGCCAGCCCCATGTTGGCTCCCTTCTTGATCTTGTCGATGGCGATGTAATCCGGCGCCAGGCTGCCCTTGAAGTCTCCGGAGGCGGTGTCGTCCACCACCTGCCCGGAGCCCGCTCCCATCTTCGCCCCGTTCGCCCGAAGCTTCTGGATGTACTCCCAGCCGAAGGTGTTCGCGATCATGGCGACGCTCACCATGGCCGTTCCGGACAGGGCGGGGTTGGCGATGGCGAAGCCGTCCTTGAAGCTTGGGCCGAGGAGATCGTTCCACCCCTGGGGCGCGGCCGTGACCTTCTTGGTGTTGTAGGCGATCCCCAGGGTGCCCAGTCGGGCCGGCGTGAAGAAGCCGTCAGGATCCTTCACCGGACTCTGCACGACCTTGGCCTCGGGCGAAACGTACTTCTCCCACACCCCTTCCTTCTTCAACTGGTAGAAGTCCGGCACCTCGCTGTGCCACAGCACATCCACGGTCAGTCGGCCGGATTGCCGCTCGGCCGCGATCTTGGCCATCAGCTTCCCGGCCCCCGCCGAGTAGTAGTCGAAGGCCACCTCGGGGTGCTTCTTCATGAAGGCGTCCCGCAGCTTTCCGATGAGGCTCTCCTTCATGGACGTGTAGACCATGAGCTTCTCACCGGCCTGCGCCACCGCGCCGAAGCTCAGGAACAGCGCGAGGGCGAGCAGCGCAACACAGAGCTTCTTCATCGTCCGCTCCTTCCTGTGTGCATGAGGGCATTCCCTGAATCGACGAGCCTGACAGATCCGCCGTCCGGACCGCGCGCGTCTCCGTCGGGGGATCGGCCGGCTACAGACCGTACCCGCCGTCCACCACCAGGTTGCAGCCGGTGGTGAAGTTGGAGGCGTCCGAGGCCAGATACACCACGGCGCCGCCCAGGTCGTCGTAGGCGACCCCGTAGCGCTTGATCACCCCCTGGTCCACCCGGATGGCCCGGATGGCCGGGTTGTCGGAGCGGGCCGCATTGCCCGGGGTGCGGAAGTAGCCGGGGCTGATGCTGTTCACGTAGATCTTGTGCCGGGCCCACTCCACCGCCAGGGACTTGGTGAGCATCACCACCCCGGCCTTGGCCGCGTTGTAATGGCAGTAGTCGGCGTCGCGGTTGACGTGGAAGGAGGACATGGAGGCGATGTTCACGATCTTGCCGCCTCCCTGCGTGATCATGTGGGGGGCCGCCGTCTTGCAGCAGATGAACACGCCCTTGAGGTCCACCGCCAGCATGCGCTCCCAGTCCTGGAGGCTCATGTCCAGGGCCGAGACGGGCTGCGCGAACCCGGCGTTGTTCACCAGGATGTCCAGATGCCCCCACTCCTGGAGGACGCCGCCCACCATGGTCCCGACGTCCTCCGGGACGGTGACATCCGCCTTGAAGGGCAGGGCCTTCCGCCCGTGCCTCCGGACCTCGGCGGCCGTCTCCTCGGCGGCGGGCAGATCCAGCTCCGCGATGGCGATGTCTGCCCCCGCCTCGGCCAGCGCCAGCGCCATCCCCTGACCCAGACCCCTGCCGGCGCCCGTGACCAGCGCCGTCTTTCCCGTCAACGAGAACTTGTCCAGGATGCCCATGCGCAACCTCCGCCCCCCGCAAGATAGGTGTGGCACACGACCCTGATGGGTATCGAAGAATCCGCTTGCATTATCGCAAGCCCACGGGATAGCATGCAGCCCTGCCCGACACTCACATACGATCATCCCGCCAGGGGGCGGAGGAGGTCCCGGCCATGGCCAAGGCCACGATCCTCATCGTCGAGGACAACCCGGACATCTCCCTGCCGCTGGCGGATGCCTTCCGCTTTGCCGAGTTCGAGGTCCTCCAGGCCTATGACGCCGTGCAGGCCCTCCAGTTCGCCAGCCTGCGCCGGCCCGACCTGATCCTCATGGATATCCAGCTCCCGGACATGGACGGGCTCGCCGTGGCGGACACCTTGAAGTGCGATCCGGAGACGCAACACATCCCGATCGTGGCCATGACCGCTTACGACATTGCGGGAAGCCAGGCCAAGGCCATCTCGCGCACCTGCGTCGGCTACGCCCAGAAGCCAGCCCGCCCTCGCGACATCATCAATCTCGTGTCGGCCGTCCTCAAGCTGCAATCGGCCCCCGAGCCGCCACGCCGCAAGGATCACATGGCGAAGACGCTCCGCAAATAGGTCCGATCGCCTCCGGCGAGGCCTCGCGGATTGCCGGGCTGCTCCATGGACCAATCCCAACTCGGGAACCTATCACACCTCTGCGTGCAATTCAGCACAAACCGGCACGCAGCCTCCCGGATTGTACGGAACATATGCAGAGTGGTGGGGCGACGCGCGGAGGGAAGCGTATTGACATCTGTGTCATCAAAGCCGCTCGATCACGCCGTCAGCTCCCCTCACACCCCCTCTCCCCCCGAGGGGGAGAGGGGGAAGAGTGCTGGGCTCGCCAAGCGTGGGTCGATCACGCGGCGATCCGGCCGATGGCGAAGGCGTAGTGGCCGAGCTTCTCGGCCTTGGTCAGCTTCCCGCCGGCCACGGCGAGGACCTCGTCCAGGAGCCGCCGGCCGCACTCCGGGATCGTCTCCTCGTCCCGCAGCACCGGGCTGGCGTCGAAGTCGATGATCTCCTCCAAACTCTTCGCGGTCTCCTGGGTGGCCGTGATCTTGATGACCGGGCCCAGGGGCGAGCCCAGGGGATTCCCCCTGCCCGTCGTGTAGGCCAGGATCTGGGCCCCGCCCACCAGCATGTCCGACATCGCGCAGGCGCCGATTCCCACGCTGGTGTCCATGATCCACAATCCCTTCCCGGTCACCCGCTCGGCCGGCTTCACCACGCCCTGGATGAGGGATGTCCCCCCTTTCCGGACGCCGCCCAGCGCCTTCTCGACCAGCGTGGTGAGCCCCCCGGCGATGTTCCCGGGGGTCGGATTGGCCTCCTTGATGCTCTTGCCGAGCCGCTGGGAGTGCCGCTCGACGGCATCGGTGATTTCCAGGATGCGCTCGGCCACAGCCGGGCTCGCAGTGCGCCGCGTGAGGAACCCGGCCGCCCCGTAGAGCCCGCCGGTCTCCCCCATGAGCACCGTCCCCCCGGCCGAGACGATCAGGTCCGCCGTGGCCCCGAGGGACGGATTCGACGCCAGGCCGGACCCCGTGTCGGACCCCCCGCACTGGGTGGCGAGGATCAGCTCTGCCAGGGTCGCGGGGGACCGCTCGACTCGGGCCATCGACTCCTGCATCTCGCGGGCGGCCTCGGTCCCGGCCGCGATGGTCGCTGTCGGACCCCCCAGCTTCTGGATGCTGAGGAAGCGCACGGGCTTGTCCGTCACAGCCTGCGCCAGCCGCTCCGGCTCGATCTGCTCGCACCCCAGACCGACGACCAGGACCGCCCCCACATTGGGGTGCCTGACCACCCCCCGCAAGACCCGCTCGGTGTGCTCCCGCTCCGGCCCCAGCTCGCCGCAGCCCGCCTCGTGCGTGATGGCCATGGCCCCGGCGGCCTCGGCGATCCGGCGGGTCACCGGGGAACTGCAGAGGACCGTGGAGACGATCGCCACGTGATTCCGGACACCAACGCTGCCATCGGATCTTCGGTACCCGAGAAACTGCATGGGTCGCCCCCTATTTCTTCCGGACCAGGTCGACGATGTCCTCGACGTTGTGGACGTGAACATGCTCGCCCTTGGAGATGGCCGCCGTGGCCCTCCCGATCTGCGCCCCGTACTTGATGACGTAGTCCCCCTTCCGGATGTTCTGGAGGGCGAACTTGTGGCCGTAGGGGATCGCCTGTGTCAGGACGATTCCCCCGTTCTGCGTCTGGAACTCCTCTCCCGCCTTGAGATCGAGGATGGCCGTGGCGACATTGTCTCGCTGGTCAAGAATGATGTAGGGTCGCTTTGCAGACATGAACTCCTCCGATCATTGCACGTGAGCCACCAGCGCGCGCAGCGGGATCGGCTTGATGGGTGCCTGGGCGGTGTCGGGCTGGATCGACTCCAGGGGCGCGCCCGTCTTCCTGGCGATCACCCGGGAGATCAGGACGCTGCACATGCGTCCTTGACAGGGTCCCATGCCGGCCCGGGTGTGGATCTTCACCCCCCGGAGGGTCGAGTCGTCCTCGAAGCCGATCGCCTCTCGCACCTGTCTCGCCGTCACGTTCTCGCACCGGCACAGGATCGTGTCGTCGGTGGCCAGATCGATCAGGGCAGGCCGAAGCTGCATCATACCGGCGGCCACCCCAGCGAACTGCCGGGCTTTGGCCAGCCGTCTTCGAGCCGCCTGCTCCTGCTTCTGCCGGCCCTTCGGGGCCGTCTTGCCCAGAGCTCGGGCGGCCGCCAGGCCTGCAATCCGCCCCTCCTCGATGGCCACATCGGCCCCTCCGATGCCCCCCACCTCTCCCGCCACATAGACCCCGGGGAAGCTGGTCTGCTGGTCGTCGTCGTGCCAGGTCAGCCATCCGCCTGCCCGCCCGTCGTGGGCGATCCGACAACCCAGGAGCCGCGTCAACTGGATCGAGGGCACGAACCCGTACGAGAGGCACAGCGTATCGGCCGGGAGCGTCCGCTCCGTCCCGGGCACCACCCGCCACTCGTCATTCACCTCCGCAACCACCACGGCCTCGAGCTGCTCTCCTCCCAGGGCGCGGACGGGGACGTGACGATCGTGGTAGGGGGTGCGGGCCTGCTTCAGTCCCATCCAGTACTTCATCCCCTCCCGCATCTTTCCCCAGTGGCCCAGTGACCTCAGCGCGTTCTCCACGGATACGGGAGGAGTGCCTGATGCCTCCAGGATGTCCACGATGGTCGCGCCGGCCTCGAGGAGCTGGTACGCGACCTTCAGTTGCAGTGGGCCGACCCCTGCCATCACCACCCGACGCCCCGGCAACACGCGGTGCGTCACCAGGAGGGACTGGGCCGCTCCCCCCATCATCACCCCCGGCAGCGTCCATCCGGGGAACGCCACCGGCGCCTCCTGCGCCCCCGGCGCCAGGATCAGCTTCTTCCCCCGCAGCTCCTCGGTCCGTCCCTCCCGGTAGAGGCCCAGCGTCCCGTCCCGGAAGATCGACCAGACGAGGCTGCTCGGGAGCACCTCGATCCTGGCCGCCTTCACGCGCTGGACGAGTTCCGCACCCTCCACGTACTGCTCGCTCTCCCCGTCCAGTCGCTTCACCTGAAACGCGTCGGGCACCTGTTTGTAGAACTGGCCGCCCAGGGTGGGATATTCGTCGATCAGGACGACCTCGGCCCCCGCATCGGCCGCCTCCAGCGCCGCGCCCAGCCCCCCGGGACCCGCCCCCACGATGGCTATCTCGACTTGTCGCACGGCCCCCGCCTCCTGGCCCCTCCTGTTTACTCCCGCTGTAACTTCGGCCAAATCCCCCCTCCCCCCCTTTGACAAAGGGGAGTACGGGGGGATTTTCCCGAACGCCACGATCGCATGTCCAATTGGTCATTGTGTCGTCAGCGAGACTTGCATGCCCTCCTGCACCGGGGTCATGCAGGCCCGGACGTGGTCCTGGCCGGCCACCGTCACCACGCAGTCATAGCAGATCCCCATGCCGCAGAAGATCCCCCGCGGACCCCCGTCGGCATCGGCGCGCCGGATGACGCGCCGGCCGGCGGCCAGCAGGGCTGCCGCCAGGGACTCCCCCTCGTATGCCCGGATGCATTCTCCGTCCACGCTGATCTGCACCGGACGGCCGCGATGCACATTGCCGTCCAGGCGCAGCGACCTGTCGTCCCGACGCTCCATCTCACGCACCCCTCGATTCCGTCCGAGGACGGGAGCGCGAGTTCGCCCCCTCCCGCCACGGCCTCACCGCTTGGACACGTTGGCCAGCAGGCTCACCTCGGTGGGGAGCAAGACATAGCCGTCGATGTTCTTGCGCACCCCGACCACCGCCTTCTGGTTGTGCAGGAAGATCCATGGAGCCTCGTCCCACACGATGGCCTGGATCTCGCGATACGAGTCGGCCCGCTCCTTCTCGTCGAACGACGACCTGGCCTTGACCAGCAGCTCCTCCACCTGCTCGCGCCAGAACCCGCTCACGTTGTAGAGGCCGATGGCCCCCTTGCTGAAGAGCCGGGTTGCGGTGAAGTCCGCCGAGGGGGTGGCGCGGCCGACCATGAAGGCCTCGCGCGACTCGTCCTTCTGGATGAACGTCAGGTAGGGGCTCCACTCCCAGACCCGGACCTCCGCCTGCACCCCCACCGCCCGCAGATAGCCCTGGACCGCCTCCGCGACCTCCCGGTCCTTCAGGTATCTCCCGTTGGGTGTGGAAAGATTCAGCTTGAAGCCGTTCGGGTAGCCGGCATCGGCCAGCATCTTCCTGGCCTTTGCGGGATCGTACCGGTAGGGCTCGAAGGTGGCGCGGAAGTTGATGCCGGGGCCGAACGGGGAGACCATGGGGGCGCCCAGGCCCATCAGGATGGTCTTCACGATGGCTGCCTTGTCCACGGCATGGTTCAACGCCTGCCGCACGACCTTGTTGTTGAGGGGAGGGTTGGCCTTGGTGTTGTAGAGCTCGAACGAGATCTGGTACATGCTGTCCAGCTTCAGCGCGTTCACGTTGGGGTCGCCCTCGAGGCCTGCGATCTCCTCGGGGGGGATCTTGACGGCGATATCGGCCTCCCCCGTCCGGACCATCGCCGCCCGCGCCGCCCCCTCCGGAACCGGCTTGTACGTGATGGAGTTCACCTTGGGTGGCGGCCCCCAGTAGTGCGGGTTGGGCACGAAGACGACCCGGTCGCCCGACACCCACTCCTTCAGCATGAAGG
Organism: Methylomirabilis sp. (SeqCode); assembly: GCA_035455275.1. Classification (GTDB taxonomy): domain Bacteria; phylum Methylomirabilota; class Methylomirabilia; order Methylomirabilales; family 2-02-FULL-66-22; genus 2-02-FULL-66-22. The sequence continues at coordinate 55,260 of DATIFO010000202.1, read as the reverse complement.
GACCCGTGCCCATGGGGTTGCGGGCGTACTCCTTGATCGAGTACTGCTTGGTGTGGACGGGATGGTAGGCCAGGAGGTTTGGCTGGGCGAGGTTCCGCAGCAGGTCGGGAAATGGGTACTTGGTCACGAACCTGACGGTGTGCTCATCCGGGGCTTCCACCCGCTCCACCGCGATGTACTGCGAGTGGCCGGGGGCGGCCGTCGCCGTATCCATCATTCGCTCGAAGGTGAACTGCACCGACTTGGCGTTGAAGGCGTCCCCGTTGGAGAACTTCACGTTCGGCCGCAGCGAGAAGGTCCAGGTCTTCTTGTCCTGGCTGATGCTCCACGTGGTCGCCAGGACCGGCACGATCTTCATGTCCTTGTCGTATCCCACGAGGCCGTCATAGACCAGGAGGTTGGGACAGTTGCTCGGCGTGTCCGTCACCATCATGGGATCCAGGACGGTGATGTCGGTCCCCTCCACGAAGATCAGGTCCTTCTTCGGTCCACCGCCCGCGGGACCCGCCGCGGCGCGGGCCGGACCCGGGCGCGCCGCTATCAGCCCGCCGGCAGCAGGCAGGATGCCGGACACGAGGGCCGCTCGCTTCAGTAGCTCCCTTCGGGTGATCTTGCCGCCGTCCTTGCTCATGGCTTCCTCCTTCCAATCGACTGCGTGAGTGCTCCCTGCTGTCTACTGCTTGAGCCGTGGATCGAGGGCGTCGCGCAGCCCGTCGCCCAGCATGTTGAACCCCAGCACGACCGCCATCAGCGCGATCCCCGGGAAGGTCCCGACGTGGGGGCTGCTGGTGAGATAGGACCGGGCGCTGCTGAGCATGGTCCCCCACTCGGGCGTCGGCGGCTGCGCCCCCAGCCCCAGGAACGAGAGGCTGGAGGCGGTGAGGATCGCCGTGGCCATGAGGAGGGTGCTCTGGACCAGGAGCGGGGCCACGATGTTGGGAAGGACATGCCGCGCCAGGATGCGCCCATCGGTCGCGCCCATGGCCCTGGCGGCCTGCACGAACTCATTCTCCTTCAGCGTCAGCGTGACGGCGCGGGCGAGCCGCGCGAAGACGGGGACCCCGCTGATCGCGATGGCCGCGACCACGTTCACCAGCCCCACCCCCAGGACGGCGATGATGGTGATCGCGAGGAGAATGCCCGGCAGCGCCAGCAGGACATCCACGCAGCGCATCGCCACGTGATCCAGCCCGCCCCCGAAGTACCCGGCGGTCGAACCCACCAGGGTGCCCATCGCCGAGGCGGCGATCACGGCCGCCACGCTCATGAGGAGCGACACCCTGGCCCCCATGATGATGCGGCTCAAGATGTCGCGCCCCAGCTCGTCGGTTCCCAGCCAGTGGCTCCTTCCCGGTCTCTGGAGGGCCGCCGACAGATCCTGCTCCACCGGATCGTACGGAACGATGCCGCCGGCCAGGGTGGCCACCAGGGCGAAGGTCACGACGATGAAGCAGCCCGCGACGCCGCCCCGGTTCCGCCGGAACTGACGCAGCGCCGTCCAGGATCGCTCCGGCCGCCTCGCCGGAAACCGGGCATGCCCTGCCTCGGGCGCCCGGGGGGCCTCAGCCTGGCTCATCGGTACTTGATCCGCGGATCCAGGTAGCCGTAGAGCAGGTCCACGGCCAGGTTGACCGTGCAGAAGATGACCGCCAGCCAGAGGATGGTCGCCTGCACGACAGGGAAATCCCTGAACTTGATGGCATCCACCAGCAGCCGTCCCACCCCCGGCCAGGCGAAGACGGTCTCCGTGACCACCGCGCCGGCCAGGAGGTATCCGAACTGGAGCCCGATGATCGTGACGGCCGGAATCATGGCGTTCTTGAGGGCGTGTCGCAGCACCACCGTCCCGGGGCGCAGCCCCTTGGCCCGGGCGGTGCGCACGTAATCCTGCCGGAGCACCTCCAGCATGGCGGAGCGCACCTGCCGGGCGATGATGGCGGAGGAGGCGGTGCCCAGCGTGAGCGACGGGAGGATGAGATGCCACGGCGTCCCCGTGCCGGCCGTCGGCAGCCACCGAAGCTGCAGGGCGAAGAGAAGCATCAGCATGAGGCCGAGCCAGAAGATCGGCACCGAGATTCCCATCATCGCCAGCGCCATGCTCAGCGTGTCCCAGAGCGTGTACTGGCGGGTGGCGGCGAGGACGCCGAGGCCGGTCCCGACGATCACCGCGATGACCATGGCCGCGACGGTCAGCACGAACGTGTTCGGGAACCGGGACCACAGCTCCTCCACCACCGGTCGGTGGCTCCTGATCGACCGGCCGAAATCCCCCCGCAGGGCGTTCCCCGCGAAGTAGAGGTACTGCACATGGACCGGCCGGTCCAGCCCCATCTGGTGGCGGATAGCTGCCAGATCCTCGGCCGAGGCGTCCAGGCCTCCCACCTGCAGCGCCGGGTCCCCCGGGACGAACTTCAGGATCGAGAAGACAATGAGCGAGACCCCGAACAGCACGGGGAGCAGGGCCAGGAGTCTCTGGAGAATGTAGCGATGCATCGTCTTGGCGGATTCACGACTACGAAGTCACTCTGCCGCTGTCGTACCCCTCGTCTGCTACGGGAGTCTGAAACTCCAGGATCTGCGGGCAAATCCCCCCTCTGCCCCCCTTTGGCAAAGGGGGGACGGGGGGATTTGCCTGAGCCGGACACCGTTCTCGAGCCTCTTGCGGCCTGTCCTGAAGCTAATCTAGGAACGACAACGTATGCTGCATGCCCACACCGAACTCGCAGCGTCTCCTAGTATTTGTACCCTGCTTTCTCCATGAACTTCTTGGCAAGCTCAAGGTCGTACGGGATCGGCTTCAGGAAATTGCGGTCGTACTCCGGCGAGGAGTAGGGCATGGGAACGGTGCCCGGCACCCCGGCGCCCGCGACGATCTCCTTGACCATCTGCTCGCGTGGCATGACGAGGCTCATCGCCTGGCGCACGTAGCCCGCCGCCTCGGCGGCTCGAGCCGGGCTCTTCTTGCCCAGGGGGGTCTCCTTGCCGGTGCCGAAAACGGGGTGCCGCAGGTTGAAGCAGACATGCTGCCACTTGTACGAGTCGAACTTCAGCACCTTCCCCCACTTCGGATCGATGGTCGAGACGATGCTCTCGATCCCGTACATCGGATCGTGGGCATCGATCTCCCCGGCCTTCAGCGCGCTCAGGACCGCGTCGGCTCCCTGGATGTTGACCACGTAGAAGGTCTTCACGTTCCCCGGGGTCTTCTTCCAGTAATCCGGGTTCTTCACCATCTTGTAGGCCTTCTTCGCCGGGTCCAGGCCCATCGCGATCCAGGGTCCCGTGCCGATGGCCCCGCGGGCCGCGTACTCCTTGCCGTCTGAAGTCTTGACGGTGTAGGTCCCGAGCCAGGTGTTGGCGGTGTGGCCGTTCAGCGCCTCGGGCTTGATGTCCTTGTAGGCGTGCTCGGGCATGATGGCAAACGCCCCCATGATGAGGTCGCGGAACAGGATGGTATACTTCGGCAGATCCACGGTAATCTCATGCTTACCGGTCACCTTGTAGGCGTCGGGTGAGCCGAAGGCATTCTGCAGGTTGGCCTGGTTGAGGCTGGCGTAGCGCTTGTCCAGGATAGTATCCCAGGTGAACTTCACGTCCCTGGCGGTGAACTCCTCGCCGCTGTGCCACTTGACCCCCTGGCGCAGCTTGAGCACCCAGTGCTTTCCGTCGGACGACATGGTGTAGCTCTCACACAGCGCCGGCACCAGTTTCTTGTTTTGCCAGCTCTCGTACTGCAGGAGCGTGTCGTGAACCGGCCCGAAGATGTTGGACTGGTTGTAGCCCGCGCTGTTCATGGGGAGCAGTTGCTCGGGAGGCGCCCAGCTCGCAAAGGCGGCCGTCGCGTTGTCGCCCGCCCCCTCGATGGTCCAGTTCTCGGGCCGCGGGAAGAACACAGGGTTGAAGGTGGTGGAGTCGAACCCCTTGAGCTTCGGGTTGATGGCGATCACGTCTTCCGGGTAGAAGAGGATGACCATGTACTGGTATTCGTACCAGCGCTTCTCGAACCGGCGGATCGCCTCCATGTGCTTCTCTTCGGTCAGGGCACCGGTGTAGTCGTCCAACGCCTTGTCCAGCACCGGATCTTCGATGTAGTAGTAATTGGCCCCGTAGGGCGGGACGGTCGAGCTGTGGAAGATGGTGTTGGGGATGGGGAGGATCGAGTTGTAGTAGTACCGCTCGAGGTACGCGTCCCATCCGCCATCCACGTGGGTCTTGCCCTTGCCCTCGGTCCGCCGCGGGATGATCACGCTGAAGGGGACGAAGCTCGGCACCACCTCGATGTTGAGCCTCTGGATCTGCTGCGCGGCGAGCGTGCCCCAGACCATGCGAGGAGGCTGGTTGTTGGGGATCATCATGTACAGCTTGAAGAACGGAGCCTTCCCTGCGGCCTTCGCCGGCTTGCCCGCCAGGGGCACCCCCGCGGCCGCCAGCAGACCCGCCGCCCCCGCCTGCTTGAGGAACGTGCGTCGCGTCTTGCCCTCGCGGGATGGCTCCCTCTTCCCCAGTCGCTGATTCTTGCGCATGGTATTACCCTCCTCCGCCTTCGGTGAAGTCATGCCGGGACTCCTGGGATCACAACCGCGTCGAGCCTTCCCCTCCTTTCTCGACAATGCCTCGCGCCGGAGCCCTACCGGCCCACGCCGGCCGCCAGGGCGCTCAAGGGAACGGGTTTCACCGGGGGGCGGGGAGTGTCGGGCTCAATCCGGTCCAGCCCCACCCCTGTGTGCTTGGCGATCAGCCGGGAGACCAGGGACCCGCAGATCCGGCCCTGGCACTGTCCCATCCCGGCCCGCGTCCTGATCTTCACGCCTCGCACGGTCGGGTCGCCATCGGCGATGGCGTCCCTCACCGCTTTGGCCGCAACCTCTTCACACCTGCACACGATGGTCTCGTCCGTGATCAGATCGAACAGCGCCGGCTTGAGCCGCATCATGTCCCGCGTCACCTGGGCGAACTTCCGCGCCTCCGCCAATCGGGCGCGGGTCTTCTCCTCCGCCTTCCGCCCTCCATTCCCCTTGCCCTTGCCGAGCGCCTGCACCGCGGCCATGGCCGCGATCCGCCCTTCCTCCTCCGCCACGTCCGCCCCCCCGATGCCCCCGACTTCTCCCGCGACATACACGCCGTGGCGGCTCGTCTCCTGATGCTCGTCGTGCTGTGTCACCCAGCCCCCGCTGTCCGGGTCGAACTCCATCCGGCACCCGACGAGGCGGGGGAGCTGATTGGCCGGGAGAAAGCCGTAGGAGAGGCACAGCGTGTCGGCCTGCAGGGTGCGCTCGGTCCCCGCGATGACCCGCCAGTCCGCATCCACCTCCGCGACCACCACCGCCTCCAGCTCCCCGTGTCCCGCGGCCCGCACCGGCACCTGATGGTGGTGGTACGGGGCCCCGGCCGTCTTGAGCTTCAGCCAGTACTCCAACCCCTCCCGCATCTTGCCCCAGTGGCCGAAGGCGCGGAGCGCGTTCTCCATGGACATGGGGGGCTTGCTGGAAGCCTCCAGGATGTCCACCACCTCCGCCCCGGCCTCGATGAACTGGCTGGCCACCTTGAGCTGGAGCGGGCCCGCGCCTGCCAGCACCACCCGCTCACCCGGCAGGATCCGCTGGTTGACCATGAGCGCCTGGGCTGCCCCGCCCAGCATCACCCCCGGCAGGGTCCAGCCGGGGAAGGCGACCGGAGCCTCCTGGGCGCCGGAGGCCAGGATCAGCTTCCCGGCCCGGATCTGCTCCGTCTTTCCGTCCCGGTAGATGGCGAGCGTCCGCTCGTCGAAGATTCCCCACACCAGGGTGTCCAGCAGGGTCTCCACGTTGCCGACCCTGAGCCGCTGGATGATCTCCGCCCCCTCGGCGTACTGCGCCCCCTCCGCCCTTCCGTCCTTGAGGCTGAAAGCCTCCGGCACCTGCTTGTAGAACTGGCCGCCGAGGGTATGGTACTCGTCGATCAGGAGCGTTTCGGCGCCCGCCGCGGCCGCTTCCAGGGCGGCGGCCAAACCCGCCGGCCCTGCACCCACGATGACGATCTCGGTCTCGCGCACTCGCCTCGCCTCCTAGTCACCCAGCGTCGTCACCTGCATGCCGTCCCGCACGGGCGTCACGCAGGCACGCACGGTGTGCATCCCGTCCACCATGACCAAGCAGTCAAAGCATACGCCGATCCCGCAGAAGAGCCCTCGGGGCTCGCCGTCGGGTATCGTGTGGCGAAGGGTCCGGCGGCCGGCGGCCAGCAGGGCCGCCGCGACGGTCTCCCCCTCGTAGGCCGGGAGCGGTTGCCCGTCCACCATGAGCTGGAGAGCCCGGCCCCGCTGGATGTTGGCGGTCAGCCGCCGCGATTTCTCGTTCAACGCTGCCTCCTCTGGGCTATGCGACCTGGTCCGCCCCGGCCTGGACGCGCTGGAACGCGTCCATGACGAACTTGTACCGAACGCTGGTGAACCGCTCCAGCGAAAACTCGTCGATCGGTATGGCACTCCTGCCGGTGGTCACCAGCTCGGTGATGATCTTGCCCGTGACCTGGGCCAGGGTGATCCCGCTGTGGCCGGTGGCCAGGAAGACCCCCCGGATGTGGGAGGCCGGCCCGAGAATCGGCAGCCCGTCCACGCTGTACGGCCGAAGACCGGCCCACAGACGGATCACGTTGAGGTGCTGCAAGGGGGGAAAGAGCCGCAAGGCGTGCTGCGCGTTCCGGGTGACATCCTCGTAGGTGACCCGCGTCTCCCGGCCCACGAACTGGTACGTGACACCGATCAGCACCGTGCCGTCCGCCGTCTGGCGGAGCGACCCCACCGGCCGGTTGAGCACCGGACGCGTCCGCTCGGTGGTGATCACCTGCCCCCGGGAAGCCACCACGGGGATGGTCAGGCCCATCATCCGACCGATTTGCGCCATGTCAATGCCGGCTGCGACGACCACCGTGCCGGTGGCGAGACGGCCCCGGTCTGTCACCACCGCTCGAACCTGGCTCCGCTCGATCTCGAGCCCGGTCACCTTTGTCTGGGTGAGGATGGTGGCGCCGAGCCGCCTCGCGGCCCTCGCATACCCCACGGTGAGCTTGTACGGATTGAGGTGCGCGTCCTGAGCGCAGAAACAGGCGGCCACCAGGCCGGGAGCCAGGGCGGGCTCCAGCCTCCGGGCCTCCTCCCCCGACAGCAGCTCCAGCCTGAGCCCGGGCACCTGGTTTTGCTGCCGGATGAACCGCTCCAGTCCCGGCAGCCCCTTTGCGTCCTCCAGGAGGGTCGTGATGTTCCCCACGGGCCGATACTCAAGGTCTTCGCCCAACTCTGCCTCCAGCCCCGCGAAGAGCTTGGCGCTCTCCAGGCTCAGGGCGGCGTAGAACCCCGGGTCCTTGTGCGAGGCGTTGATGAGCGCGAACGTCGCACCCGAGCAGGCCGAGGCGATATTGGCCTTCTCCACCAGCGTGACCTGCACGCCGGCCTTCGCCAGATGGTAGGCGCAGGCACAGCCACGAACCCCGCCACCGATGACGACCACATCGGCCCGCGACGCATTCATCCCCGACTCCTCCGTGTGTTGCCTGCCTTCGTTCGGTGGTCCATGAGTTCGGGACGTGTCTCGACCCGCTCACCCTCCGACGGGCTCACCCTCCGACACGCTCAGGCTGAGCGGGAGGAGGGTCGGCCCCGGTGTCGCTAATCTCATCGTCAAACGTACGAAGCAGAGTACTGAGCCCTCAGCCGCCTCCGCTGCCATCCTCAGGTCAGCCAGGCCGGGCGGGGAAGAGGTACACGAACAGCGCGCCCTGCAGGCACAGCAGGAGGCCGGCGATCAGCAGGACGTAGGTCCGGCCGGGTTTCCGGATCCGCGGCGGCGGATCGCCGGCCTGTCGCTCCCCCAGGCCGCGGATATGGGCGACCGTGAGGGAGCGGCCCACGTCAATGAGCCCGCCGGCCACCAGGAGCACCGCCCCCTCCAGGAAGAGCGCGTCTCCCATCATCCTCCGCCAGGACCCGCCTGCCAGCCCGATGCAGGCGGCGCTCAGGACGCCCACCCCCTGTGCCAGCAGGAAAGCCCAGAGCAGATAGGATGCGAGCCTCGAGCGCATACGCTGGCCGATCCCGCAAACATTCCAGCCGACCGTCACCCGACCCGCCTCGCGTCCGGGCGCCTCCCCCGCCTCCCGGCTGGATTCACGCGAGAAGCCCCAGGACCTCTTCCGAGGTCAGGACCCGAGCAAAGATGGGCATGATCTTGGCCAGCGACCATTCGTGCAACTCCTTGTTCACGTTGTAGCAGCAATCGCTGACCACCACCACGTCGTAGCCGAGATCTCGGGCGGTCCGGACACCGCTCTCGACCCCCACGTTCGTGGAATAACCCCCGAAGAGGATGGTGTGGATCTTCCGCACCCGCAATTGAAGGTCCAGGTCGGTACTGATGAAGGGATTGAATCGAGGCTTGCAGACCACCTGATCCTCGGGCTGAACGGGCAGCTCATCCACGTTGGCCGCCTCCGGGGTGCCTCGGACCACGGCCGGACTCCGCTTGCGCCCTCCGGCCAGAAAAGCGTCGGTCAGGGGGAAGGCGACATCGGCGTAATCGGCGCGGCGCTCCACGCGGATCCAGAAGATCGGCACCTTGCGCTCGCGGAGCGCCGCCACCAGCTTCACCGAGTTCTGGATGATGCCGCTGGCCTCGATCAGCGCGTTATGCTCGGGATTCTTCGTTCGCAGGTTCGCATTGATCATGTCGTTCAGGATCAGGGCGGTGCCGACCTGCGGGATGGATGGCCGCTCGATCATGGCTCCCTCCTATGGTGACCGGCTCGCGTCAATTTGCCGAGCCTGCAAAGCGCTTCAAGGAATAGGGACTCAAGTCAACATCGGTTCTCGCGTGGACGATCAGGTCCGCGAAGATCTTCCCGGTCAGCGGGGCCAGGGTGATGCCGCTGTGCCCCACCGCGATGTAGAAACCCTCCAGCCCGGGCGCCCGGTCGTAGATCGGCAGGCGGTCCGGAGGCATGGGTCGCAGATGTGCGAACACCCGGAGGATGCCCACATTCCGGAGGCCCGGCAGGATGTGCAAGGCCTCCTGCAGGAAGGGGGGCAGCATCCCGGGGCGTACTCCGTTGTCGAAGCCAAGGTTCTTGTTGGTCGTCCCGATGGTGAACGTCCCGCTGGGCCACTGCGCCACGTGCTGGGTCGGAACGGGGAGCATGCGGGGATGGGCCTGCGTGATGGCCATGTGGCCATGCTCCGGCTCCACCGGGATCGTCACCCCGAGCATCCGCCCGATGTGGGGCACGTGGACCCCGGCGGCGTTGACCACCACCGGCGTGGCGATCGACCCGCGGCTGGTGAGCACCTTCTGCACGCGCCCCCCGGCCACCTCGATGCCGGTGACCTCGGTCCCTCGGAGGATCACGGCCCCCGCCCGGCGGGCGGCCCGACCGATCGCCGAGATGAGCTGGAGGACGTCCACGATGCCATCGGCTCGCGAGATATACCCGCCGATCACCTCGGGCCCCACGGCCGGCAGGATGTCTCTGGCCTCCCGCGCATCCAGGAGCGTGGCCTGCAGGCCGGGAACCCGGTTCCGGACCTCCACGCGCTGCCGGAACGCCTCCAGCTCTTTCGGGTGGGTCGTGACATGCAGCAGGCCTTCCTGCTGGAGAAAGACGTCCGATTCCAGGCTCGCAATGAATTCCGGGTACATGCGGGCGCTCTTCAGACTCATGGCCGTGTAGTAGTCCGGCTCCTTGGCGGTCACATTGACCTGGGCCCCGTTGCCGCTGCTGGCCATGCTGTTGAGCGTGCGCCGCTCCACCAGGGCCACCCGGACGCCCGCGCGGGCCAGAAACAGGGCGATGGAGCAGCCCCTGGCGCCGCCACCGATCACCACCGCGTCAGCGCTCTTCACCTCTTCCATGGATGGGATTTCCCCCTTTCCTCGCCACCACGTCTCCAGGTCCGCGGAGGCTATTCCAGCCCCGCATGTCCGGCGACTGCGGCCAAGGGCACCGGCCGGATCGGCGGCCGGGGGTTGAGCCAGGTGATCTCCGCCGGGGAAAGACCCTTCGCTCTCGCCATGATCTCCTGCAAGGCAGGCCCGCACATGCGCCCCTGGCAGTTGCCCATCCCGATCCGGGTCATGCGCTTGATCTCGTTCAGATCGGTGACGTCCTCGAGCCAGGCGCTCTTGACCTCGCCGAGGGTGATCTCCTCGCAGCGGCAGACGATCGTATCGTCCTTGGCCAGCTCGTAGAGGCCCGGACGCGGCATGGAGATCTCGTCCAGCGCCTGGCGCAAGCGCCGGAGGCCCGCCAGCCGCTTCCGGCTCGGTTCCATGCGCCTCGCGGCCTCATCCGCCGTGAGATGCCCGAGCCCCTGGGCCGCGGCGATCCCGGCAATCCGTCCCTCCTCCACGGCGACGAAGCTGCCGGCCACCCCCGCACAGTCCCCTGCGGCATAGACATTCGGGACGCTCGTTTCCAGATTCTCACCACACACAGGGATCCAGCCGCCCAGCAGCGGCTCGTACCGGTGCAGGCATCCGGCCAGGCGCGTCAGCTCCACCGACGGAACAAACCCGTACCCCACGCACACCGCATCCACGGACAGCGTCCGCTCGCTGCCGGGCAGAGGCCTCCATTGCGGATCGACCTCCGCGATGACCGCCTCTTCCACCCGGTCCTCGCCGCGAGCCTCCAGCAATAGGTGCCGCCGGAGGAGCGGGATGCCGGCCTTCCGGATCCCCCGCCAGTACCGCCAGGCGTCCTCGATCAACGCCCACTGCCCCCAGGCGCCGCCGGCCAGGCGCAGCCAGTGCTCGACATCGCCCGCCTCGACGATGGCCTCGACCTTGCCGTCGGCATCCGCGATCTGGTTGGCCAGGGCGAGGAGCAGGGGGCCCGTGCCGGCCAGCAGGATCCTCTCTCCCGGCAGCACCCGCTGGGTCTTGACCAGCCGCTGCGCCCCGCCGACGGTGAAGACGCCCGGCAGCGTCCAGCCGGGAAAGGGGACCGGGCGGTCGTAGGCGCCCACCGCGATGATCGCCGCCCGATACCGGAAGCTGCGAGACTGCTCCCCCCGGAGGAAGGCCAGCTCATTCTCCGGGAACACCCCCCACACCACAGCTTCATCCAGGTATTCCACCTGCGTGCTGATGGAGCGAAACTCCGCCAGCAGCTCCTGTCCCCGCTGGTAGTCGTGCCCCAGCACCTCGGGGGCGGTGACGCTCCACCCGGAGTCGAGCTGCCGGTAGATCTGGCCGCCCGGGTGGCGGTTCTCATCCACCATGGTCACGCTGGCTCCGGCCTTGGCCGCCTCGATGGCGGCTGCCAGCCCTGCGGGTCCCGATCCCAGAATCGCCAGTTCGACCTCTTTCAACGCTCTCCCTCCAATTTCCCGAGGCCTATTTGGGTTTCCGCCCGACACCCCGGACTGGCCAGGGTCTGGCAGGCCCTCGTGTTGGGGACGCCGTTGATGACCATCAGGCACTCGTAGCAGAGACCGATGCCGCAGTACATCCCGCGCGGGTGATTCCTCCTGGCGGTGCGGCGAAGGGTCCCCAGGCCGGCGGCGATCACCGCCGCCGCCACGGTTTCCCCCTCGAAGGCCGGGATCTTCTTCCCGTCCACCTCGATCTCGAACTGCCGGCCGCGCTCGACACCCTTCTGGACTCGTCGGTTTCTCATTCGCGTGTCGTACCTCCTTACTCGCGGGGGTTATGGCAGGCCACCAGGTGACCTTCTCCCGCGCTGACAAGTGGCGGCTCCACCTCGCTGCACCGCGGCAAGGCCGCCACGCAGCGCGGGTGGAACCGGCAGCCTTGCGGGGGATTCATGGCGCTCGGGACCTCTCCCAGGAGAACGCTCTGCCGCGCCGCCGCCTCGGGATCCGGAACCGGGATGGCGGCGAGCAGTGCGTGGGTGTAGTGATGCAGCGGATGGGAAAACAGCTCGTCCACGTCCGCGATCTCCACGACCTTTCCCAGATACATCACGGCCACGCGGCTGCTGATGAAGCGCACCGAGCTCAGGTCGTGGGAGATATACAGGAAGGTCAACGCCAGCTTTTCCTGCAGATCGACGAGCAGGTTCAAGATCTGCGCACGCACCGAGACATCCAGCGAGGACACGGGCTCATCGCAGATCAGGAACTTCGGCTCCCCGGCCAGTGCGCGCGCGATGCCCACCCGCTGGCGCTGCCCGCCGCTGAACTCATGCGGGTAACGCCAGGCATGGTATCGCTCCAGACCCACCAGCTCCAGCAGCTCCATCAGCCGGTTTCCCCACTCCCGCTTCGGCAGGTGCCGGTGGACGCGGAGCGGCTCCAGGATCGTCTGGGCGATGCTCCAGCGCGGGTTCAGCGAAAGATACGGGTCCTGAAACACGTACTGCAGTTGACGGCGAATCCGGAGGACCTCTTCTCGGTTGCCACGCCGGAAGACCTCCAGGATGTCCAGGCTGTCGAAAAAGGCACTGCCCGAGGTCGGGGTGGTCAGGTAGAGCATCGTCCGGGCTGTCGTGGTCTTGCCGCAGCCGCTCTCGCCCACCAGACCCAGCGTCTCGCCCTTCCGGATCCCGAAGGAGACGTTGTCCACGGCCCGGATGAGCCCGACCTGCTTGGAGCGAAACACCCCCCGCCGGATCACCGGGTAGAGCTTGACCAGTTGTTCGATGCGGAGCAGCTCTTCCGAATTCTTCATGGGTCAGATGCCGTCAACTCAGCGCTCACCCCGCCGCTGCGCGCCCGCCGTATTCCAGACAGCTGACCAGATGCCCCTCGGCCACCTGCACCGGCTCCGGCAGAATCGTGGTGCAATGCTCCTTCGCGATCGGACAGCGGGGATGGAAGCGGCAGCCTCGGGGCGGATCGATGAGATTGGGAATCCGCCCCGGGATGACGACCAGCCGATTCTTCCTGTCCCCGGTGTAACTCTGGTCGATCCGCGGCATGGTTTCCAGCAGGGCCCTGGTATAGGGGTGGCATGGATTTCGGAAGATCACCCTGGCGTCTGCCGTCTCGCAGATCCGGCCGGCATACATCACGGTGATCCGGTCCGCCATCCGCGCCACGACCCCCATGTCATGGGTGACCAGGATCATGGCCATGTGAAAGCGATCCTTCAGCTCCTTCAGCAGGTCCAGGATCTGCGCCTGGATGGTGACATCCAGATTGGTGGTGGGCTCGTCGGCCAGCACCAGGGCAGGATTGCAGAGCAAGGCGCGGGCGACGCACACGCGCTGCTTCATCCCGCCGCTGAGCTCGTGGGGGAATTGCTTCAGCCGACTCACCGGATCGGTGATGCCGACCAGCCGCAGCAGCTCCGCCACCCGCTCCAGCGCGGTTCTCCGGCCGAGTTTCTCATGCCACATGAGGATCTCGCCCAGCTGATCGCCGATGGTGTAGATCGGATTGAGCGAGTAGGCGGGGTTCTGGAAAATCATGGCAATCTGCTTCCCGCGCACCCCGATCATCTCGTCTTCCCGCTTGGTCACCAGGTCCTCGCCCTGGAAGATGATCTCTCCGGAGATGATCCTTCCCGGTCGCGGGATCAATCGCAGGAGTGCCAGGCTCGAGATCGTCTTGCCGCTGCCGGATTCACCCACCAGTCCCAGGGTCTGGCCGGGCTTCAGGTCGTAGCCGATGCCATCCACCGCCTTCACCACCCCTGACCCGGTGAAGAAATGGACCCGGAGTCCGTTCACCCTGAGCAGCGGCCCGACGTTCCCCGGTGCGGCCATCTTGGACTATTCCTTGAGTCTGGGATTGAGGGCGTCGGTCAGCCCGTCGGCCAGGAGGTTGAATCCAAGCACGGTGATGAAGATCGCCGTCCCCGAGGCGATGGACGCCCACGGCGCGATCTTCAAGAACTCGTAGTTGAAGTAGAGAATCTGGCCCCAGCTGATGGCTTTCGGGTCGCCGAACCCCAGGAAGCTGATCATGGCCTCCATGAGGATGGAGCCGCCGATGCCGAGGGCGACCATCACCACCAGGGAGGGCAGGGCGTTGGGGAGGATGTGCCGGAAGACGATGCTCGCACGGGCGACCCCGACGCACCGGGCCGCCTCCACGAATTCCATCTCCTTGAGGCGAAGAAACTCCGCCCGGGCGATCCGGGCGATGGGCGGCCAGCCGAAGATCCCGAGGATGAGGATGATGGTGGAGAGATTCAAGTACGGGATCTTCTCCAGCGCGGTCCCGACGACCAGGATCCCGAAGATCCGGACCATGACCAGGATGACGACGAAGATGGGAATGACCAGGAAGAACTCGGTGAACCGCATGAGCAGCTCATCGGCCATCCCTCCCACATAGCCGCTGACACCGCCCAGGGCGATCCCGATCACCCCCGCCACCAGCATGGAACCGAGCCCCACGAACAGCGCGGTGGGTGCCCCGTATACCACCCGGGACGCCACGTCATACCCCATCCGATCGGTACCCAGGGGGTGGTCCCAGCTCGGGGGGGCCTTGGATCGGAACTGCAGCATGGCCGATTGATCATTCGGGTCATGGGGAGCGATGAAGGGGGAAAACAGCGCCACCAGCACGACCACGGATACCAGCAGCAGACCGAGCATCCCGGTCTTGTTCCGCCGAAACCGTTGCCACCCCAGGACCCACATCCCGTGCTTCCGAGCATGGAAGGCCTGCTCTGCGGCTTTCGTGGAGCCTCCTGGCATGGGCTGGTCTTCGTTGTGCGTCTGGCTCATTCCAGTCGAATCCGTGGATCGATGAACACATAGGCGACGTCGGTGAGCAGATTCGCCACCACCAGCATCATGGTGATGATCAGGTTCTCGCTCATGATGACTGGAAAATCGAGCTGCACGATCGCCGTGATGTACAGGTAGCCCAGACCGGGCCAGGTGAATACCGTCTCCGTGACGGGTGCCGTGCCGAGCATGAGGCCGAAGAGGATCGCCAGGTAGGTCAGGGTCGGTATGAAGGCATTCTTGAGGGCATGGTGATAGACCACGTGTCGAGTCCGGAGACCGCTGGCCCTGGCCGCCATGATGAAATCCTGCCGCAGAACATCCACCATGTTCGAGCGGATGAGCAGGGTCAAGGTCGCGGTGTTGAAATAGGTCAGCATGGCCACGGGAAGCACCATGTGCCAGAGGCTGTCCAGCCACGCGCTGTTCATGAACAACCCACGGGTGGAATACGCCCCGTAGCTCGGAAAGATCCCCAGCCAGTACGAGAAGACGAGGATCAGCAATATGCCCAGGAAGAAGCCGGGCACAGAGCGCCCCAGCAAGGCCGTCGTCATGATGCCGAAATCCGTCCGGGAGTACTGCCGGGTGGCGGCGGTCACGCCGATGAACACTGCCAGCATGAGCGAGATGAGGATCGCGGACACCTGGATCTTGATGGTCTCCCAGCCCCAGGTCACCAGCATCCCCCCGATCGGCTGGCTGTAGATGACGCTCGTCCCGAAGTCGAGCCGCGCCACGTTCCCGAGCCAGGTGAGGTACTGCTCGGTCAGGCTCCGGTCCATGTGGTAGTAACGCTTCACGCTTTCGATGACCTCGGGAGAGATGCCCGGCCGTTCGGCGAGCAGGATGTCGATGGGGTTGCCGACGGCATTGATCATGAAGAATATCAGGATGCTGACGCCGATCACCAGCACCACCATGAAGATGAGTCGCCGGATGATGAACCGAAGAATGCCCATTCGGATTTCCCGACCAAATACCCCACCCTACATCACGCCGATATCGTGCCCGTCCCGATTCCCTCCACCCGGTCGGGAGTCAGGAACTCCCTGATCCGATCGGGGTCGTATCCGGCAAAACGCCGCAGGTTGAGTTGATCCAGGGACAGGGATGGCTTGCCGGTCGTGATGGATTCTGCCATCAGTGCACCCACCACCGGCGCCAGGGCGAAGCCGTGGCCCGAGAAGCCGGTGGCCAGCAGGTAGCCCTGGAGCCCGTCCACCTCTCCCAGGATCGGCAGCTCATCGATGGTCTTCGCCTCCAGGCTGTTCCAGACCCTGAGCACGAGCAGGCCCTGGGTCACCGGCAGGACAGCCGTCACCTGGCAGGCGCTGCCGTTGGGGCTGCCGATCTTCGGCCATCCTCGGTCCGCCACCATGTCCGGAATGCCGGGCCAGCCCCCGCCGATCACGAACTGGCCCTGGGGCATCTGCTTCAGGCTGAGACCCCGGCCGAGGCAGCCCAGGACGGGCCGGAGGATCGGCGGCGCCTTCTCGGTCACCATCATCTGCAGCGCCATGGGGCGAACGGGGAGGTCGACGCCGAGCCCGGAGGAGAGCCCCGGCGCCCAGGCCCCGGCGGCGTTGATCACGAAGCGGCTCAAGACGGGACCCCGGGTGGAATCCACTCCGACCACTCGGGCGCCCTCGCGTCGGATCGCCGTGACCGCGGTGCGCGTGTAGATCTTCGCCCCGAGTCGTCGGGCGGCCGCCGGGAAGGCCTTGGTCACCAGCATGGGGTTGGCGAAGCCGTCCCCGGGGCTGTAGCTCCCCGCCAGGATCTGCGGCCCGGCCGCCGGCACCAGGTCGCGCAGCTCGCTGCCGCGGACCATGCGGATGTCGAGCCCCCGCCCCCGCTGCCTTTCGACGGCGGCTTCCAGCGCGGGAAGCTGCTCCTCGTGCTCGGCCAGGGTGAGATGGCCGCCGCGGCGGTACTCCAGGTCTGTTCCCAGTTCCCCTTCCAGCGTCTTCCACATCGGATTGGCGGCCATGGCCAGGGGCAGCTCGGGCGCAGCCCGATTCTGCTGTCGGACCCCGCCAGCGCTCCCCCCGGAGGCCCCTGCGGCGATCTCGTACTTCTCCAGCAGGGTGACCCGCGCTCCCGCACGGGCCAGGTGGTAGGCGCAGGCGCCGCCGATCACCCCGCCCCCGATCACGATGACGTCCGCGGTCTCCACGGCACCTCCCTCAGGGACGGGTCTCGGCCTGGGAGGACAATGAAGTCCCGCCAGAGCTCCTCAGCGTCTCGGTGAACGGAAGCACGAAGTTGGTCAGGAGGTTGAGAAGGTACCGCTTCACGTTCGCGAGGTGCTCGGACGTGAGTACCGCCGCCCCCTCCGGATCTCCCGCCAGGACACGGTCCAGGATGGCCCGGTGCTCCTGGGCGGAGTGGCTCATGCGGTCCTCGAGGGAGATCAGCCGAAGCCACATCCAGCGCCACTGGGCATTCAATGAAGACACCAGATGCCTCGCCCGGGCGTTGCCGGCTGCCGCGTAGAGCGTATCCTGCAGGCATTCGTCGGCTTCCAGCCATGCCTCCCGGTCTCGCCGGCCCGTCGCCCCTTCCATGCGAGCCATGGCGCTCACGAGCACGGACTTCGCGTCCGCACTCAGGTTCATGGTGGCCTGCCGGACCAGCAGGCTCTCCAGCGACTCCTTGATCTCGAAAATCTCTTCGATGTCCCGAGTGTGGAGCATGCGGACCGTCCAGCCTCGGTGGGGCGTATGGAGAACCAGTCCCTCCAGTTCGAGCTGTCGCAACGCTTCTCGGACCGGCGTCCGGCTGAGCCCGAGCTTGGCTGCGGTCTCTGTGTCGCTGATGCTCTCCCCCGGCTTCAGCGACGAGTCCATGATGCATTGCTTGATGTACTCGTACACCTTCTCGACAAACGTCTGGGCTGGACGCAGGGCATCCCTCGCCGCGTCAACCACAAGATTCGCCGGCACTGCAAACCTCACTTGTGAGCCGGGAGGATTCCCGACCTCAGACTCCCGGCCGTTTCTCGCATCCCACTGGGCCCTGCAGCCTCGTGGCACACCGCTTCGCCGAAGCCCGCTCCCCCGGTGCGGGAGCGGGTTGCTGGCCGCCATGATGGTCGGAGGAGATCAGGCAGCATTCGATTCGGCTCAAATAATACGATTCGTTCAATTGTATACATTCGGACGCGGTGGGAAATACAAAGTCAGGAGGACATGAGTACAATGCCCTTGTAGGCCGCATATGCTATGCATTCCTCTTCTTTTGTCAATGGGATTCTTCGGGGAATGATGAGCGGAGGGGGAATGGGCGGCAACCGGACCCACACCGAACGGGATAGCCGTGTGGTTCCTGCCAGCAGACGGGATGATCCAGGGGAGCGTGTTGCCGGATGGGCGGATGGCGATCAGGGCCAGAGCTGCCAGATCCCCTCGGGCAACTCCATGCCCAAGAGCCGCGTGAACCCCTCGATCACGGCGAACATGCAGGCCGTGTACAGCGCGGTCCGTCCCCACGAGGCGCGCGGCAGGAACCGCAGGAATCCCACCAGGAATACCAGGGTCGCGGCATGGAATCCGACTGCGAGGATGAGGCAGTAATACGCCACGATGATCCCGAAGACCAGCAGGGCTCGTAGCGTCCCCTGGCGAGAGGCGGCGGCTTCGGATGTGCCCAGGTCCAGGACCTCCTTCTTCTGATCCCCGCCCCGAAGATCCAGGACTAGCTGGCCGGCTGCCATCGCAACCCCGGGGATCGCGACCACCAGTGGGAGCAGTCCCGCATAGAACGGAAACCGGGTGGCATCCCAGGCGGCAGCGGCCAGGAGGAGCATCAACCCGAGCGTGAAGGCCGCCTCGGGTCGGAAGCGCCATTCCGGCCTCGCCTGCGTGGCCTCGCCTTGTTTCTTCTTCTGGCTCACAATCCAATACGCAAGGCTAGCGAGCAGGAGCGCGAGGATGGCCAGGCTGCCCGGACGGGCCAGCCAGCTCAGCCCATACCGGTTGACGGAGATCCACAGGTATCGCTCGGTGGGATTGCTCAGGACGAAGGCGATTAGGAAGGGTGGGCGTGCCCAGCCGAGGCGCTTCATTCCCCAACCCAGCAGGCCGAGCCCCAGCATCACCGAGAGATCACCCATGTGATGCGTGCTCTGATACGCGCCGAAGATCATGATGATGAGGATCGCCGGAGCCAGGTAATCGAAGCGGATGGCCGTCAGGCGGGCCAGCGGGATGACCAGCGCCAGGCACAGAGCCGCGCCGATGATGTTGGCCAGGGCGAAGCTCCAGATGATGGTAAAGAGCAGGTCCATGTGCTCCGTGATCATCCGGGGCCCTGGCTGGATTCCGAAGACGATGAGGGCTCCCATCAGGATGGCCGAGGGGGCCCCTCCGGGAACGCTGAACAGGAGCGTGGGGATGAGATCCCCGGCCTCCACGGCGTTGTTGGCGGCCTCGGGCGCGATGATCCCGCGGACATCGCCTTTCCCGAACTGCTCCCGGTCCTTGGAGACAACCACGGCATGTCCATAGCTCATCCAGGAGCCCGCACTGGCACCGATGCCCGGAAGGATCCCCGTCCAGACACCGATCAGGGACCCCCGGACGAGCATCCAGCGGTGCTCGACCACATCCCGGACGCCCTGCATCCATCCGTGGCCGAGATCCATCCGCTCGGCGATCCTGCCTCCTGCGGCCAAGAGATCCACGACCTCGGCCACCCCGAACAGCCCCAAGGCCACACAGACCAGGGGCAGGCCGTCCATGAGGTAGAGCTGGTCGAAGGTGTAGCGGTAGTGGGCCACGCTGGGGGCCACACCGACTGCGCCCACGAGCAGGCCCAGGGCCGCCGAGACCAGACCCTTCAGCGGAGTCCCGCCCGTAAGAAAGGCGGCGAAGCCGAGACCGAGAAAGCAGAGCATGAACAGCTCCGGCGAGCCGAAGCTGAGGACCAACGGTCGGGCCACGGGAATCGAGAGCGTGAGGGCCAGGACCCCGATGAATCCCCCGATCAGCGAGGAAAGGAAGGCAGCGGAGAGCGCCCGGGCTGCCTGGCCCTGACGCGCCATGGGGTGCCCGTCCATGACAGTCGTGGCCGAGGCCGACGAGGCAGGCGTCCCGATCAGCACCGCGGTGATCGTATCCGAGGTGTGCACGACCGCCAGGGCCCCCACCAGCACGGCCATGGCGGTGTGGGGGCCCATCTGGTAGATGAAGGGGAGCAGGATGGCCACGCAGGCGGTCCCGCCCATCCCCGGGAGGAGTCCGACGACGATCCCCTCGACCACGCCCACCATGAGCATGCCCAGGTGGAAGGGGTTCAGGAACATTCCCAGGGCAACCCAGGCGCTGTCCAGCATGGGAACTCCTCCGGCCCCGGCCGCACACCGCAAGCCCAAGGCCGCGTGACGGAGGCTGTGTGACCTATCCGCGATGAGTCTTCCGCCCGATCTATTTCACCACGACGCTGTACTTCTTTTCCAGGAGGTCCAGGAGGTAGCGCCGGGCCTCTGGCGGGAGCTGGAAGATGCGGTGGATCGTGGCTTCGAGCTTGTCCCCGCGCAGGGCAGGATAGCCGCCGAGCACCTTGTCCGCCTTCTGCAGGAACTCGGTGTCCTTCTGCAGACGGTCCACGCCGTCCAGGACGGCCTTGATGGACTCCTGCGGGGCCTCCGGCTTCACCCACAGGATCTTCTGGATGGAGAAGGAGGCGGCGTTGATTGACTTGTAGGCGTCCCAGGCCGCTCCGGCCGGCTTCTTCTTGTGGAGCTGCTCGTAGACCTCGGCCACCGTCGGAAGATCGGGGAACGCCGAGTCCCGTCCGATGGTGCCGTGCTCGTCCTCCATCCCGAAGCTCATCAGGGGCACGGCCTTCCCCTCCTTCACCAGCGGGACCACGCTGGAGAGGTAGCCGGGGGTGGTTTGGTAGTCGATGTTACTCTCGCCTCGCTCGAAAGCGAGGCGCGACGGCCCGCGCCCCTCGTAGCCGAGAACCGCCTTCAGATCGATGCCCAGCAATTCGAACGCCAGGAGCATCACGAGGTCCTGACCCGTGGCGCTGATTCCCGCATAGATCAGCCGCTCCTTGGCCTTGGGCAGGTCCGCCGGCGTCTTGACGCCGAGGGCGGGGGCCGCATAGACGGCTCCTCCCGCCGGATTCACGAGCAGCGGCTTCAGCTTGGTGAAGTCGTACTGCACGGCCTTGACGCCCAGGAGAGCGTGGAAGTAGTTGGTGGCAGACGTGGCGACCATGTTCAGGCCGTCCGCCTTGGACCGCTGCACGTACTGATTCACGCCGTGGATGGATTCTCCCCCTGGGACATTCCGGATGAGGATCTTGGGATTGCCTGCGATGTGCTTCTGGAGGTAGGGGGCCACGACGCGCATCCAGACATCCGTCCCGCCCCCCTCCTTGAAGGGGACGATGACCTCGATGGTCTTGCCGGCGTAGAATTCCGCTGCCTCGACCGGGGAAGGAACGGACGGGAAAGTGGAAAGGACGAGCACACATGCGAGGACGACCAGACCAAGACGATTCATCGCCGACCTCCTCTCCTGGATGTTGGAGATCTCTTGCCCCTCCACTCGGCGCTATCTGGCTCGCAGGGGAACCACTGCCTTCCGCCGCTCTTGGATCGCAAAGTAGTACCTCGTTCCCCGGATCGCCTCCCGCAGGACTGGCCAGACCAGTTTCAGATAGACGTGCAGGAGCAGCAGGACGTCCGTGACGACCGCCAGGGTCACGTGGACGAGCGTCGCCCAACCGACGGCCCCCTTCCCGATGAGACCGGGACCCACCCACTTGAGGGTTCCGGTGACGGCGAAGACCACCATGGCCGTCGGCACGTACAGGTACCAGAGACGCTGTCCGGGGTTGTAGGCGCCCCGCTTGATCGCCCCCTTCTTCCCGAAGGTCCGGAGCCATGACCAGGTGTTCCGGAACCAGACCCGATCCTCGCCGGACCATGTGAACGCCTGCCTGAGCGCCATGCTGAAGTGATGGGTATCGAAGACAAGCAAAAAGACCGGGGCGGCCAGCAGTGCCACCGCGAAGACCCGGTGCACCACCCCGACGGCGAAGCGCAGGTCCGCCGGCAACCCGTCTCCCCAGTGATTGATCAGGATTCCCGTGCACATGAGCACGAGGTAGGACACGAGCAGGTCCCAGTGCGAGGCCCGCTCGATCCGACGGAAGCCACGGACATACTCCTTCATGGCCGGGTTCACCTGGGGGCAGGCGGCCACGCACTGGTAGCACCGGCGGCACTCCTCGGACACCACGTGCTCCAGCAGCATGGAGGTCCGCACGAACATCGTGCCCGCGGGCTTGCCGGCCACCACGGGGCAGGCGTCGACGCAGTTGCCGCAGGAGAGGCAGGCCCGGGTGCCGGAGATGTCCTCGGAGACGTCGAGGGTGTGGTTCTGGGCCAGGCCGTTGGAGATGATCCGGCAGCGGGCCACGGGCGGGTGGACCCGGTCCAGGATGCCATCCAGGATGTCCGTCCGGGGTGGCAGCAGATCGGGCTGCCCGCGACCCATGGATTCGTGCATCGCGCTTCCCCCTATTTCCCCACGGCCTTGGCGAAGCCGCCCGTGGGGGTCTCCATGTCGCGTGAGACGTACAGTTGCTTCAGGGCGCTGGCGTCGAGCTTGGTGAGACCCTCCACCTCGCCCGCCCACTTCCCCTGCGAAAGCTCCTGGAGCCGGGCATCCAGGTGCCCCGGCCGGACGCCCGCGAAGCAGCTATACGCCCGGCGCGCGTACATGGCCGCCTGGTACTGGGTGATCCCGGCCGGGCAGCGCGCCGTGCACAGGCCGCACATGACGCAGTCGAAGGACAGCTCGGCCGCCTCGGCCAGATCGCCCCGCAGCATCGCCGCCACGTACTCCATCACCTGGAGCCCTTGCGGGCAGGACTTGTTGCAGGTATTGCACCCCATGCAGGTGGCCAGCTCGGGATACAGCCTGATCGCCTCCAGGGCGGGATCGCCGATCTCCTCGAGCTGGTAGATCGCCTTGTGGGCGGGGAAATAGGGCAACTGGGTCAGGTGCATGTTCGGGACCGCCAGGTCCTGGCAGGCCAGGGCCATGTGCAGGCGGGGCTGCCCCTCCACGCGGTAGGTGGTGGCGCAGGCCCCGCAGAAGCCGCCGCGGCATCCCACGCCGCGCACGAGGCGGTATCCGGCGTGCTCCATGGCCCGCATGATGGTCAGCCCGTCGGGCACCTCGTACCGCTTGCCCATGATGTGGATGGGGATCAGTTTGTTGTCGGTTGACTGGTCCACGGTTCTCTTCCCCTATCTGGTGTGCGCCCGGCCCTCATCGGATCGGGGCGCTTGCCGCATGTGTTTCCCGCTACCACGAGGGCACCGGCGACGCGATTCCCCCGCACTCCCGCTATCGGTGCTGGACGACGTAATCCGGGAGCAGCAGGGGCGAGACCTTGCCGTTGCTGATGCCCGCCTCTTCCAGCGCCCTGTGGTGCTCCCGCACGTGCTGCAGCGTGAGCGGGCCGAGCCGCGCCTCCTTGGCCTGCCGGGCCGCCGCCTGGCCCGCCCGCCGGCCGAAGACGAAGATGTCCACCAGCGAGTTGCCGCCCAGGCGATTGCGCCCCTGGACCCCGCCAGCGACCTCGCCGGCCAGGAACAGGTTCGGCACCCCGCTCCGGCCCGCAGGGTCCACCATGTCCACCCCGCCGTTCTGGTAGTGCTGGGTGGGGTAGACGAAGAGCGGCTCCTTGGTCATGTCGATGCCGTAGTTGTTGAACCGCCGCTCCAGGCCTGCGAACAGCCGGTGGATCTTCCCCTTGTGGCCGATCATGTCGATGATGGGCGTGTCCAGCCAGACCCCTTCGTTCCCGGCGGGAGTCGTGATCCCCTTCTTCCGGTGGTTGACTTCCCGGATGATCGCCGACGAGGTGGCGTCCCGCGTCTCCAGCTCGTTGATGAACCGCTGGCCCTCGACGTTCACCAGGTGGGCGCCGGTCCCGCGGAGTGCTTCGGTGCACAGCCAGCCCAGCATCTGCTCCGGCCAGGCCGCCCCGGTGGGGTGGTACTGGATGGCGTCCATGTAGAGCAGGCGGGCGCCGGCCCGGTAGGCCAGGACCAGGCCGTCGGCGGTCGCCCCGTAATGGTTGGTCGTGGGAAAGCCCTGGATGTGAAGGCGGCCGATGCCGCCGGTGGCCAGGATGACCGCCTTCGCGCGGACCACCTGATAGCTGTCGGTGTCGAAGTTGTAGAGAATGGCCCCGGCGCACTGGCCGGCCTCGTCCTTGAGCAGCTCCACCGCCGGCGCGAACTCCAGCACCTGGATCTGCCGGTTCCGGCACTCATCCCGCAGGACACGCATCATCTCCAGGCCGCTGTAGTCCTTGGCCGAGTGGATCCGCTTGCGCGACTGCCCCCCTGCCAGGGAGCAGATCAGGGTCCCGTCCGCCTCCCGGTCGAACATCACCCCCAGCTTCAGCAGCCAATCCAGGATGAGCGGAGCGTCCAGGACCAGGGCCTGGACCAGGTCCGGCTTGTTCATGTACCTCCCGCCGCCCAGGGTGTCCAGGTAGTGGAGGTAGGGGTTGTCGTGCCGATGGCTGGCCGCGGCGATGCCCCCCTCCGCCATGGTGGTGTTGGAGTCCCCGTGGCGGAGCTTGGTCGCCAGCAGGACGCTGGCCCCGTTCTCCTGGGCCACCAGGGCGGCGGTGCTGCCGCCCCCGCCCCCCCCGAGGACCAGGACGTCCACGTCGTGGTCCACCTGCTGGAGGTCGAAGGTCTCCGGGTCGATCCGGCTCCGGGCTTCCAGTTGGTCCGCGAACTCGTTGGGGACGCGATCCCCCGTGTTGGGGCCCACGCGCACCGCTCGCATCCCCTCCGCCCGGAAGTCCGGGTGGAACTCGTGCAGCAGGGCGGTCTTCTGCTCCGGATCCATCCGGGGGATCACCTCGCGCAACCGCTCGGCCCTGGTGGCTTCGAGGCGTTTCAAGGACGGCCGCATGCTTTCGGGGTATGGCATAGCATTCCCTCTCAGGATATAAGAACCAGAACCGATTCATCCGCAGATTACGCAGATTGCGCAGATTTCCCCGGAGATAGCACGAGACGCCTGTGCTCCAGGGAGCGAGCGCCGAAGTTGAGCAAGAGGCCGACCGAGTGCCCACTCGCCTTCAGATAATTGATGACCTGCGCTTCTTCGAGACCCGATAACCGAACCAGGGCCTTGACTTCCACGATCACCGAATCGAAGCACACAAAATCCGCTCGGTAGGACGTAGGGAGCTTTTCGCCCTTGTACAGAACGGGCAACTCGACCTCGATGCGGAACGGGACCCCTCGCCTCCCAAGCTCGTAGGCGAAGGCCTCATGATAGACTGCCTCCAGAAACCCCGGACCCAGGACCCGATGCACTTCGAGCGCTGCCCCGATGATCTGAAAGGTCCTCGGATCCCTCTCCACTCTTTTCTCTCCGGTGAATCTGCGTAATCTGCGTAATCTGCGGATCAATGATGTCCCTGTACTTGGCCTATCGCGGGTCCTCTTCCGGGAAGAAGATCCTGCGCGGGACGTACACGTATCCGTCCATGATCCGGCGCGACGTCCCGGCGACGCCGGACTGGGTCAGCTCGAATTCTCCCGTCGGTTTCCTGGAAACGGCGATGACGAAATCCGAGACCCCCGAGGGATGCCCCACGCGCACGACGCCTGCCGTCTTCGCCCGCGACCCCACGACCTCGTTCACCACCGTGCCGTCGATCAGCGCGGCGGCGCCGACACAGATGCCCCCCGTGACGGCGTAGGCCTTGTGCATGACCGCCAGAGCCTTCGTCCTGGCCAGCAGGTCGCACTCCGCAGCCGCGATGGTCTTTCCGGTGATGGTCTCGTAGTCCTGCGGCGGCGCCACGAAGGCCACCTTGGGCACCGCCGGACTCACCTTTTCCGGGCTTGCGGCCAGGCCCATCCCGAGGGCTGCCTTGACCCGGATCTCCTCCATGATGGCGAGGATCCGGGGGTTGCTGGCCGTGTCCCTGGGCAGCTCCTTGCCGGTGAAGCCGATGTCCGCCGCCTGCACGAACACCGCCGGGTTGGCGGCGTCCACCAGGCTGACGCGCACGCTGCGCCCGTCCGCCAGCTCCATCTTGTCCACCACGTTCCCGGTCGGGAGAAGCTTTCCGGTCTTGGATCCCCCCGAGTTGACGAAGTTCAACACGATCTTGGCGCCGGTGCCTGGAACCCCGTTGACGACGAAGTCCCCCTCGGTGATCGCCTTGCCGCCGCGCACCGGGACTTCCGCCTCGATGATCTTCTTCGTGTTGGTGTTGAAGATCCGCACCCGCGTGATCGGCTGGGTGACCGGGACCAGCCCCTCATCCACGGCGAAGGGCCCGACGCCCTGGGAGATGTTGCCGCAGTTGCCGTCGTAGTCCACCACGGCCTTGTCGATCCCCACGTAGGCGAAGGTGTAATCCACGTCGGCGCCCTCGCGCCGGGAGGGCGCGATGATCGCCAGCTTGCTGGTCAGCGGGTCCGCGCCGCCCAGGCCGTTGATCTGCCGCGGATCCGGACTGCCGAAGATGCTGAGGATGACCTTGTCCCGGAGCGCGGGGTCCGTCGGGAGCTCGTTGGCCAGGAGGTACACGCCCTTGCTGGTGCCACCCCGGATGATCGCCGCCCTGATCTTCTCGAATTCACGCATGGTCCACGCGCCTCCCTGATGTCATGGAGCGACACGCAACCCCATCGAGTGCACACACCCCCTCGCGGGGCTCATCCAGCACGCATCCCGCATGTGCGGGGGTCCCTCGGAACGCTTCCAGCCCGGGTGAGTATCCCGGCAATGGAAGGGATTGTCAACGCTGGGCCTGCAGCCGTTGTGCGGAAGCAATAACAAAGGGACAACGGGTCACTCATGCTGTTTGTCCAGTAAAGAATCGCATGAACCAGGCGTACGTCTCCTCGGGTGCCTCCTCCGGGACGTAGTGGCCGCAGTCGATCGGGCCGCCCGCGACATCCTCTCCCCACCCCTTCCAGATCCGGAGGACATCCCCGTGGACCGAGCCGGTGTGACTCCTTGCCCCCCAGATGACGAGCAGGGGGCACGCCACCTTCCTGTCCTTGTCGGCCGCATCCATCTCCAGGTCGCACGTCGCGCAGGCGCGATAGTCTTCGCACGAGGCATGGATCGTTTTCCAGGTGAAGCACCGGACGTACTCGGCGAATGCCTCGGGATCGAAGCACGTGAGGCCGATGCCGGGCTTGGACAGTTTCTTCTCCATGTACCAATTGGCGGGAACGGCGGCCAGCATACGCTCGGGGAGATCATACGGCTGGGCCATGAACAGCCAGTGCCATGACTTCATGGCCCACTCCCTGGACCCATGGGTCCAGATGTAATGGTTCGGCAGGATATCGACGAGCGCGGCTTTCTTCACCCGGGCAGGATGATCCAGGCACATGCGGTGGGCGGTGCGGGCTCCTCGGTCGTGGCCGGCGACAAGGAACTCCTGGTAGCCCAGCGTCTCCATCACCTCGACCTGGTCCTGGGCCATCGACCGGAAGGAGTAATTGATGTGATTCTCGCCCCCGTCCTCTGGGCCGACGCTGTCGCCATACCCTCGCAGGTCCGCCGCCACGACGTGGAAGTCCGTGGCCAGGCGGCCGGCAACCTTGTGCCACGACACGTGCGTCAGCGGATTGCCGTGGAGCAGCAGGAGCGGCGGCCCCTGGCCTCCGTGCCGCAGATGGATTCGTGCCCCGCTCGTCCGGATCTCGGTCCGTTCGAAGCCTTCGAACATGCCCCCGCCTCCTGTCCGACGGTGAAGGGCGATCTCCTTGGTCCCTCGGCATCCTAGCCCCACCCAGAATCTCGTGTCAATCCGGGGTCGAGGTACGCAGGACTCGGGCAGCCTGCCCTTGACGCTCGACACCTAGCCTGTTACACACAGCCTATCGGGCCAGGGGGGGTCGGCCCTCCTTGGTCTGAAATTCCTTGGCGTATTGGCGGTTCAATAGTTTCTGGCTTTGGGGCTATGCGGCCCGGGGGAGGGAGCCATGGCCGGGATCGAGCGCAAGGGGGTACGGAGTCGGATCGTCGTCGAGGAGTACACGGGGGGGCTGATCGGCCCCAGCCTGGAGATGATCGGGACCCTCAAGGACGGGGGCACCATCAGCACGGTGTCGCCGCCCGGGTGCTGGGGGCCCATGATCACTCCGGAGTTCGTGGGAGGCCACGAGGTCTCGCGGCCGGTGGCGGTGGAGGGCGCCCAGGTCGGAGACGCCGTGGCCCTCTTCATCCAGAAGGTCTGGGTCCGATCGCAGGCAACCAGTTCCGGGACCATGATCACCAAGGCGGCTGCCTTCGGGTCGGACCCGTTCGTGGACAAGCACTGTCCGAACTGCAAGACGCCCTGGCCGGCCAGCCGGATCGAGGGAACCGGCCCCGAGTGCGTGCGCTGCGTCAAGTGCGGCGCCGAGTGCAGCCCCTTCGCCTTCGAGGAAGGCTACACCATCGCCTTCGACGACAAGCGGCGGATGGGCCTCACGGTGGATGAGAAGGGGGCGTCGGATCTCGCGTCCCGCGCCTACGAGGTCGCCGCCCTGCCGAAGCAGGCCCGGCAGCATCCCATCCTCCTGTACAAGCCCCACACCATCCCGGGGACGCTCTCGCGGCTCCAGTCCTTCATCGGGAACATCGGGACGATCCCATCCAAGGACATGCCCGACTCCCACAACGCCGGGGACTTCGGGTCGTTCCTGGTGGGGGCCAACCACCGCTTCGGCCTGACCCAGGCCGAGCTGGCGGAGCACCGCACCGACTGTCACCTGGACTGCAACGCCGTGCGGGCCGGGGCCGTCCTCATCTGTCCCGTCAAGGTGGAAGGGGCAGGCATCTACATCGGCGACTCCCACGCCAACCAGGGGGACGGCGAGCTGTCGCTCCACACCACCGACATCACGGCCGACGTGACGGTGAAGGTCAAGGTGATCAAGGGATTGAAGCTGGAAGGACCGGTCCTGCTCCCGGTGCCCGAGGACCTGCCCGGCATCGCCCGGCCGTACACCAAGAAAGAGCTGGAGATCGGCCAGCGGCTGGCCAGGCAACACGGGGTGACGCTCCAGCGCAAGCGAGGGCCGATCCAGGTGATCGGCACCGGCCCGACCATCAACGAGGCGACCGACAACGCCATCGGTCGGGCCGCCCGGCTGCTCGGCATGACCCAGCCCGAGGTGCGGAACCGCTGCACCATCACTGGCGCGGTCGAGATCGCGCGCCTGCCCGGCGCCGTCCAGCTCACCATCCTGGCGCCGCTCCCGCGTCTGGACGAGATCGGCCTGGGCAAAATGGTCCGCCGTCAGTACGGCATCGCGTAGACCAGCGATTTTTGCCACAGCGATCAGAGAGGCCACAGAGAAATTCGCACTCCAAATCCCCCCTCGCCCCCCTTTGGCGAAATTCCCTCTCCGCCCCCCTTTGACAAAGGGGGGGACGGGGGGATTTGCCCGAACGCGACGCCTCTCTCCAACTCTAGCGGCTTCACCCACGCTATGTTGATCCACGTCGCCCTGACCGGTCCTCCGCGAGTTGTCCTCGGGCGGGCGACCATCGACATCACCCTTCCGGGTCCAGCCTGCAGGCTCGAGGATCTCCTCGCCGGCCTTGCGGTCGCCGAGCCCCGGATCGCGCGGTACCTCCGGGCAGAGGACGGGCGGCCGCCCGCCTCCCTCCGCCCTCTGCTCGACGATCGTCTCCTCGACCCCAGAACTCCCATCCCCGACGGCGCCACCGTCACCCTCCTCCACGCCGTCGCCGGCGGCAGCGGCTGAGCCCGAGAATCTCTCGCCAAGTCCGCAAAGATCGCAAAGAGTCGCCAACGCTGATCAAATACCAAAGCCTGCTCCGATCTCTGGGACGCTGGCCTCTCCAATGTCACCAGGGATGGAAGAGGTCTTGGCGTCTGCCTTGACACCCAGCGTGTCTGGTCTATCTTCTTGGGTAGATGGTCGTCACGTCCAATGCCGTGAAGAGGGGAGGGATGCGCTGAGTCGGCTGAAGGAGGGGGGTGAGGGAGATGAAGGGGATACCCCCGAAATGTCTCGAATGCGGGAAGATACTGGTCTATGACGGCGGGAAGGCAATCTACTATTGCCCGGACTGTGAGCCCAAAAAACCGGAGGAGAAAAAGAAGGCTGCGTGACCATGACACCTAACCCGGCTCCGTGAGGCAGGCATCGGCGCTCGCTGATGCCTGCCGATTTTTTGTGCACGGTAAATCGACCCAGGTCAGGCATCAAGGGGACACCCTTCATGAGTGAGCGGAGTCCCAGCGACCTGGCGGGGGCCCCCTCAGAGCACCCAGCCACAAGGCACCCGGCGTAGTGGAGTGTATCATCCTGCAGGGCATCGCACGCAGAAGAAGTTCGGGGCAGGAATCCCCCTCAGCAGCAGCACCTCTCCTTCGGATCCTTCGGAGCAAGGCGCCACGCCCGCCCATCTCCCTACGCCCGCTCCTCATCGACCACCTCCTCGAACCCGGCACCCCCATCCCCGACGGCGCCATCGTCACCCTCCTCTACGCCCTGGCCGGCGGTGATTGAGCAGGAGTAGTGAGAAAGAAGAGGTTGACAGATATGCCTCACTTCAGGAGAATGTATGCCTCATGTATGAACCCCGGAACCGGGAGGGTGCGATGGCGACGAAGGGCAAGCTGAAGCGAAAGTCCTTTTTTGTGGACGAGCTTGCCCTCCGGCAGGCGAGACGGGCCTTGAAGGCGAAGAGCGATGCGGAGGTGATTAGACTGTCCGTGGAACGGATCGCCGAGATGGAAGCGTTCTGGAAGTTCATGGTCAAGAGCCGCCGCACCCTCAGCCCTGGCAGCATCGAGGTAGCATAAGTGCGATGGGCTATCCTGGACACCACCATCTACATCGGCCACTGGGAGCGGGGGCTTTACGAGGATGCATTGGCCGCGGTTCGAAGAGCCTACGTGATCCGCCACTCGGCGGTGGTCCTTTCGGAGTTGCGTCGGGGCGCCCGCACCGGAGATGCTCAACGTCTCGTGGATTCGCTCTACCGGCTTGCCAGGATTCGATGGGAGCCGACTGTCGAAGACTGGTGGGAGGCGGGTAAGTTGATCCGAAAGGTTGGTGATGCCCAGAGCTGGGACAAGAATAAGCGACGAGATTTTCAGAACGACGCCTTGATTGCCCTGACGGCCCGGCGGCATGGGGCCACCGTGGTGACAGCCAACCGCGCTGACTTCGAACTGCTCACCGGCGAAATCGGGGTTTCCCTCTTTCCGGTATAGGCGAGAAGAAACTGCTTCTTGCGGGCCCCGCCCCCCACGCGGCATCCGCCTAGTTCCGCACGCTCCTCAAGGATCACCTCCTCGAACCCGGCACCCCCATCCCCGACGGCGCACACGGACCGCCGGGACGCGACATAGGAGGTCCGCTCGTCAGAAGGCGTAATGCGCTTTAGACTGCGTCCCATATTACGTCTCATATTAGGGCGACGCCCGCGGCGGGGAGCGCCCGGAGCCAGGCCCCGAAGCGGTGCCGACCCCAGGCCCGGCGGCCCCCGGTGAGCCGACCCAAGCCGGGGTCGTCGGCCGTCTCCAGGTGGAAGATGCGCCGGAGGCCGACCAGCGGCAGCATGAGGCTGTGCAGCAGGCCCCGCGTGACCAGCCGGCCGCGGGCGGGCCGCCCGCCCAGGGCCCGGACCGCCAGGCGGGCCAGGGCCAGCGCTGCCGGGATCAGGAGGAAGGCGCCGGCGTGCTGGGTGCGATGGACGTGCGCGCCGCTCCCTTTTTCCGCTGCCCCCAGGGGAGGAGCAGCGCATCTAGGCCGAGCCGGCGGAGGGCCGGGTACAGCCGGCGCCGCGTGATCGGGATCTGGAGCGGCCCCTCGGTGAGCCAGCGGTGGAGCTCCATCACCGTCGTGTGGGGATGGGCGCCGAGGAAGCGGGCGATGGCGCCCACATGGGCGACCGTCAGCTTGCTCCGCCGGGCGCCGGCCTCCCCGCGCCGGTCCGGGGCCCGGAGCCGCGCGAGCGCCTCCCCCGGGCTGAGCGCGCGCCAGACCGACTTGTCGGTGACGCTGCGCCCCAGGACGGCCTGGACGATCCCCCGGGGGAACCGGAGCCCGACGTGCAGGAGCAGCAGGAACGCCAGGCGGGTGAAGAGCGTGCCGGCCCCGCTCCAGGCCAGGAAGCGGCGCACCGCTTCGAGCACGACACACTGCTCCTCCGCCAAGGTGCCGACCTCCAGGCCCTGCCGTGCGGCCCAGGCTGCGAAGCTGCGGGCGAGGCCCGCCCGCTGGGGATCGCGCCGATACCGCCGCGCGGCCGCCCCCGGCCGCTGGGTGGACCCCTTCGTCTGCGCCATAGAGCACCTCCTCTCCGGTCGGGGCGCCGGTCCAAAGGGACGCCTGGCCCCCACCTGCAGGAGGACTATGCCGCGGCGGCGGCGAGAAGGCAAGGAATATATGATATATATACACGTCTCACTATTTACCGGTTCTACCGTTTGGTGCTATTCTCCGTTGCATCGCTTTTGTCGCTCGCGATAACCTACCGATTCTCCTGATCGGCCTTCGGGTGCTATGCTCTCCGGTGAAAGACTCCCCACCTTTCCGGACCAATGTGGGTATCAACTCCGAACTGGTTTGGCGTTTACACAACTTTACGTGGCGGACATATCGGGGAAAACCGGCGAGCTTAGGATGCCTTCGTCGCCGCATGGGGCGGCGCCGATGCAGAAGGAGCATGCCATGAGCGAGCAGAGTGTTTCCTCTCCGACCCCTGACCCCACCGTGAAGTTCGGGCGCCGGCGCTTCTTCGCCGGGCTGCTGGCCGGCGGGCTGGGGGGCGGCCTCCTGGCCACCGGCCTCAGGGCCGTCGCCCTGGGCGGGCCTCTCGGGTGGGGCCCCGGAGGCTGGCACGGGCGGCACGAGTGGGACCCGGCCGCTGCCAAGGAGCGGCTCGAGTTCGGGGCGGACTGGATGCTGAGCCGGGTAGGCGCGACCGAGGCGCAGCGGGAACGGGTGAAGGTGCAGTTGGGCGAGGCGCTTCGGGAACTGGCACCGCTGCGCGAGGAGCATCGGCGAAACCGCCAGGCGATCCTGGAGCGGCTGGCCCAGCCAACGGTGGACCGCGCCGCCCTGGAGCAGCTTCGCCAGGCGGAGCTGGAGCTGGCGGAGCGGGCCTCCCGCCGTCTCCTGCAGACGGTCGCCGAGGTCGCGGAGGTGCTCACACCCGACCAGCGGGTGGCCCTGGTGCAGCGCCTGGAGCGGTTCCACCCTCACTGAGAACGGGGACGTCGGCGCGGGGCCTGCAGCCGTAGGCCCCGCGCCCCTCACCATGCACGCACGCCTGTTGATGATCGAGGACGACCGGAGCCTGGCGAGCCTGGTTGCCGAGTACCTCGGTGCCGCAGGGATGACGGTGACGGCCCGCGCCACCGCGGCCGAGGGTCTTCGCGCGCTCCGCCAGGGGGGCTTCGACGCGCTGATCCTCGACGTGATGCTCCCGGATCAGGATGGCTTCGAGGTCTGCCGGCGTCTGCGCGCCGAGAGCGACATCCCGATCCTGATGCTCACCGCTCGCGGCGAGGAGACGGACCGGATCCTGGGCCTGGAGCTGGGCGCGGACGACTACCTCCCCAAGCCCTTCAACCCGCGAGAGTTGCTGGCCCGGCTGCGCGCGATCCTGCGGCGGCGGGAGACGGGTCGCGACAGCCCCGGCGCCGTGCTGCGATTCGGGCGGCTGGAGATCGACCGCGACGCCCGGGCGGTGCGGGTGGACGGGGAGGAGCGGCCCCTCACCGGTCACCAGTTCGACCTGCTGTGGATCCTGGCCAGCAACGCCGGGCGCGTGTTGTCGCGCGACGCGCTGATGGACAAGCTCAAGGGCGAGGCGCTGGAGGCCTTCGACCGGAGCCTCGACGTGCATGTGTCCCGCATCCGGGCGCTGATCGAGGACGACCCCAAGCAGCCGCGGCGCATCCTCACGGTGCGCGGCGTGGGCTACGTCTTCGCCAGGCGCCAGGACGGCGAGTGAGCCATGCGCCGGCTCTTCCTGCAGGTCTACCTGGCCTTCCTCGGCATCGTGCTGGCGCTGGGTCTCCTCATCGGCTCGTTCCTCTGGTGGGCGGGCGGACCCGGGTGGCGGCACGAGGGGTTGTTCGAGGGCATGGCCAGCCTTCTCGCGGACGCCCTTCCGGACGCAGACCGGCCGCGGGCCGACCTGCAGGCGAAGGTGACCCAACTGGCGCAGCGGTTCCAAGTGGACATCACGGTGCGGAGCCCGGACGGCACACTTCTCGCGGCGGCCGGCCCTGCCCTGCCCGCCCCGCCGGCCCGGCTCTCGGGGAGCGGGTGGTTCCACGCCGGGCGGCGGCCCACCGCCGCGTTCCACCTGCCCGACGGCCGATGGGTTCTGGCGCGCGACCACCGCTCCCGCCTCCCGGGGAGTTTCCTCCTGGCGCTCGCGCTCGTCGCGGCCACCGTGGCGGCCGGCGCCTATCCGCTCGCTCGGCGGATCGTCGGCCGGCTGGAGCGGCTGCAGGCGCGCGTCGAGGCGCTCGGCAAGGGCGACCTGGCCACGCGGGTGGACGTGGAGGGGGCCGACGAGGTGGCGCGGCTGGCGCGAAGCTTCAACCAGGCCGCGGATCGGATCCAGGCCCTGATGGCGGCCCAGAAGCACTTGCTGGCGAGCGTCTCCCACGAGCTTCGGACGCCGCTCACGCGCATGCGCATGGCCGTGGAACTCCTCCCGGCCGAGGCGCGCCCGGAGCTGCGGGCGCGGCTGACCCGTGATATCTCCGAGCTTGACGGCCTGATCGGCGAGCTGCTCCTGGCCAGCCGGCTGGATGCCCTCGACCCGCCGATCCCGACCGAGGAGGTGGACCTGCTGGCGCTCCTGGCGGAGGAGGCGGCCGAAACGGGGGCTGAGGTGAGCGGGGAGCCGCTGACCGTGCGGGGAGACCCGCGGCTGCTACGCCGACTGGTGCGAAACCTCCTCGCCAACGCCCGTCGCCATGGCGACGGCTCGCCGGTGGAAGCGACCGTGCATGCCCTGCCGGACGGCGGGGCAAGGCTCCGCATCGCCGACCGCGGCCCCGGTGTCCCCGCGGCCGAGCGCGAGCGGATCTTCCAGCCCTTCTACCGCCTTCCGGGGCGTCCCGAGACCGGTGAGGGTGTGGGCTTGGGGCTGGCCCTCGTTCGCCAGATCGCGCGGCGTCACAGCGGCGAGGCGCGCTGCCTCCCGAGGGAGGGCGGTGGGACCGTCTTCGAGGTGGAACTGCAGCGCCCGGACTTGCCTGACACTCAGTGACCGACCATAAAGCGGTACCTAAAGCGGTACCTGGTACCAGGTGGCGGCTAAGTTATTGATTCGCCTCGGCACGGGTTTCACTTCTTCCGAGGGCGGCGGGGCAGGTACCTCACGATGAAGGCCGGACTGCCAACCGCACGCTCACTGTTCCACCGCCTCCGTCTCGGAGACTTCGAACCCGGCCTGCGCGAATTCCGCTACTTAACCCATCGTCGGTACCAGGTACCGCTCTTGTCGGCAGAGCAATCGAGCGGCCGCATCGATGCAGCCTAGGGCGACCATGTCGTCTTGCAGGATCCTGCCCGACACAGGGCATCGGCAGGGAATAGTATCTGTTATGCCGCGGTACGACGAACTCGCTCGATCACACTCGCCTGCGAGCACATCCTTCCATCCGGCCTCTGAGTAAATAACCCCCCCAGGCTACTTTGCCGGCTGCACCTGATACTCGCTCTTCGGCGGGGCGATCCGCCGGTGGCACACGACGCCGTAGACCGTCGCCGGCAGGACGATCACGGCCACCATCAGAGACACATTACCGTCCGGGTGGAATAACATTACGAAGGCGGCGAGTGCAAACGCCGCGCGCAGCATCACGTCAGAGCCGCGGTTATTGACAATCCGCCCGAAGATAGCGAAGGTCAAGCCGCAGCAGGCGATCGCCACGAGCAGCATATCGGCGATCTGCCCCCAGCCCGGCTTCACCACGAGGTTGGAGCGGGTGAAGATGGCGAACGTCATGATGGTGATGGGCAGGCAGAGTTTCAGTGCCTGCCACATGGTTTGAATGAAAGACGCTTCCGCGATCCGCGCCGAGACCGCCGCCGCGAGCGATGTCGGCGGTGACAATTCGCCCCAGACCGCGAGCAAGAAGGCGAAGAAATGCGCGATCCAGGGATCGATGCCGAGCTTGCGCATCGGATCCACGATGATGACCGCCAGGACGATATAGGTCGCAGTCGGCGGCAGACCGGCGCCGACGAGCCAACCGAACAGCCAGGCCATCAACACCAGCGCGATGACATTCCACTCGCCGACGCGCAGGAGCATCCCCCCCATGCGGTTGATAAAGCCGGTCACGGTGAACAGGCCGACCATGATGCCGAGCGTCGCCAGCATCAAGAGCAGATAAGAGGTCATCTCGGCATGCGTCTCGATCATGATGCGGACGTTCGCGAAGAGCGCATCCTTTTCCGCCGCCGGATCCTTCCGGACGTACTTGAAATACAAGAAGAGCAGGATGAGGAGGGCGAACATGAAGGCCCCGGTGTAGAGCCCCGCGAGCTGCTCGCCATAGTTGAGCAGCCCCATCAGGATGGTGAGAAAGATGATCCCGATGAAGAAGATGGCCGTCTTGATCTGCTCGTAGACCGGAAGGGTCGTCGCCTCGATCGGCGAGGCGGGCATGAGCCTCACGCTCATGAGATAAACGGACAGGGAGAGAGTGGAGTAGTAGATGAAGGCGAGGGCGAAGCCTCGGAGGGCCACGCTCCAGTAGGACACGGCGAGGAATTCCGCCATCACGAAACCGGCGACCGCCATCACCGGCGGCATGATCAGCCCGCCCATCGACGCCGCGGTCTCCACCGCCCCGGCGAACTCCCCCGGGACGCCGTAACGTTTCATCAGCGGGATCGTGAAAGCGCCGACCACCGTGGCGTTGGCCGCGCCACTGCCGCTGATCATGCCGACCGCGGACGAGGCCAGCACGGCCGTCTGGGGGATGGTATGCCGTGACTTTCCGGCGATCCTCCGCATAAAGCTAACCATCGCCCCCTGCGCATCGAAGCCGCGCGCCGCCGCCGCCAGGAGCAGGAATGCCGCGATCGTCGTCAGGGCGATCTGTGCGTATTGCCCGTAAATCCCGGTCGAGAGTTCGACCGTGCTCGACGTGATCACCCGGTAGAAGGAGGTCCCTGGATGCCAGAAGAAATCGATCGGGCTCAGATAACCCCACAGCGTGTAGACCACCAGAATCACGTTCATCCAAAACAGCTCGGAATGGGCGACCCTTGAGAGCTCCATCACCAGAAGAAAAACCAGGAGGCCCATGATGAAGTCCTCCCTGGTATAGGATCCCTGCCGCCAGATCGCGATCTGGTCGTAATCCCTGAAGAAATGATAAAAGGCGTAAAGACAGATGCCGAGATAGACAACGACAAGGATATGATTCACGAGTGGCGACAGTCGCTTGTATATATAACGATTCTGGTGCATATGGAGGATTCGCAGCATCAGAGCGATCGGCACAAGGTACGCCACCAGTTCGGTCGGGCCGCCGTAACCGGTGTAGAAGTACCACCCCAGCCAGATGAACATGATGATCGACAAGATGAAGATCAGGTTCTTGAGATTGACGTATCGCTTGATTCGGTCACTCAGCATGGTGTTCCCATTCTTCCTTTAACAGCTTGCTGAAAAACCCGAATTCGGCCAGGCTGCTCAAGAAGGCCCAGATGCAAGGCGGCGTGCGACGCGAGGCTCATCCCGGTCGTGGTGAGCCTGACGAACCACGCAGCGCCGCGCGAGCGCGCGGGGCGCCCACCGGAGGTGGGTCACCGCAGATGGGCCTTTTTCAGCAGCCTGTTAGGTGTTCGTCGCCTCCCGGGCGTCAGCGTGGATATGCCAAGTGAAGACCCCCACTCAGTGGTGACGGGGAGAACCGGCGCCGTGGCCGCACCAGTTCCCCTCCCGCCCGGAATCCCTCCTGCGCGATCACTTGCCGCCTGCAACGATCCACTTGTCATTCCAGGCCTTCTTCTCTTTCAGGAACTTTGCCATCCCCGCATGCACCGGAATGGTCGGATTGGCGTTGATGCCGTTCACCTGCATGCTGATGAAATCGCGCGCCATGGGTGCAAATCCCGGATCGGCCTTGGCGAGGCTCTCGCGGTTATTGTAAAACGAACTCAACATCTTGTAGACGACTTCTTCCGGCATATCTGCGCGCACGTTGTAACCGAAGAGGATCGGCACACCCAGGACCGTTTTCACGCCGACGTCCTTGCTGAAGGCTTTGGTGGCATCGACCTCCACGGGAGCAAGACCCGCCGCCGTCAGCTTCTTGACCTCATCCGGACTCGGATTGATCAACTTGATATCCAGGCGCAGCTCCGTTTCCCGCCAGTATGAAGGAAGAGACGCGCCGGCGGTCGTATAGGCGACGGCGCCGACAACGGTCCCGGCCTGAAGCGCGTCGCCCTGCGCCGCTTCGCCGATCTGGACGTGTTTGAACTCATAGCCGAGCGCCTTGAAGATGCGCTGGAAGTTCAGCCAGTTCATGAATCCGGCCGGGGTGAAGAATACCGGCTTGCCGCTGAAGTCACCCCAGGATTTGAACTGA
Organism: Methylomirabilis sp. (SeqCode); assembly: GCA_035455275.1. Lineage (GTDB taxonomy): Bacteria > Methylomirabilota > Methylomirabilia > Methylomirabilales > 2-02-FULL-66-22 > 2-02-FULL-66-22. The sequence goes on along the minus strand of DATIFO010000202.1, from coordinate 16,950 downwards.
CCGGCTTTCGGAGCATACACGGCCATGAACGACTCCATCGGATAGGCATACCAGGTGTGGACCAGATTCGACTTGGCCGGAGTGTAATTCTTGAAGCCGCCTTCGCCGGTGTAGACCTGGGTCATCCCGACATCCGCCGTGTAGCCGATCTCCCCGTTGCCATCCATCGTCGCCTTCATGGCGGCGGTCGTCGAAGGATACGGATTGACGGTAACGGTGTACTCGCCGCCAAGCGCGTCCTCCAACACTTTCGTCATCTGGGCCGCGACTTTGTAGCCGTAAGAGCCCGTACTGGACGTGGCCCAGCGGATCGACTTTCGCTCCGCTGGGTAAGCCGGGTTAAGCGCCGCAAGAGCGATGACGGCGGCAAGGGCCGTCAACCCTACCGAAAAGGTGTAACCTGGTCTTGTCGTAAACATCGTTCCCCTCCTTTGAGTGTGATGAAATGGAAAGGGGCGCCGTTTTGTAACTCAAGCACGGCGTCGTACTGGTAGTCGCCGCCAGGGATTCAGGCGCAGACTGCTTCTGCTGCCGGCAACACCGGATCCGCCCGGCGGCGGTCTTGGGACGCTGATTATAGACAGTCCCGCATGCTTCGCAAATTCTTATCCCCAATCACCCGATTTCCTCTCATCTCGTATCACTCAACCTATCACCCACCCATCGCTCTCCTAAGTTGCTGCCAATGAGTACCGCCTTGGTCAGTTTCGCAAAGCGAAGGTCGGCAGTTGCCAGGTCATGTGATGCCAGAGAGGCAGCAGGCATGTCCAGGCTAAAGAGGTTCAACCGCCGCCTGTTCAGTCTGGGGGAGAGGCTTACAGCAACGTAGTCTCAAGCACTTTCCGACAGCTCCGAGAGGCGGCGGGCTCGGCTGTCGCGCGCGAACAACGCTTCCGATGTCGTCGATCTGTCGATCCAGATCGCGCCGACACGGGAATAGCCATGTGCTGAGCGCCTGGTTCTGCGTGGAGGCGCTCGCCTTCTCCTTCATGGCCAAGCGGGTGAGGAAAGCATGAATCTCGGGTTCGGCCATCTCGGCCGGATGGCGGACGTCGTGAAAGACGTTGTACCGCTTGGCACAGTGCAGGTAGCTTTGTTCGGTCCGCGAGCTGTAGTGACGGGCGCGCAAGGCCTCGCGCCGACGGTCGAGGAGTTTGGGTTGGCGGCCGAGAGGGCGGACGCCGGGTGGGAAGGGAATGAAGGGTAAGGTCTTTGGGTCGACCCTCGAGGATGCCCCTGCTGGAGGTCGTTGAGGCCTCGCGGGTGCGATGCCGGATGTCGGACGGTGCCGCACCCGGGCCGGCCACCGTGAGCGGGCCGAGCCGCTGGCGCGATTCGGGTCCGGAGCGCTGTCCCTGGCCGACCCCATGGAGTCGTCTCCGTTGGTCGTGACGGCGAGGAGCGATCTGTGAGAGCCTACCCTCGGCCTGGTTCGGCTGTCAAGGTACATACCCCAATAGGAACATACCACCAACAATGGATGGCGACAGGCACGGCAGCCCTTTCGCACTTTCCGCGGCATTGCCTCGTGACGAAGGGAATGCTGCGTAGAGAGTAAAAACTCAGATTATCCCGAACAGTGTAGTAGCACCGCCGGCACCAACGGCCTCGCCGTTGGTGCACCAAGCACGCAAAAAGAACGCTCTTGGGATTCAGGGGATCGGGCGACAGGGTCCGCGGGGATGGCGAAATACTTCACGCCCATACTCAGAGGCCGAAGCCTGCCGCTTCCTCCTCCTTTGCGCGCTTTGCGAGCTTTGCGGTGAAAGACTTGTAATGGGGGCTGCCACTCTTGTCACCTTGCCGAGGCAGGTCGTTCTCCCCCGAGCAGACCCGAGCGCCCTCTCGGCGTGAAGGGGGATGTTGTTGCCCACATCATTTTGCGCTGTGTGAACCCTCGCATCCTCCGGCTCTTGGAGATCGTTGGGGAGCTGGCGCAAGCGGGCCGCCGTGGCTGCATCCCGCCGGGCCTTCAATGCCACCACGTCACGCGTTGGGATCTCCAATACACGGGAAGCTGCACCCGGGCGTACGGGTGGACCACCACGTCCCGAAACGCCGCGGCGAGACGCTCCGGCTGGACTAGGGGCTGTTGATCCGATTGACCATCCGTGGCAGCATACAACTCGTTCCTTTCGGCTATCAATTCACCGCATAAGGGGGACACTCTTGCTGGAATGAACTACCCCCCGGGCCTCTTCTCTTGTGGAATCAATTGACCGAGTGGACATCTGAGGTGCCGGGCTGCGCGCGTCGCCGGGGCGGGGCCGATCGTAAGAAGGGCAGCGCGCGCTTTCAGGGAATGGAGAGCGCAAATCGAATGGCGGCATTGACGGCGGCAAGCTTGGATGAGCCCAGGACGGTGATCCGCTCGGTGAGCAGAGCCTTGGGGATTGTCGCGATGGAATCGCAGTTTACCACGCAGGGGCGGGGGAGGCCGTTGGCCGCTCCGAGGGGAACCTCGACTGGGATGTTGCGGACCGTCCTCGTGATGGGCGCGATGGTGATGAGGCTGCGGACGGCATAGGCGGCGTTACGCGAGAGCAAGAGGACCGGGCGTCTCCCGGCAGGTTGAGCAAGGTCGGCCCACCACACCTCACCGCGTTTCATCCTCACCATTCCTCGGACATGAGGGGCGGCATCGCCAGCGCCTGCTGGGTCGAGATCTCGTTCTTTGTCTCGGGCCTCCGCCGATAGGCGGCCTGATACTTGCGATCGAGCTGCGCTTCCCGCTGGGCGGCGAGCCAGTGCTCCAGCGCCCTGAGGATCACCCCGCTGCGCGTGATCTTCAGTCGCTTTCGGATTGCCTCCACCTCACGAAATTCGCCCTCGGGGATCGTGATGGCTACCTTCACCGCTCGTGTCGGCATGGATCAACCCTCCGCGGTATGATTGTTATCATACCGGATTGTGGCAGCTTGAGCCGCGCCCGTCAAGCGGCACTTATGGGTATGTCGCGCACCCTGCGCTGGTGCTCGCAATGCGCTTCCCCCGGCACCAGTGTTCGGATAGAATCCCCATAGCTTGTAGACCAGCGGTCCAGTTCTACCCATCGTGCCCGGCGTTCCGTTCTCTCCGCTACGACAACCGCTTGGTGCCGTCTCCCGACACCACCGGCTTCTCTCGCCAGGGTGGTGTACTCGGAGCGGCAGTTATTGCATAACACAATCAGCGAAGGAGGCGCCTGAAATGAAGCTCATCAGATTTCTCGGGGGGGCGATCTGGGCTCTGGTGTTCACGCTGGCCGCGCTTCCGGGCCTCCCCGCCGACTATCCCGCGCCGAAGGAAGGCGCCTGGGTGGTGCGCGATTTCCGGTTTCACACCGGCGAAGTTCTCCCCGAGCTGCGGCTCCATTACACCACCCTGGGCGCGGCGACCGGCGAGCCGGTGCTGATCCTGCACGGGACGACGGGGTCGGGCGCGGGCATGCTCACGCCCGCATTTGGTGGCGAGCTGTTCGGCCCCGGGCAGCCTCTGGACGCCAGCCGCTATTTCATCATCCTGCCGGACGCCATTGGCACCGGCAAATCGAGCAAGCCGTCGGACGGCCTGCGGACGAAGTTTCCGAGATACAACTACGACGACATGGTGGATGCCCAATACCGGCTGGTCACCGAACACCTTGGCCTGCGCCACCTCCGTCTGGTGCTGGGCAACTCGATGGGCGGCATGCAGACCTGGATCTGGGCCCAGAAGTACCCGGACCGCATGGACATCGCCGTCCCGATGGCGTCGCTGCCGACCGAGATGTCCGGCCGCAACTGGCTGATGCGCCGGCTGCTCATCGATGCCATCCGCAATGACCCGGAATGGATGGACGGCAACTACACCAAGCAGCCGCGGAGCCTGCAGCTCGCATCGGTGTTCTTCGGGATCGGCACCAATGGCGGGAACCAGGGGCTCTACAAGCTGGCGCCCACGCGGGAAAAGGCCGATGCGCTGCTCGACCAGCGCCTCCGCGCGCCGTTCCCTGGCGATGCCAACGACCACCTGTACCAGTGGGATTCGTCGCGCGACTACAACCCCTCGCCGGGCCTGGAGCGCATCCAGGCGACGCTCCTGGCGATCAACTCGGCGGACGACGAGCGCAACCCCCCGGAGCTCGGGGTGCTCGACCGGGAGATCAAGCGCGTGAAGAACGGCCGCGTGTTCCTGATCCCCGGCAGCGAGGAGACTTCAGGCCACGGCACCACCGGGCGAGCGAAATTCTGGAAGAAGGAGCTGGCAGAGCTGCTGCAGAGCACGCCGCGCAGGGCGCAATAGTCATTGTCCCGGGACTCAAGGTTCACTCACCCGGGATCTGCGCCAGGTGGTGGTTCAGGTGCCTCAGGTAGTCTCGGATGCACCACTCCAGCGAGACGGGCCTGTCGTCGCCGATGGTGCAGGGCGTCTGCAGTTTCTCGGCCGGCACGCCTTCGATGACCTGGGCCACGTGGCGATTCAGGCCCACCCAGAGGTCGACCAGCTCTGCCCAGGGGCGGTCGCGATACCGGTGTAACGATACCCACGACTGCTGGTCGTACCCGGGCCAGATGAATGGGCTCACGAACTGCGCTCGCGCGAAGCGCTGGTGATTGTTGGCGGCGGAGTCGATCAGGTGGCCCAGGATCTCCTTCTTCGTCCACTTGCCAGGACCCCGGTCCCGACTGACATCGGTTTCCCCGAAGCCTCTGAGCCGCCCAGCCGCCTCTTCCACCGCGGCCCGTAGCGCCCGCGCCAACTCGATCATAGGTCTCTCCTGGTTCTTGCGCTGAGCGCACAAACCAAACAGGTCTCTACCGACCACACGCTTTCGGAGCCCCGGCTGGGCCCGCCTCGCACCTGCGCCTGCCTTCTCTAGCCCGAATATTTCACCGCCAAGACCGCAAAGATCGCAAAGGCCCACCACGTTTCATCACCATGAAGGAGCTTCCGCACCCAGATCTTCCGACTTGCGTTTCCAGGTGCGTCCGCCTCAGCGCTGTGAGCCCGGGCGGTTCCCTGGCGTCCTTCGCACACGAACGGCGATGCCGTCGGTACTGGCGGTTGAGTTGCTCCTTCAGGTTTAGCGCCTCGGGTCGAGGGCGAGCCCGTCGCGGGTGACGCCAAGGAACACGTCCATGCCGACTGCCGCGGCGCCGCGGTAGACCCGCTCCAGGGCAGGCACAAAGTTCTCTTCGCCGCGCCAGAAGGGAAAGCTTCCCAGTCGCTTGACCAGCGCCGCGGGGACCGCCGGGATCCGCACTTCGCCGAAGGACTCCTCGCTGGGAGCCTCCTTCCCCCAGAAGGCCCCCGGGTCACTTGGAAGAGGGATGCCGGCCGGCGTGGATTCCTCGGCGGATGTCCCGTGTGCGCGGACGGCCTTCGCTCCTCTGTCCTTCCGCTCGGCCTTCGGTCCGCCGCCGATGAGACCGATCAGCTCATTCCGCTCCATACCGCGCAGCTTGAAGATCAGGAACGGATCCCGGTCGAACTCCTCGCCCAGCAGGTAATACACCGCGGCGATGTGCTTGCAGGGGTTGGACCAGTCTGGGCAAGAGCATTCCGTCTCCAGATCGCGGATCGCTTCCGGAAAGAGCGACAGGCCGGCGTCCCGGAAAGCCTCTTCGATCTCCTGCGGCATCTCGCCCGCGAGAAGCTTCGCCACGAACAGCGCCTTCCCGCCGAGGATTTCGGCCAGCCGCTTCCATTCGGCCTTGGACAGCGCCGCCACCTTGATGCTGACCTGGTAGGGTGTCGGGCGGGAGCCTTGCACCTTCGCGGAGACCGCGCCCTTCGCGATCGCGACGGAGAGCACTTGTCCCCGGCGGGCATACGACCGGCCGCGCTGGAGGCGCGCGCCGATGTTGAAGCCTTCCAGAACCTCGATCCAGCGCCTGGCCCACCAGCTTTCGCCGAAGCGACCCCCCCTCGACTGCGCCCTGATGCCGCCCTTCGCCGCACGCGGTCGCGAGGGCGGGAAGTACCCGAACTCACGCCACCAGGCCATCCTACTCCTCCACCGCCTCGCGGCGCAGGGTGAACAGGCGCTTCAGTTCCTGGTTGGACAGCTCCGTCAGCCAGCCTTCGCCCGCCCCCACCACTTGCTCGGCGACCGCCTGCTTGCGCTCGATCATCTCGTCGATCTGCTCCTCCAGCGTCCCCGCGCAGACGAATTTGTGCACCTGCACGTTGCGAGTCTGGCCGATCCGGAAGGCGCGGTCGGTCGCTTGGTTCTCCACGGCCGGGTTCCACCAGCGATCGAAGTGAAAGACATGGTTCGCCCGCGTCAGGTTCAGGCCCGTCCCGCCGGCCTTGAGGGACAGGAGGAAGATGGGCGCACGCCCGTCCTCGGCCTGGAACCGTTCGACCATCTGATCCCGCTGCCGCTTGGGCACGCCCCCGTGCAGGAACAGCACCTCCCGGCCGAAAGTTTCTTGAAGATGCCGCTGGAGGATCGTGCCCATCTCCGCGAACTGGCTGAAGACCAGCGCCCGCTCCCCCAACTCCAGGACCTCTTCGAGCATCTCCGCCAGCCGCGCGAGTTTCCCGGATCGTCCGGGTATGCTGGAGTTGTCGCCCAGAAACTGAGCCGGGTGGTTGCAGACCTGCTTGAGCTTCGAGAGGGTCGCGAGGACGACGCCCTTGCGCTGGATGCCCTCGGCGGCATCCAGCGTCCGTTCGGCCTCGCGCGCCACCGCCTCGTACAGCGACGCCTGCTCCTTGGTGAGGGTGCAGAAGACCTTCATCTCCATCTTCTCGGGCAGATCGGCGATGATGGACCTATCCGTCTTGAGCCGCCGGAGGACGAAGGGGCCGGTCAGGCGCTTGAGGCGCGCGGCCGCCTCGGCATCCTGTTCCGCCTGGATCGGGATGAAGAAGCGTCGCTTGAACTCCGCCTGGGTTCCCAGCAAGCCGGGGTTGAGAAACTCCATGATGGACCAGAGGTCGCCGACGTTGTTCTCCACCGGCGTGCCGGTGAGGGCCGCCCGATAGCCCGCGGGGAGGGCCCGTGCCGCCCTGGCCTGTTTCGTCTCCGGATTCTTGACGTTCTGCGCCTCGTCCAGGATGACCCCGCCCCAGGCGACGCCTTGCAGGTGTTCCAGGTCTCGGTGCAGGAGGGCGTACGTCGAGATGACGATCGACTGCTTCTCGACCTCGTGCGCGAAGGCCTCGCCCTTCTTCCGTCCCACCCCGTGATGGACCATCACGGGAAGGTCCGGCGTGAACCGCGCGGCCTCCTTCTGCCAGTTGTTCACCACGGAGGTGGGACAGACCAGGAGCACCGGCCGCTTCCCGTTGGCCTCCCAGTCCCGCTGGATCATGGCCAGGGTCTGCACGGTCTTCCCGAGACCCATGTCGTCGGCCAGACACGCGCCAAACCCCCACTCCCGGAGAAACGCCAGCCAGGAGTAGCCGCGAACTTGATACGGCCGGAGCGTCCCCGCAAACTGTGCGGGCGGTGGAATCTCCGCGAACGGGCTCCGCCCCTCCAGGCGGTCGAGCAGGACCCCGACCCAGCCGGTCGCCTTGACGCCATTGAAGTCGAGTCCGCGCACCCGGTCCGTGGCGCCCAGGCTCATCTGGATGACCTGCTGCACCGTGGCCGTCTGGGAGGGTTGCTTCTTCCAGAACTCCAGCGCCGCGCGAATCTCGTCGGCGTTCATCACCACCCACTGGCCGCGCACCTTCACGAGCGGCGCCTTCATTCGGGCCAGCGCCTCCAGCTCTTCCCGGGTGAGGGTCTCATCGCCCAGGGCGACCTCCCAGTCGAACCGGACGATCTCGTTGAGCGAGAGCCCGCTGCCGCCCTGCATCTTGGGGCTCTTCACCCGCGCCTGGACCGCCAGGCGAATCTTGGTGCCCTTGCGCGTCCACCAGGCCGGGAGCATCACGCCGAATCCGGCCTGCTCCAAGAGTGCGGCGTGCTCCGCCAGGAATGAGTGTGCCCCGCTCGCGTTCAGCGCGTAGCCGCCTGGTTTCGATGTCTTGAGGCTCCCCTCGATGTCCCTGCACAGCCCGGCAGCCTGGCCGAGTGAGGAAAGGAGATACTCGTGGATGTGGTCATCCCAGTGGCGGAGCAACGACGCGCTGGGTCCCACAGGCTCCCACGCGTCGCGGACCGGGATCAGCAGGCTCGGGTCGTCCTGCGGCTGGAGCAGGTAGCGGACGTACCAGGATTCGCGGGCGGCCTTGCCCCGGCCCCCGCCCTCGTCGGTCGCGCTCGAGGGCTCTTCCAGGCGAAAGGAGAGACGGAGCGGCGAGGCTGCCGCCACGGTGATGGGCCGGCGCCACTCCTGGACCTGGCGGGCGAGTTCCCCCAGCTCCGCCGTCCCGCCCTCCATGGTCCCTTCGGCTGATCGCAAGGCGTGAAGCCACTGGTCGTGCAGGCTGGCGAACTCTCCGGCCTTCTCTTGCCTCGGGTGAGAGCCGGGGGCCCCGCCTGAAGCTTCCGATCCCGCGGTGCGAACGAGGTGGTCCGTCATCGCCGCGAGGAATTCGCGGAGAGCCGAGGGCGGCGACGATTCCGGCGGCCCGGCCATCGCCCCGGAGGACAGCCCGCGGCAGGCCGGTGGCATCTCCCTGGCGAGGGCGGCCAAGCGCTCCCCGTCTTGCCCGGCCACGACGGGCTCCCAGAGCGCCCGGTAGCCGCCGTTGCGGGACTCCAGGCCGGGAAGAAACTGCTGCCGGGCCACCAGTGTCCCCGCGAACCGCATGGCCCGCGCCCAGAATGCGAGATCGCAGCTCACGACCACCCCGGGCGCCAGCGTGTGTTTGCCGACGCTCGCACACAGCAGACCGAGGGCATCCCCGGGGGACAGGGGCAGGACCGCGACCGTCCAGGGGGAAAGGGCGGGCGCGCCACCCGAGTCCGGAGGCCCTGCCACGAGTGGGCTCGACGGCACGGGCGAGCCCCCGGTCGTCGGCAACCAGGCGATCGCCGTCGCTCGGTGCTTCGGCCGGTCCCGAACCGCCACCCCCGCCTCTTCCAGCACAGCAGCCAGCCTGGCCGCACCCGCGTCAAACGGAAAGACGGGCGGGGATGCCTTGGCCTTGCGCCCACGGTGCGGCGTGGCCCCCTCGGCCCCCTCCGCGGACGATTCACCCCAGAGCCACAACCGCCTGTCGAGGAATCCCGCATGGAGAGCGATCACCGGCGGTTACCTTCAGCGGTCGAAGGCAAGCTTCGTCGCGGCCAGATCGAAGGACTCGGGCTTCCAATCGCAGAGCCATTCCTTGAGATCCTCGACTTCGTCATCCGTCTCGTCCGTGGCGCCGCTGAGCAGCTTCACGCACCGCTCGTAGCCCCACACCCCTCCGCAGTCCTCTGGGGGAAAGGCGCGGCGGCCGTCCAGCAGGCGGCGCTTGAAGGACTCCGGCATTGCGAGGGGTTTCCTGAGTTTCACCTCATGCTCCCACCCGTCCCCGAAGTCGTACTCGTACAGACACTTGTCCGCCCCCGACTCCTCGAAGAAGGCCGCCAGCTTGATCTTCCGCGCGTCCGGCACGGGCTCGTCCCAATCGGCCTCGGGGATGCCGGCGATCTCTTCGCCGTCGCGCCCCCAGGTTCGAAAGGCGAAGAGATGGGAGTTCCACCACCCGCAGGCATCCTGGATGGCCATGTGCAGGTCCTGGAACGTGGCCGCCTTCCGGATCAGGAATCGCCGCCAGATGCGTGGCTTGACGTGCCGGAGCGACACCTCGAACTCATAGTAGTCAGGCATGGCCTATCCCTCCGACTGGAGACACTCAGCATGGAAGAATGCTCGACCATGATGCCACCCCCCTCGTTCGAGGGCAAGCCGAAATCGGCGCGCCTGGACGACGATCGCCGGCGTGTTGCCACGTCGGCTGCCTTTCGCCTTCGCGCGTCGGGCACGCCGCCACCGACGGCGCAAATCCCCCGTTCCCCCCGCTTTGGAGAAGGGGGGCCAGGGGGGATTTCGCCGGGTGATGCCGCGAGCGAGCCGCATTGGTATCAGACATGGCGCAGCCCGGGAATGAGAGACAGGCGTGGCGTTCCGACGAGCTGCCTTAGCGCTGGCCGGCGAGGACCGGATCGGGCCGGCGGAGGACGAGCCGTTCGGGGTGGCTGTAGACGTAGAAGCTGTCGCCGCGGACGTAGCCGATGAGGGTGAGGCCCAGCCGCTTGGCGAGCTGGACGGAGAGGCTCGTGGCCGAGGTGCGCGAGACCACGATGGGTGTCCCCATGTGGGCCGCCTTGCGGAGCATCTCCGACGAGATCCGGCCCGTGGCCAGCAGGATCTTCCCCTCCGTGGGGATCCCCCGGAGCATGGCCTCGCCGCAGACCTTGTCGATGGCGTTATGGCGACCCACGTCCTCGGTCACGATGAGAAGCTTCTCACCGTCCGCCAGCGCCGCGGCGTGGATTCCCCGCGACTCCCGGTAGGCCTGGGCCTCGGCGTACAGCTCACGGAGGAGCGGGAAGAGCGAGGTGGGGTCCACGCTGGAATTGTCGCGCTGCGCCGCCGACTGCTCTGTTTCCAGGGAGAAGGTGATCCCGCCGCCGCAGCCCGAGGTGTGGATCCGCCGTCGGGGAGGCACGAACTCGGACGCGAGGCGCAGGTCGGCATAGCCATCCCCGTCCAGGACCGTCAGGCTCCGGATGTCCTTCAATCCTCGGATGATTCCCTCGAAGGAGAGGAAGCCGACGATCAGGGCCTCCAGCTTGGTCGGCGTGCAGAGGAGCGTGACGAGTTCTTGCCCGTTGACGTAGAGGCCCAGGGGGCGCTCCTCCACCACGGGGATCTCCAGGGGCTCAAAGCCCCGGCTGGAGAAGCGGTGCAGACGGATACGGCTAGACATCAATCATCATCTCCCCACAGCCTCGCGTTCCCGAGACTCACGCCCGCCCTCTTTCACCGGATCCCGGGCCCCCCGGGAGATCTCGGCGTACCACCGGGGGTGATGCTCTCTGGCCCAGGCAGCGTCCACCACGCCGGAGAGCATCCCGCGAAGCGATGCCCGCGTGCGCGGATGAATGGTCGCCAGCGCGATGTGCCCCAGGACGGGCAGCAGCACGAAGGGCGTGAAGAGGTAATGCAGCCGGCGCGACGAGGCCTGGGGCCCGATCAGGGATCCCTGGAGTCGGAACAGGCAGGCTGCTCGACACAAGACTCCCGTGAGGCCCTGGGCTCGACCCGCCTCTGACAGGTCTCGATGTGCCGGTCGATGCTGGCCAGGGCCGCCTCCCTTTCCCCCCGCTCCAGGTGGGTCATCACCTCCGCGCGGGCGCCTCCCTCAAGCATGGCTCGTCCGGTCAGCGGGTCGAAGAACTTGCCGACCTCTCGCAGCAGCCGGTTCACCGCGTCGGGGTCGTGGATCTCGGCCTTGGCCTGGTTGAGCAGCGTCACGACGACCCACTCATCGACCTTCTTCTTGCGCCACACCGGTGCCCCCCGCTTAACCCCAGTGCTGTTGATTCAGGTTCTCGGTCCGGCCAAGTCCCCCCTCGCCCCCCCCTTTGCCGAAGGGGGGGACGGGGGGATTTGCTTGAACGCGACCTCAGCCGCGAACCGTGAGCGCACGCTCCTGGGGCTAGTGGTACCCACGCTCCATCGCCGCCAGATCCAGATGCGGCGTGAGCAGCACCTCCACTTCCGGGATCAGGCCGATGAACTCCTTGCTGTCCACCAGCTTCAGGTAGCGATGACACAGATCGCACACTTCCAGCTTGCACGCCAGGTGGTTCTCGATGATCAGGGTCTGCAGACGCTCGTGATCCGTGTTGTCGCAGAACGGGCAACACACGCGCCGGACCGGCCACGCCCAGCCGCAGAAGCCGCAGTGCAGGTACCGGGAGGCCCCCAGCTCCTGGCCGCGCAGCTCGGCGAACTTCGGCTCGGAGCCGCAGACGGGGCAGACCGCTTTGAGCCATCGGTCGTTTTCCACCAGCGGGCCGATGGCCTTGGCGGCCGCCTGGAGCGACGGACGGACACTCGCCTCGGCGAGCGTGTGGAGCAGCTCCGGATCCAGGCCCCGCTGGTCCGCCACGGCGTACGCATGCCCTTCCTCTGCCACCGTGCCGCGAAGCAGCTCCGGGAGACTTCCCCCTCCCCATCCGAAGGCCGCCTCGATCTCCTGTGCGGCCGACCGCACCTCCGGACCCCGCTCTCTGGCCAGCCCGCAGATCGCCCGGAAGAGGGATTCCGCCGAGGCCAGATCCAGGGGGAACTCGTCCCGCGGCAGGACCGATTCCCCGCGCGCGCTCCGGTCCCGCAGCTTGGCCTCGTCGAAAGTCCGGATCTCCAGATCCACCGTCACGGAGTGCTGCTCCTTGACCAGCTTCTCGCAGAAGTCCAGGAACTCCCCCAGTGACGGCTGCCGGCGGCGCGCTCTCTCGAAGACGGCGGCAATCTCGTTCCAGGCGTGGTCCTTCAACATGGATGCGAATCCCCTTCCGGTGAACGCGGGTCGCCGGTCGCCCTGCCACGACCCACACGCTCGGGTCCGCTCCCTCGGCTACATCTCCGGGCTCTCGATCATCCGCCAGGCCGGACGCAGCAGGACGATCTTCCGGGCCAGCAGCTTGCCGTCTTCGCCCGGGACGCATTCGCTCCGGATGTAGTCGCCGGGCTGGAGACCTTCCAGGTGGAGCGGATCACCCTCGGCCAGGATCTCCGTCTCGCCGCCGCAGCAGACGGTGCAGAAGGCTTCCCCATCGTCCTTGACCCGGACGTGTCCCGATTCCCGGTCCACCCGGGTGACCATCCCCATGACCTCATGACCGGTGTACATCCTTCCCCCTCCGATTCACGCCAGGGATCATCGCCCCCGCGGATCCATCTGCCACCGCGGCCCCGGATCAGGCCTGTCCCACGGCAAAGATCACGTACTTGATCAGGAAGCCGCCGACCAGGATCAGCGCGGACGCCAGGACCACCCTTCCCGGTCCCTGCCGGTAGTTCTGGAGGAATCCGTCCCGGAACTCCAGCACCAGCGGCAACACCAGGCCGATCGCCACGGCACCGATCCAGAAGATCGGGCTGTACCGACCGGCGAAGAGCATCCACAGGCGACCGGCGCTCCAGGCCGGCCCCTGGGAAACCGCCCAGAGGACCGCGATGAGCGTGAGGGCCTCCAGGACGACGGTGATGGTGTAGGCCCGGCGCACCTTCACCAGACTGCTGCTGACCTCGGGTCCCTGGAGGCTCAGGATCAAGGCGATCGAGGCCAGACCCGTTGCCGCGCCGACAGCCATGAAGAGCGCGCCCAGCGGGCGCGCGTTTGTCCAGAAGGGCTGGGCCGTCGCCGCCAGGAGCTGGCCCGGATACCCCGCCACGAAGAAGCCCAGCAGAACGCCGATTGCCCCGAAGGCCCCGCGCAGCGGTGCCAGGTTTCGGGCCCGACGGTTATCTTCCAGGTAGAGCGCGACCACCACCCCCAGGGCGCAAAGACCGAAGCCCATGAGCGCCCATGCCCCCAGGTTCATCGGCGAGAACGGCTTGATGTGAAACGGGCCGATGGTGATGGCGCTCAGACCGATGCTGGTGCTGGTCTTGGAGCTGAACATCATGTTCAGGAAACGCGAGGGCATCCCCAGGTCGATGATGAGAAAGATCGGCCCCGGGATCAGCGCCAGGAGGGCCAGCCAGCTCCCCACCTTCGTCACCACGCGATCCTTCTTGCCGCCAAAGATGTCGGCCACGCCGGCGGCCATGAAGGCCCCGCCGGCCACGCCCACGAGAAAGAAGTATATATCGATCAGGAGAGGCCAGTGCGGGCTCGTGAGATTCGGCATGGCTATTCCTCCCCTCCCTCTCCACCACCTCCGCCACCTCGCTCCCGGAAGGCCACGACGGCGCCGATCCCCGCCAGGATGGCGGTGCCGGCGCTGATGGCCGCATCCTTGAAGATGGGCTTCTCTGGAAGCTGGGGGTTCTCGGGCAGTCCGTATGCCTCGGGCTTGTCCAGGAGAAGGAAGAACGCGTTCAGGCCGCCCAGCGGACCCTGCTCGTCCACGCCGTACAGGTTGGCCTCTTTCACCCCCTGCTTGTGCAGCTCGTCGAGCCGCTTGTACGCCTTGGACGCCAGCTCATCCCGGTATCCGAACTGGATGGACTGCGTCGGGCAGGTCTTGGCGCAGGCGGTCTGCATCCCCTCCGAGGTCCGATCCACGCAGAAGGTGCACTTGTTGACCCGACCCGTTCCCTCGTTGAAGTGCACGACGCCGAAGGGGCAGGCGGACACGCAGTAGCGGCAGCCGTTGCAGATGTCCTGGTTGATGTCCACGGTGCCGAAGGGGGTGCGGTAGATGGCGCCCGTGGGGCAGGCCTCCAGACACCCGGCCTCGTTGCAGTGCTTGCAGACGTCGCTCATGAGCAGCCACTTGGGATCGCCGCCCTCGGTCTGCTTCTCGATGAATTTCACGTGCCGCCAGCTCTTGTCGGTGAAGTGCGGCTGGGCCGCGTAGCTGCCGGTCCACTCGGGCTTCTCGGCCGGAAGCTGGTTCCACTGCTTGCATGCAACCTCACAGGCCCGGCAGCCGATGCACACCGAGGTGTCGGTGAACATTGCAAGGGTTCTGGCCATCGTCACACCTCCCCCTTCTTGACGTCGCAAAGCAGCGCCTTGCTCTCCTGGATGTACGTGGTGGGGTCGCCGATGCTGGCGACCAGATCATTGGTCACATCGCCGACGGCACTGGGCATGACACCCAGCCAGCCCCAGTGCCAGGGGATGCCAATGTGGTGGACCTTCTTCCCGTCGATCGTGAACGGCCGGAACCGCTCGGTCAGCAGGGCGCGGAGGTGGATCTTGTTCCGCGGGGTCAGCACGGTGATCATGTCGCCGTTCCTGATCCCCTTCTCCGCCGCCAGCGCGTGGCTGATCTCGGCGAAGTGGCCGGCGAATTTCTCCGCCAGCCAGGGGACATGACGCGACATCCCCGCGGCGTGGTGCTCGGTCAGGCGATAGGTCGTGAGGACGATGGGGTACTCCTCCGGCTTCCCCAGCTTGTTCAGGTCGCCCAGCGCCCAGACCTTGGCCACCGGGTTGTTGTTCGTCTTCGACAGCAGGTTCGGCGTGGGCGACTCGAACGGCTCGTAGTGCTCGGGGAACGGGCCGTCGTTCAGGGGGCCGAAGAGCGCCCCCTTCCCGTCGGCCCGCATGATGAACGCGTCCAGCCCGCCGATGCCCCGCAGCGGCCCTTCCTTCAGCTTGGGCGCGTCGGGCGCCATGTCCGGCTTGAAATCGGGAACATCGTAGCCCACCCATTTCTTCTGGGCTTCGTCCCACCAGATGAGCTTCTTCTTCTCGCTCCACGGCTTGCCGGAGGGATCGGCCGAAGCACGGTTGTACAGGATGCGCCGGTTGGCCGGCCACACGAAGCCCCAGTTGTGATTCATGTAATCCGCCGGGGAGGCCGCCTTCTCGCGCCGGGCCGCCAGGTTCTTTCCCTCCGCGGGATAGACCCCGGAGTAGATCCAGTTCCCGCAGGCGGTGGAGCCGTCGTCCTTGAGCGCCGCGAACCCGGGGACCGGCTGCCCCTGCTTGAGGATCACCTTGCCGTCCTTGTCCAGGATGTCGCGGGTGGCGTAGCCGTTGACCTCCTTCAAGACCAGCTCCATCTTGGGCTCGAGCTTGCGGTCGTTCGGGTCGTGCTTGTAGTCCCAGAGGAGGTCCAGGATCGGCCGGTCCTTCCTCGCCGTCGAGCCGGCGTGCAGCTTCTTCAGCCGCAGCCCCAGATCGTAGATGAAGGCCGCATCCGACCGGGCCTCTCCCGGGGGCTCCACCGCGCGGCTGTGCCACTGGAGCAGCCGCATGGTGTTGGTGAGCGACCCGTCCTTCTCGGCCGCCGGGGCGCCCGGCAGCAGGAAGACCTCGGTCTGGACCGTCTTGGGATCCACCGCCTGGTCCTTGCCGTGGACCGCCTTCTGCTTCCAGAACTCCGCCGTCTCCGTGACGAACAGGTCCTGCACCGCCATCCATTCCAGCTTGGCAAAGGCGCGACGGCCCATGCTGGCGTTGGGGCTGTCCACGGCCGGATTCTGGCCGATGCAGATGAACCCCTTGATCTTGTCGTTGAGCATGGCCACCAGCATGTGCTGATGCGAGTAGTCGTCCGCGCTCGCCCGCTTGGGGACGTAGTCGTACGCCCAGTCGTTCGCCTTGGTGGCCGCCTCGCCGTACCAGGCCTTCAGGAGACTGATCAGGAAATTCGGCTTGTTCACCCAGTAGCTCGTCTTCGGCGTCTCCTTGTCGAGGTAGTCCTTGAGGGTCGGATGCGGGTCCCGCAGCGGCTGCGCCATGTACCCGGGCAGGATGTGGTACAGGGTGGACATGTCGGTCGCGCCCTGCACGTTGCTGTGACCGCGCAGGGCGACCACGCCCCCGCCGGGCCGGCCGATGTTGCCCAGCATGAGCTGCAGCATGCAGAGGGAGCGGATCTGCTGGACGCCGTTGCTGGACTGGTTGAGCTGGAGCGCGTAGGAGATGGCGCCGGTGCGATCGGGGACGCCCGTGGAGCAGAACAGCTCGGCGACCTGGAGGAACTTCGCCTTGGGCAGGCCGCAGACGCGCTCCACCATCTCCGGCGTGTAGCGGCTGTAGTGGCGCCGCAGGAGCTGAAACACGCAGTGCGGGTCTCGCAGGCTGGGGTCGCGCTTGGGATTGCCGTCGGCGTCCAACTGGTACTTCCACGTGGCCCGGTCGTAGCCGCGCTTGGCCTCGTCGTAGCCGGTGAACAGGCCCTCCAGGTCGGTCGGCGTCTTCAGGCTGGGGTCGATCAGGAACGAGGCGTTGGTGAACGCCACGACGTAGTCGTGGAAGTACTTGCCCTGCTCGATGGCGTAGCTGATCAGCCCCCCGAAGAACACGATGTTGGTGCCGGAGCGGATGGGCGCCCAGATGTCCGCCGTGGCCGACGTGCGCGTGAATCGCGGGTCCACGTGGATGATCTTGGCCCCACGCTCCTTGGCCCGCATCACCCACTTGTAGCTGACCGGATGGCACTCGGCCCAGTTCGAGGTC
>DATIFO010000201.1:0-2277 GCA_035455275.1 Methylomirabilis sp. (SeqCode) | reverse complement strand
ATCAAGATGCCATCTCGAAGTAACCCGACAGGTCGGCGTCGATGACCTCGGTGTGCCCCGTGTTGACCAGCCCGTGGGCCGCCCGGACGGCGTCCAGGGCGCTGCGGTCGGGCCGGTAGGCGTATTGTTCCGGCTCCAGGTCAGCCTCGAATATCGGCTCCAGGACCAACACCACAGCCATCTGCGCCACGCGGTCCCGGATCGTCGCGATCCCCAGCGGCCGTCGCTTGCCATCCGGTTTGGGGATGAACACGCGCCGCACCGGCTGAGGTCGGTACGATTTCGCTTTCAGATCGGCCGCCAGCTCGTCCAGCCAGCGGTCCAGGCCGTACGCCTCGATGTCCGCGAACGTCTGGCCATCGACCCCCGGCGCGCCGCCGTTAGGCCCAGTACCAGAGAGGCTGCCATGAGGTGCCATCTGGGCCCAGAACTGGCAAAGCTGTCATGAGCCGCCATCGGGCGGGCTAATCGTCCCAGAACTCCTTGAACGCGGATTTCCATGGACCGAAACCCCCTCACATTTCTGAGGCGGTTGCCCCCACTTTCTCGCAGAATTCCAAGATTCCCGGCGGTCTCGTGTGAGGGAATTCCTCGGAGGGACCGCCTCCCGAACCTTATTCATCCGGTTGAACATCCCTCCCTATGTCTCTGAGACGGCTCAGCCCTACAGCCATTTTCCCCCCATCCCCGACCGCTCGCGAGCGTCCTGCCTTGGTCTCATCAGCCGCAATCGATACGATCGGCGATGGACACTCAAGGAGAAACCCCCTCACATCTCGGAGCCCCGGTCGTGGACGACTCCTCCTGCCTCCGCTACTTCCTCGAGCCCGACGACACCCTCCACCGACGCTATGAGGCGTTGCGGGCCTACTTCGTCCAACGGCGGCCCCTCCAGGAGATCGCCACCCAATTCGGATACACCTACGACACCCTGCGCCAGGTCATCCACCAGTTCCGAACCCGGTGCCGCTCGGGTACGCCACCCCCTTTTTCGCCGCCCCGTGCCCCGGACGTCCGGCCCAAGCCCCCTCGTCTGGGCCGGTGACTCCCGAGGTGGCCGACCGACGATGCCTGAACCTGGAGCCGGGACGGCGCGTGCGCACCGCCGTCGCGGGCATCTTCCTGTTCCTGCCGCTGCTGGCCCAACTCCGCTTCGATCACCTCGTCACGCAGGCGGGCTATCCCGGCTCGGAGATGATCCCGGCCACCAGCGCCCTGCTGAGCTTGCTGGCCCTGAAGCTCCTGGATAAGGAACGGCGGAGTCATATCAGCGACTTCAACTGTGATGAGGGCCTGGGCCTCTTCGCCGGCCTGAACGTCCTGCCCAAGACCGCTCATGCCGCCGAATACTCCTACCGCACCCAGCGCGAGCATCAACAACACCTCCTCTCCGGTTGGATCTCGGCGCTGGCCCCGCTCTTGTTCCCCGAGGGGCGGGCCTTCTCCTTGGACTTCCACACCATCCCGTTTCGGGGCGATCCCACCGACCTGGAGAATCACTACCTGCCCCGCCGCGGCAAGGCCGGTCCCAGCGTCCTGAGCTTCTTCGCCCAGGAGCAAGACAGCCGGGTCGTGTGCTACGCCAACGCCAACCTGACCCGCGCCGATCAGCCGGGAGAACTGATGCGGTTCGTCGAGTTCTGGCATCAGGTCGCGGGACACGATCCCCTCTGGCTGCTCTTCGATTCCAAGGTGGTCCCCTACTCGGAACTCGCGCGCGTCAACCAGCGCGGCATCCACTTCGTCACGATCCGCCGACGTGGTGCCGCGGTGATCCGTCGCCTGCGTGCCTTGCCGCCGCAGGCCTGGCAACGCGCCGTCATCGACACGCCCAAGCGCCGTCATCAACGGGTCCGATTCGTGGACGAGAGCATCCGCCTGCCCGATTACGAGGGAGCGATCCGCCAACTGGCCGTCGATGGCCTGGGGAGGGAGCAGCCCACGCTGTTCCTGTCCAACAACCTTGAGGAGACGGCCCGTGCGTTGATCATCCGTTATGCGGGGCGCAATGGCGTCGAGGACGGTCTGGGGACCAGTGTGAACTTCTTCCACCTCGACTGCTTGGCCAGCGAGGTGCGGTTGAATGTGGACCTGGATGTGGCGCTGACAGTGCTGGCCCATGGCTGCTATCGCTGGTTGGCCCATCATCGGAAGGGGTTTGACCGCTCGGCGCCGAAGCGGGTGTTCCGGAAATTCGTCGCGACGGCCGGGTTGGTGACCATCGACGACCGACAGATCGTGGTCCGGCTCGACCGTCGGAGCCACAACCCGATCCTT
>DATIFO010000200.1:0-4255 GCA_035455275.1 Methylomirabilis sp. (SeqCode) | reverse complement strand
GAGGCATCCGCATGCGGCACCTCATCATCGGCACGGCGGGGCACATCGACCACGGGAAGACGACGCTGGTGAAGGCCCTCACCGGCACGGACACCGACCGCCTGAAGGAGGAGAAGGAGCGGGGGATCTCCATCGAGCTGGGGTTCGCCTTCCTCACCCTGCCGGACGGCACCCAGGCGGGGATCGTGGATGTGCCGGGTCACGAGCGGTTCGTGAAAACCATGCTGGCCGGCGTGGGGGGGATCGACCTGGTGATCCTGGTCATCGCGGCGGACGAGGGGGTGATGCCCCAGACGCGGGAGCACCTGCACATCTGCGAGCTGCTGCACGTGAGAAGGGGCCTCGTGGCCCTGACCAAGGCCGACCTCACCGAGGCCGACTGGCTGGAGATGGTGCAGGCGGATGTGGCCGAGGCCCTGAAGGGGACGTTCCTGGACGGCTGTCCCATCGTTCCGTGCTCGGCCACGACCGGCCAGGGGCTGCCGGACCTGCTCCAGGCCATCCAGGCGCAAGCGGCTCTGGCCGAGCCCAAGCGGACGGAGGGCATCGTCCGCCTGCCCATCGATCGCGTGTTCAGCATCAAGGGATTCGGGACGGTGATCACGGGGACCCTGTGGGCGGGAACGCTCCGGGTGGGGGACGAGGTGGCCGTCCTGCCGAGAGATCTCCGATCGCGCGTGCGGCGCCTGCAGGTCCACGGCCAGACGGTAGAGCACGCGGTGGCGGGTCAGCGGACCGCCGTGAACCTCCCCGGCCTGGAGGTTTCTCAGATCGAGCGCGGGGACGTGCTGTGCCTCCCCGAGACGCTGCGTCCGTCCGAGGCGTTCGATGCGACCTTGTCGCTCTTGCCGGATGCCCCCCGGACGCTGGCCAACCGGGCCCGCGTCCGCTTTCACCTGGGGACTAGCGAGCTGCTGGCCCGGGCGGTCCTGCTGGATCGCGAGGAGTTGACGCCGGGCGATCGAACCTATGTGCACCTCCGGCTGGAATCGCCGTCGGCGGCGCTTCCCGGCGACCGGTATGTGATCCGGAGCTACTCGCCCGCCTTCACCATTGGCGGCGGAAGCATCCTGGATTCGAATCCCCCCAAGGCCAGGCGCGCCCGCGCGAAGATGATCGAGCACCTGCGGGTCCTGGAGCAGGGGCGACCGACCGACCGGGTGGAGCGGCACCTGCTGGCGGCCGGTTTCGCCCCCATGACGGCCGACGAGCTCCGGGCGCGGAGCGACCTGGACCCGACGGCCGTGGCCGAGAGCCTGCGCGAGCTGACGGACAAAGGGGCCGCCATCCTCGTCGGCGGCAAGGCGGAGGGGGGAATCCTCCACGCCGAGCGGGTGGCGCAGCTCGAGAAGGAGGTGCTGGCCAGGCTCGCGGAGTTCCATGCCAAGGAGCCGCTGAAGGACGGCCTGGCGAAGGAGGAGCTAAGAAGCAAGCTTCCTCCGCAGCTGCCTCCCGCCACCTTCGGCTGGATGCTCGGCCGTCTCACGGCGGCGGGTCAGATCGCCGTGGAGCGGGACAAGATGCGGCTCCACGGCCATCGCCCGAAGCTCTCGGCGGCCGAGGAGGAGGTGAAGGCCAGGATCGACACCGCGTACCGGACGGCCGCCTTTCAGCCGCCCACGCCCGATGCGGTGCTGGCGGGATTGCCGGCGGACCGGAAGCTGGCGCAGGCCGTGTTCCGGCGCCTGGTGGATGACGGCGTCCTGGTCAGGATCACGGAGGACATCTTCCTGCATCGGGAGAGCTACCAGGTGATGCGGGAGCGTCTCCTGGCGCACTTCCGGACGCAGCCGAGCATCAACGTGGGCAGCATGAAGGACCTGTTCGGGGTCTCCCGCAAGTACGCCATCCCGTTCCTTGAGCACCTGGACGATGCCCGGGTCACCCGGCGGCAGGGTGACGAGCGCGTCCCGTACAACTGAGCACGGGGGACGACGTTGCACGTTGAACGTGAGGGGCGCCTTTTCTATTGACATCCCGAGGATGGTGCCGGATGCTACCGGCGGCCGGGTGAATCGCGCAGAAGGAGAAGCGACATGTTTGGACTGGGGTTGCCAGAACTGCTCATCATCCTCGTGATTATCCTCCTCATCTTTGGCGCCAGTCGGCTCGGGGACATCGGGAGTGGCCTCGGCAAGGCGATTCGCGGGTTCAAGGACTCCGTCTCCGGGAAGGATGCCATCGACGTCACGCCGAAGAAGGATCGGGATTCCAAGAAAGAGAAGAGCTGATCCTCGCCCGAGTCTCCCGCTCCAGGCACCCGCCCTGCACGGTTCCCGTGGGGGAGCGACCCCCCCGGCACCCTCTCTCTGCTGCATTGGTACTCGCTGGTTGATGTGCTGTGGCCCGCTCCCCAGTCCGACGGATCACTCCCGTCGGGGGATGCCCTGCAGGTCCGCCCATGCCGGGAGCCCCGCCAGGGTGGTTGCCTTCCTGGTCGCCCGCAGGACGGCCTCGGCGACGGCGTCCGCCGCGGCCAGGCCGATGAGGTTCGGGTCCGCGGGCTCCATGGGGACTTCGCCGGTGGCGAGGCTGATGACGAGGTCTCCGTCCAGCGTCGTGTGGACGGGGACAATGGTGCGGACGAGGCCGTGCTGCGCCAGCTGGGCCACCTTGGTCGCCTGGAGCTTCGTCAGCCTGGCGTTCGTGGCCACGACGGCCAGGGTGGTGTTCTCGGCGCTGTAGCCCGGACGGATCACCCCCCGGCGCATGGTGGTCGCGGTGTCCGCCAGACGGTGACTCCCACGGGACTCTCTGGCGCCGGCCAGGATCTCACCCGTCCGGGGGTCGCGGACGTCGCCGAAGGCGTTCACCACCGTCAGCGCGGCGACGCACAGGCCGCCTGGCAACTCAACTCCTGTCGCGCCCAGACCGGATTTCATGGCCTGGGCGATTCCAAACAGCTTTCCCACGGTCGCTCCCGTGCCGGCCCCGATGGAGCCTTCCTGAATCGGGTCCGGGGAGGCATGCAGGCAGGCGGCGTAGGCCATGGCCGGGTCCGGCCGGGCCACGGCGCTGCCGATGCGAAGGTCGAAGAGGATGGCGGTCGGGACGATGGGGACCCGCGTGACCTGGACATCGAAGCCGATGCCCCGCTCCTCGAGGAATCGCATCACTCCGGCGGCGGCGTCCAATCCAAAGGCGGACCCGCCGGCCAAGAGGACGCCGTGTACGTGGGGGACGAGGTGAAGCGGGGAGAGGGCATCCAGCTCCCGCGTGCCCGCCGCCGATCCCCGCACGTCCACACCGCCCACCGTCCCCTCCGGACAGAGGATGACGGTGCAGCCGGTGCAGCCCTCCAGGTCCTGGTGGTGACCGACGCGGATCCCGCGAATCGCGGTGAGCATCATGGCTCCTGGGCAAGGGTGGGCGCATCATACTTGACCGTCAAGCCTCACGCAATGGGGTGGCCTGTTCTCTGAGGCCCCGGGTGATGGTGGCCCGGCCGGCCAGGGGCGTCTCTCCGGATTTCAATTGTTTCCTCACGGGGCAGCATGATACGGTCCCGCCCGGCAACGAGGGCCTCGGCGCGGGCCGTTCGACGAGGCCCACGACCCTGAGTCTCGGACGCCGAGCTTATCAACGGCGCGTGTCGAAGGGCTCGGCCTGGCGGCCGAGAACATGGTAGAGGGGAAGTGCATGCCCGAGCGACGGAAGGATCCACGGGCGGAGGTCGAGCTGGAAGTTCACTACCGGACAGGGCAGGAGTTCCTGGCTGCCTACAGCAAGAACATCAGTGGAGGCGGGATCTTCATCCAGAGCCAGGAACTGCTTCCGCTGAACCGGGAGGTCTTGCTGCGCTTCACCCTCCCAGGGATCGCCCACCGCTTCGAGGTCCACGGGGTTGTCGTCTGGACGAACCCCCCCACTGCACGGAGTTCGTTCCCCGCCGGGATGGGCATCAAGTTCCTGGAAATCGACCCCAAAGAAAAACAGATGATCGCCGACTTCATCCAGCAGGCCAACAATGCCAGCCCGACAGGGGATCAGAGGGGCTAGAGCGCCGAGGGTGTACCCAGCGCTCGTGATGCTTCCCTGTCGGAAAGGCGGCTCCGGCCGGCCATAGGCTGCCGGCTCATGGCGATGGCCTGGGTGTGGCGTCGGGCCGGGGAAGGACCGCCACCCGGTTCCCCCCCTGCTGCTTGCCGAGGTACAGGGCGCGGTCGGCCACATCCAGGAGCGCCAGGCCGTCCTCGGCGTCGGCCGGGAAGGCGGCGAGGCCGAGCGTGACCGTGAGGCGGCCGCCCGGCTGGCT
>DATIFO010000199.1:0-14127 GCA_035455275.1 Methylomirabilis sp. (SeqCode) | reverse complement strand
CGGCGGCGTTCAGCAGGTTGGCGTTCTCCAGCGCCAAAAGAAAATTCCGGGGGTAGTCGGCCACCATCCCGCCCACCAGCTTCAACGCCTCCGGATACCGCTGCTCCCGCCGCAAGAACAGCGACAGCGCTATCTTCGCATCCATCGACGTTTCCCCCCCGGCCTCTCCCGCCGCGTACAGGTACTCGATTCCCTTCGACTTGCTCCTCGCCGCAGCGCGCGCACCTGTTCGCCACCACCATCTGGCGCCCGCAGCCGGGACAGAAGCGAGCCGTCAGCGGCACCTCGCCATGACAGGCGGGGCAGTGAACCGTGCCCCGCTCCCGGATGCGCTGGGGGTCCGCATCCTCGGGCCGCAGCGTCCGGTAGATCATACCGGGCAGCATGAACCCCAGGCCCGCTCCCAGGCCCACCCCCAGGCCAGCCCCGACCTGCGCCGAGGGACCGCCCGCCGCCTCACCTCCCCCGCCCCCCACCCCGGCCGCCGCATCGCCCATGGCCTTCGCCGCCTTGAACTTCAGGAAGTCGTCCAGGTTCCCGACGGCCGCCATGCCCGACCGCTCGTCGATCATCCGCTGCACCTCGGGTGGCGGCGTGATGGAGTTGATGAAGAAGTCGATCAGCTCCACGCCGTAGCGGCGGAAATCGTCGGCCAGCCGCGTCTTGACCGCCACTCCGATCTCGTCGTACTGCCGGGGGAGCTGGAGGATCGTGTCCACGTGCTCTCCCAGGAAGTCGTTCAGGCGCGAGACGATGACCTCGCGGAGATATCCCTCCACCTGCTCCGACCCGTATGCCTCCTGCGTGCCCACCAGCGTGTTGATGAAGAGGAGCGGCTGCGTGACCCGCGCCGTGAATATCCCGAAGGCCCGCAGACGCACCAGCCCCAGCTCCCTGTCCTTGAAGGCCACCGGCTCTTTCGTCCCCCACTTGAGGTCGGTGAAGACCTTCAGGTTGACGAAGTACACCTCTGCGCGGAACGGACTGGTGAACCCCCAGGGGAGGCTGAGCACGCGCGTCAGGATCGGCAGGTTCAGCGTGGACAGGGTGTGCCGGCCGGGCCCGAAGACGTCCAGGCCCTTCCCGTCACGGAAAAAGACAGCCGCCTGGCTCTCCCGGATGATGAGCTGCGCCCCCATCTTGATGTCGGAGGAGCCCTCCGCGGGGATCCGCTGCACCCACTGCCGGCCATCCGGGTCGAACCACTCGATGACTTCCATGAGAACGGCCATGCTGTCTCCTCTGTGCCTCGTTCTGAGGAAGGCAGTCGACAGGAGTTGTTGAGTCCGTTGAGTCGTCGAACCGCCAACAGCATCCGGGAGCAGAGAAATCGTCCTTCGACAGGCTCAGGACGAACGGACCCGAATGGCTCGGGTGGATCGGGGGAAACACGTCACCGCATACTTGACCAAGGGGACTCAAAGACCGTGCGCCAGCCGATCCCGTTCCGCCAGGCTCCGTTCGAAGTCCCGGAGCGCGGCCTCCGTTGCTTGCAGCTCCTGAGGGAAGCGCGTCTCATCCATGACGGCGTCGGCCAGGGCGGAGACCCGCTCCCGCAATCGCGGCAGCTCCTGGACCAGGCCGAGGTCCAACCGGTGGAGGGCAGCCAGCTCCGCTTCGCGGATCTTGTGGAGGTCGAAGATCCCGGCGAATCCGTAGCTTGCGTACCGGACGCGATCCGCCAGCGTGTGCAGGACGCGCCCAACCCTGTCGAGGGCCGGCAGCCGATCCAGCTTTCTCGCGTCGCCGAGGCGGCGCTCAGCCGCCTCCAGGATGGGGATGAGGTCCGCGATCAGCCCCGCCAGGTACGTTCGAACCTGCTTGTCGGTCTCGCGCAGGCCCTCCCGGTCCTGGTACTTGCCGAGACCGGGGATGTGATGGGCCAGCCGCTCGATCGACTCCGCCCACCCGGGGGCAGCGGTCGGACCCGGCGTGGTCATGAGAACCTCCTGTTCGCCCGAGAAAACCCTTCAACCGCCAAGGCGCCAAGACCGGAATCGAACCTCTGGGGGGAATGACCTAGACTCCAGGTGCTCCATGCGTGCGATGACCCGTTCTTCGGACGAGAGGTCGCGGCATCCTTTCCCTGGCGTGCTTGGCGTCTTGGCGGTTCAATGTCTTCCGTCGGTGTCAGTTCAGCTCGCGCAGGTAGCGCCGGGCCTCATCCGCCTCGCGGCCGGTCGGGGCGAGGTCCAGGGCCCTTCGGAACCTCTCCTTCGCCTCGGCCCGATGGCCCGCGCGCATCAGCGCCACCCCCAGATCGAACTGGAAGGTGGAGACGGTGCTGTCGATCTGCACGGCCTTCTCCAGTTGCTCCCGCGCCTGCTCCAGCTTCCCCTGGGCCAGGAGCGTCCGGCCCAGGAAGTAATACCCATCAGGGGATTGCGGGATCACGTCCTGGAGCTTCCGGAATTCCTCCGCGGCCAGGTCATACCGCCTCTGGACGTAGTAGATGTTCCCCAGGTTCATGTAAGCGCGCTCGGGGCTCAGGTACTGCGGGTTGGCCAGGGCCTTGCGGAAAGCATCAATGGCCAGGTCCCACTTCTGTTGCTGCATGTACGCCGCGCCCAGATCGTTGTAGGCGTCGGACAGGCGCGGGTTGAGCTCCACGGCACGCCGGAACGCGGCGATGGCCCGGTCAACCTGCTGGTCTCGGAGGTACGCCCCCCCGAGGGCATGGAAGCTCTGGGCGCTGCCCGGATCCTCCGACACGGCGATCTCAAGCTCGCTGATTGCCTTCTGGGTCTTGTTCTCGGCCAGCGCCCCCAGCCCGATGTCGTAGTGGGCCGCGGCCGATTCCTGCCGGGCCCGCTCGGCCTCCGGTCCGCCGCAGGCCGACAGCGCGCTCAGCGCCACGCCGATCACCAGCATCCTGACTCGTCCCGCCATCCGGCCCTCCCCTTCCCAAGCAACCCCGGGTTTGCCTCGCGCCTGCCCCCACATCCGGGACCTGCACCGGCAGCTCACGAGGGTCCGTCCGAGCCCTTGCCTTTCATCTGATACATTCGCACGGCTTGAACGTGCTGGTCGAGCGTCTGCGAAAAGAAGTGTGACCCATCGTTCTTGGCGACAAAGTAGAGGAAGTCCACCCGAGCCGGATTCAACGCCGCCAGGATGGAGGCCAGCCCCGGGTTGGCGATGGGCCCCGGGGGCAACCCGGCCTTCAGGTAGGTGTTGTAGGGCGTCCTCCTTTGCAGATCCAGGGCGGTGACGCGGCGTCGGGAGTCGGCGGTTCCGTAGATCGCCGTGGGATCGGACTGGAGGGGCATGTTGCGCCGGAGCCGGTTGTAGAAGACCGCAGACACCAGCGGGCGCTCGCGGTCGAGCTTCGCTTCCTTCTCGATGAGGGAGGCCAGGGTGATGACGCCATGCGTGTCCAGGTTCTGTCGCTCCGCCTGGGCCTCCAGGTCCGCCGGGAGCACCTCACGGAAGCGCGAGACCATGATGCGGATGATGTCCTCCTCGGACATGCCCCGGCTGAAGCGGTACGTATCGGGGAACAGGTACCCCTCGAGGCTGGCAAAGGGCAGCCCCAGGCTCTCCGCGAACTTCGCATCCTTGACCAGTTCCATGAAGCGGTCGTCGTCCGCCAGGTGCTCCCCGCCCAGAAGCTGAGCGATGTCCAGGGCGGTGAATCCCTCGGGAATGGTGATCTGGTGCGTGAGGACCCGTCCTGTCTCGAGCCGCCGCAGGATCTGGAGCACGGACATGCCGGGAGCGAACTCGTACTCGCCGGCCTGGAGCCGCGTGAGCGAGCCCTGCAGATAGGCCACGGCGAGGAAGGCCCAGGGATTGTGGATCACGCCGGCCTCGCGCAAGATCTGCGCGATCTCTTGCACGCTGGTCTTCGGCCTGATGTAGACGATGGTGGGCTGGCCATCGTTCGTCCCGGCCGAGATGCGGGGTTGGACCTGGAGATAGGTGCGGACTCCGATGACCGTGAGGATCAGTCCGAACACGAGGGGCGCCAGGAAACGGAGGCGGCCGGCAATCGTCAGCATGCCTCAGGGCTCTCCCTGTTGTCGCCGGGCGTGCAGGCGATCCAGGAACCCCTGGAGGATCATCATCGCCGCGACCTGGTCCACCACCTTGCGGCGCGCCTTGCGGCGCAGCCCCGCGCCCACCAGCGCCCGGTCGGCGGCCAGGGTGGTGAGTCGCTCGTCCCAGAGGTGCACCGGCACATGCAGGCGCTCGTGCAGTGCCTGCGCGAACGCCTGCGCCGCCTCGGCCGAAGGGCCCAGACTGCCGTCCATGTTCTTGGGGAGACCCACCACGATGGCCTCGATCCCCAGGCGCTGGATGTAGGCGCCGATGGCCTCTACGTCCCGGGCCTCTCCGGTCCGCGGGAGGCTCGCCAGTCCCTGGGCGGTGACACCGAGATCGTCACTCACCGCCAGGCCCAGCATGGCCCGCCCCCAATCCACCGCCAGGATCTTGGTCATGGATTCCACCGCCATTCCCCCACCGGACCCGCACGGGCCCGGCCATCGTGAACGACCCTCAGGCGCGGGCCCGGCCGGAGGCGCCGGCCGGGATCCTCACGGGTCAACCGGCGTCGCGGATCGAGTCTGGCCGGTATTCTAGCACAAAGACTAAGCGCCTCCAATTGCCGGACGGTTCCGGGCCCCGCCGGTTGTCCCCTGCTGCCCGATCTCCGGCGCGCGTGTCCGGACCGGGCGCGCCGGCTCCTCCAGCCCTCCGCCTGAAATACGCAAGCCGGGGAGACCCTGCCCCCCGGCTCGGCACTGCGCTCCCCCTGCTCCCATCTCACGGCTCTCGGCTCATTCCGATCGGCTGTCTCCGGGGCGTCACGCCTTCTGGCGCGACCACAGCATGTTGTAGCCCTCGATGAAGGCGTTCACCGACGCCACGATGACGTCGGGAGAGGTCCCGGTCGCCACCACCCGGTTGTTCTTGGTGTCCTTCATCGTGATGGTGGTCTCCACCGAGGCGTCCGTGCCGGGCGAGTTGATCTCCACCTGGAAGTCCACGAGGTCGAAGAACAGCTTGCCCCGACTCTCCGCGGCGGTCTTCAGGGCGTTGACCACGGCGTCCACCGGCCCCACGCCGGTCGCCGCGGAGGTTACCCGCTCGCCATCGAAGGTGATCCACACCTTCGCCTCCGACTGCCCCTTCAGGGAAGTGACGACCTGGAAGTCCTCGACCTGAAGGATCGGCTTCGGCTCCGAGAGGGCCTTGAGGACGTTCTCCACGATGTACTGGAGGTCCGCCTTGGTGATGACCTTTCCTTTCTTCACGAAGTCCGCCACCATCGCCGTGACCCGGTGGGCGTACTCGGCCGTCAGCTTCACCCCCAGCTCCTGGCGAACCGTGTCCGCCACCTGGCGCTGGGTCGGGACCTCACCGAAGATGCCCCGGCCGCCGTCCTTGGCCGCCGCGGCCCGGATCTCGTACAGGCGGAGCCGCAGGAACTTGTCCACCTCGGCGAGGGTGGGCTCGATGGTGGCGGGCGAGGGCAGGACCCGCAGGGCCGCCTTGGGGTCCTTCAGCCCATTCCCCGTGGCCAGGCAGACGACCACCTCGTCCGGCCGGACCCGACCGGTGGTCAGGAGGGCCGGGAGCGTGGCGATGGGAATCGCGCCCGCCGGCTCGACGAAGATGCTTTCCAGGTGGGCCAGTTGCTGCTGCGCCTCCAGGATCTCCGCATCCGTCAGGATGACGCCGCAGCCTCCGGACTCCCGCATCGCGGCCAGGGCCTTGACCCCATCCACCGGATCTCCCGCCGCCACGGCCGTGCAGACCGTGTTGGGCTTTTCCACGATGCCCACGGCGTCGGCCCCCTGCTGGAACGCGCCCACGATGGGGGAGCAGCCGTCCGGCTGCACGCCGATCATCCGGGGCAGGCGGTCGATGAGGCCCAGCTCGTAGAATTCCTTGAAGCCCTTCCACAGGGCTGCCATGTTGGTTCCGCAGCCCATGGGCACGATGACGGCGGCGGGCGCCTGCCAGTCCAACTGCTCGACGATCTCGAAGGCCTGGGACTTCTGCCCCTCCACCCGGAAGGCGTAGTCGCCGGCCAGATAGAAGCCGTGCCGCTCGCTCATCTCTTCGGTGAGGCGCGAGGCGTCCGTGTAGGTGCCCCGCACCTGGAGCATGCGCGCCCCGTAGGAAAGCGCCTGCGCCATCTTGCCGATGGCCGTCCCCTCGGGCACCAGCACGTAGCAGGGGAGGCCCGCGACGGACGCGTAGGCGGCCACGGAGGCGGCCATGTTCCCGGTGGAGGCCACGCAGACCGCCTTGGCGCCCAGCTCCTTCGCCTTGGTGAGCTCCACCAGACTCCCGCGGTCCTTGAACACGCCCGTGGGATTCGCCCCCTCGTTCTTGATATAGAGATGCCGGAGGCCGACACGGTCGGCCAGGCGGGTGCACCGGTACAGGGGCGTGCCCCCCTCGTTCATCGAGACCACCAGGTCCAGATTGAGCAAGGGGTAGAAATCGAGGTACTTGAGCGCCTTGACCGGGGAGGTGCGAAGGGAATACCGATTCAAGCGGGAGCGGATATAGTCGTAATCATAGAGGACGGTGAGCGGCCGGCGGCACGCAGGACAGCGGGTGCTGCTCTCCGTCTCCTTGACGTGCCGGCCGCAGCCGATGCACTGAAGCTGATAGAAGGCGGTGCCGTTCTTGCGACCTCGAATGCGTCGAGTCTGGATCATGCGTCCTCACCTGTGAAAAAAGTGGGCGCAGTGTAGCCGCTATGTGGTTTAATGTCAAGGATTTCCCTGTGTTGGAGGCCCGTTCCGCCCTCCGGTTCCTCTCGCGAGTGTCAATCTGGGGATGATGGATGGCCGGGGGATCTCGGAAGGGCCTATGGTGATGCGAGGGTCAAAAACCTGGAAGTTTCTCGGAAAATCAAAGGTAATTCCCAAAAGATACTGCTCTAACCTTTTGAATATCAATCAGTCAATGATGACATCCGAAATGCGGACGCGCGTCGAGCAACGTCCCGTGGGCCTCACTCGTATCCGGCTTCGGAGATCGCTTCTTCGTCGAGACCGAAATGGTGACCGATCTCGTGCATCAAGGTGATCCTGACCTGCTTCCGTATCTCGCGGGGAGTCCGGGCGATGGCCTCGATCGGGCGCTGGTAGATGACGATCCGGTCCGGCAGGACGCTGCCGTACCAGGTCCCCCGCTGGGTCTGCGGGACACCCTGATACAGACCCAGCAGGGTGCCCCCGGGCTCGATGCCCGCCACCTCCAATTCGTCGTAGGTCGGCCGGCTCTGGACGACCACCTCGACGTTCTGGAGCATGGCCAGGAACCTGGGCGGCAAGGACTCCATCGCCCGGGCGACGAGCTTCTCGAAATCCGTGCGGCTCAGTCGTGCCATACTCGCCGCCGCTGCCAGCCCCAGGGGACGGCCCGCCGCTTGAAGATCCCGACGAGCAGCATGCCGACCACGAACCCCCCGATATGCGCGAAGAAGGCGACACCCCCTCCCTCGAAATTGAACGTCAGCAGACCGTTGAGCAGCTGCACCACGATCCAGAAGCCCAGGACGACCAGCGCGGGGATCTCCGCCACCTGGGTGAACAGGCCTAATGGGATCAGGGTCAGGACCCTGGCCTGGGGGAACAGCAGCAGATACGCGCCCAGCACGCCCGAGATGGCGCCGCTCGCCCCGACCATGGGGATGCGCGAGGCGGGATTCACCAGGATCTGGGCCAGGGCGGCCCCCAGCCCCGAGAGCAGGTAGAAGATGACGAACCGCACCCTCCCCATGGCGTCTTCGACGTTGTTTCCGAAGATCCACAGGTACAGCATGTTGCCGGCGAAGTGGAAGAAGCCGGCATGCACGAACATCGAGGTGAAGAGCGAGACCTCGGGAGAGAAGGCCCGGCCCACGATCTCGCAGGCCCCGGACAGGCTGCACGGAATCAGGCCGTAATACATGATGAACCGCCGGCCGCCCCAGGGCCCCAGCAGGAAGTCCTTGAGGAATGCGTAGGTGTTGATGCCGATGATGATCAGGGTCACCAGCGGCGGCCGGCCCGTGCGAAGGTTGTCCCGCAATGGAATCATGCCACCTTCTCCGCGACGCTCTGCAGGGCGGTCACTCTGGTGGAGGCGAGGCGTCGACCTCGCCGGCTCCGAAGTACAGGTAGCGATCCAGGAGTTTGTTGAACTGGGTCCATCCCGGCCGCTGGGGGTCCGGGTGGTCCCGGGAGAAGCTCAGGAACGAGTTGACCTTGCCATCCAGGTCCTCGGCGTAGTGCAGGACCAGGGCCTCCAGGGTCTTGGGGCGCTTGGGGGATCCCCATTCCAGCTCGCCATGGTGGCTCAGGATGCAGTGCAGCAACCGGTGGGCGAGTTGTTCCGGGAAATCGGGGATGCTCCGGATGCGCTCCTCCACCAGCATGGTCCCCAGGGTGATATGGCCCAGCAGCCGCCCCGCATCGGTGTAGTCGAAGACCCGATCCCAGGCGAGCTCCCGGATTTTCCCCACGTCGTGGAGGATGGCGGCCGCCAGCAGGAGGTCGCGATCGACTGCGGGATAGTAGTCCGCCAGCAGGCCGCAGAGACCCACCACTGACGCCGTGTGCTCCAGGAGGCCTCCCAGGACCGCATGGTGGATGGTCTTGGCGGCCGGCGCGGAGGTGATGGCCTGGATGAAGGAGGCATCGGCGAAGAGTTCCCGGAGCAGGCGCTGGAGGTGGGGCTCCCGCATTGCCTCCACCGTCTCGCGGATCCGGGCGAGAAGCACATCCGGATCCAGGGGACTTCGCGGCAGGTAATCGTCCGGAGTCACTTCGTCGGGGATGGCAGGGCGAAGCCGCGACAGGGTGAGCTGCCGCTCGCCCTGATAGGCGCCGAGGAGGCCCTGCACCTTGACGATGTCCCCCTCCTTGAGATCCTTGGCCGCCTCCTCCGCCCCCTCCCACATCACCGCGGCGACCTCGCCGGTGCGGTCGGCCAGGACCAGGGTGAGGAAGGGCTCCCCCCTGCGGCGCTGGCGCAGCATGATCTGCTTCGCCAGGAAGAAGGATGTCACCGGCTCCCCTTCCGCCAGGTCGGTGATGAAGATCTTCGCCATGACCACCTCCATGTCGGGCGCCGGGACGATCGGGGAGCGGGATGGCCGCCGCACGCGGTCAGCGCCTGGGCTCGACGAGGGGGACGAAGCGGACGGGGGCGATCACGCGCGTGACGAGCTGGCCGCGCGTCTTCCGGCCCAGCAGCAGCTCCTGCGACATCGAGGAGGCGCCCACCGGGATCACCAGCCTGCCCCCCTCCCGCAGTTGCTCCACGAGGGGGGCCGGGATGTGGGTGGCGCCGGCGGTGACGATGATGGCATCGAAGGGGGCGTGCTCCGCCCAGCCGCGATAGCCGTCGCCGGCCTTCACCTCCACATGCCGATAGCCCAGCCATGCCAGGCGCGCCGCCGCCGTCTTCGCCAGCCCGGGGAGGATCTCGATGCTGAAGACCTGCCGGACCAGCTCGGCCAGGACCGCCGCCTGATACCCGGATCCCGTGCCGACCTCCAGGACCCGCTCGGAACCCGTCAGCTCCAGGAGCTGCGTCATGAGGGCCACGATGTACGGCTGGGAGATGGTCTGGCCTTCCTCGATGGGGAGGGCGCCGTCGGCGTACGCCTCGGCCCGCAGCGCCGGGCTCACGAAGAGGTGACGGGGAACCTTCCCCATGGCCCCGAGGACCCGGGGATCGGTGATGTCGCGGGCCTGGAGCTGGCGCTCCACCATCTGCCGGCGCGCCTGCGCCAGGGGGCCCTCGTCCTGGGCGGCAACGGACAGCGCCACCATCATCGCCCCTGCGAGCGCGAGACCGATGCTGATCCGCCAGGCCACGCTCCAACCCTCCCATCCAGCCGGATGCGAGGCCGACGCCAAGGCGGGGATGCGTCGGTATCGCTCCTCCACAGCCTGCCTCCCGGCTCACCCCCCCGAGCGAAGGGCGCTCTTGAGGACCTTTCCCGTGGCCGTCCTGGGAAGCTCGGCAACGATGCTGATCGACCGCGGGACCTTGTAATTGGCCAGTCGCTGCCGGCACCAGTGCAACAGATCGCGCGGGCCGACCTGCTGCCCGTCCTTGAGGATCACCAGGCCCCTGGGCACCTCTCCCCTGACCGGGTCGGGGACCCCGATGACCACCGCTTCCGCCACGGCGGGGTGGTCGGCGAGGATGAGCTCCACCTCGCGGGGATAGACGTTCAACCCTCCCACCAGGATCAAGTCCTTCTTCCGGTCCACCACGTAGTAGTACCCGTCCTGGTCCACGCGACCGAGATCGCCCGTGTGGTACCAGCCGTCACGCAGGACCTCGGCCGTCTCGTCCGGCCGGTTCAGGTAGCCCTGCATCACGTTGGGTCCCCGGGCGGCGATCTCGCCCACCGCTCCCTGCGGGAGCGGCTCCCCCTGCTCGCCCACGATCCGCATCTCCACGCGGGGGATGGGGGGTCCTACCGAGCCCACCTTGCGCCTGCCGCCGGGCGGGTTCACGGTCAACACGGGGGCGCATTCCGTGGGGCCGTACCCCTCGTAGATGGGCACGCCGTAGTTCGCCTCGAACGCCTCCAGGACGGCCGGCGGCAGCGGCGCCCCACCCGAGATGCAGACTCGCCAGGCGGAGAAGTCCCACGCCGGCCGGGCGAGGCTTGCCAGGACCGCGTACATGGAGGGAACGCCGGCGAAGAACCCGACCCGGTGCTCCGCGATGGCCCGGAGAACCAGCTCGGGGACGAAGCGGGGCTCCAGCACGATGGTGGCGCCCACGCTCAGGGGCTCGAGGAGCAGCACGGTGCCGCCGTAGGCGTGGAACAAGGGGAGGACGGCCAGGAACACCTCCCCGTCTGTCACGCGCAGCACCTCGTGGAAGCTCTGGACGTTGGCCAGGAGATTGCTGTGGGTCAGCAGCGCCCCCTTCGGACGCCCCGTCGTCCCCGAGGTGTACAGGCAGGCCGCCACGTCCTGTGCGTCAAGCCGCGGGAGATCGCCTCCCCGCGTCCGTCCAGGCGGTGCGACCGCATCCAGATGCAAGGCCTCCGGACTTCCCGGGACCGCATCCAGCACCACGACGGGGATCCGCCGGAGGAGGTCTCGCTGTGCCGCCTGCAGCACAGCAGAGCTCACCTGGAGGCCAAGCATCACGGTCGCCCCCGAATCCTCCAGCACGTAGCGAACCTCTTCGGCTTTCAGCAGGGGATTCAGGGGGACGACCGTCCCGCCTGCCGCCAGGATCCCGAAATAGGCCACGCCGAACTCGGGCACGTTGGGCAGCATCATGACCACCCGATCGCCCGGCCTCACGCCGATGGCCCGCAGGCGTCCCGCCAGATGCAGGGCGGACTGCTGGAGATCGGCATATGACACCCGCCGCTCCCGGAAAACAAACGCCGGCCGTTCGGGAATGCGGCCGGCGCTCTCGGCGAGCAGGTGGAGGAGAGTCATGATGTCATCGCCCGATGTCGCACAGGCCGGCGAGGCGGTCGCCCCAGGCCGGCTCCTGCGACCCCAAGCCCCGCGTGACTCGACCGTATCCGCGGACCGGGGTCAGGCCACCGTGATCTCCGGGCACAGGTACACGTCCTGGATGGCGTTGAGCAGGCCCACCCCCTCCCGCATGGGACGCTGGAAGGCCTTTCGCCCCGAGATCAGGCCCATGCCCCCGGCCCGCTTGTTGATGACCGCGGTCTTGACCGCCTCGGCCAGGTCGCTCTCCCCCGCGGACGCGCCGCCGGAGTTGATGAGGCCGATGCGCCCCATGTAGCAGTTGGCGACCTGGTAGCGGGTCAGGTCGATCGGGTGATCCGTCGCGAGATCCGAGTACATCTTCTTGTGGCTCTTCCCGAATTTCAAGGCGGCAAAGCCGCCGTTGTTCTCGGGCAGCTTCTGCTTCACGATGTCGGCCTCGATGGTGGCCCCCAGATGGTTCGCCTGCCCCGTGAGGTCGGCGGCCACGTGGTAGTCCTTCTCGGCCGTCTTGAAGGCGGCGTTTCGCAGGTAGCACCAGAGGATGGTGGCCATGCCCATCTCGTGGGCCCGCTTGAAGGCCACGCTGATCTCCTGGATCTGCCGGGCCGACTCGGGCGAGCCGAAGTAGATCGTGGCCCCCACGGCCACGGCCCCCAGGTTCCAGGCCTCCTCCACCGTGCCGAAGAGGATCTGGTCGTGCTTGTTCGGGTAGCTCAGGAACTCATTGTGGTTGATCTTCACGATGAAAGGGATCTTGTGAGCGTACTGCCGGGCCACGATCCCCAGGACGCCGAAGGTGGTGGCCACCGCATTGCACCCTCCCTCGATGGCCAGCTCCACGATCTTTCCTGGGTCGAAGTAGATCGGGGCCGGGGCGAAGGAGGCGCCGGCCGAGTGCTCGATCCCTTGGTCCACTGGCAGGATGGAGACATACCCCGTCCCCGCCAGGCGACCGCCCCGGAAGAGGGTCTGAAGAGCGCGCAGCACCTGTGGCGTCCGGTCCGAGGCGGCCCAGACCCGATCCACAAAATCCGGCCCCGGCAGGTGGAGCAACTCCCGGGGGATGCCCTTGCATTGATGCTCCAGGAGATTCGTGGCGTCCGGTCCCAGCACACGTTCGATATCCTTCAACATCGGCGCACTCCTTACCGCTCTGTGGATTCCCTGGCTGCCTCGCCCCCCCATGGTTCGAGGCGGTGATGGCGACGACCGGACCCCTATCCGGCCGCGCCCCCGAGGAGCTCGCCTCAGGCACGCGAACGGGAAAACTATATCAGACCTTCGAGCCCGCCGCCAGGGGCATTCCGCTCGAGTCCCGATTACCCCGATCGCTCGAACGCGAGTCGGGTGCGTGTGCGGTCGCAGCGGGTCAGGCCGCGGGCAAGGGTTGGCGGCTCTTTGTGATCCTTGCGGTCCCGGCGGTGAAATGTTCGGGCTCAGTCGAAAGGCGAGTCGATGGGTTTGCGGAAGGGCCGGACAGCTGTGGGCGGGCGCTGGATGGGCCCGGTGCGTCACATGGTGGGCAGCGATTCCACCTTGGCGATGAATGTCTCCACGAGGTCTGGGTCGAACTGGCTCCCCCCGTGCTGGCGCAACTCCTCGAAGGCGCGGTCCCGGCCTCGGTCGGGCCGGTAGCTTCTGTTCGAGGTCATGGCCTCGAAGGCGTCCGCGATGAGGATGATCCGCGATGCCAGGGGGATCGCCTGACCCCGCAGGCCATCGGGATAGCCGTGGCCATCCGGACGCTCGTGATGATGGCGGATCACGGCCGAGACCCCGATCATCTCCTCGATCTGCCCCACGATCTCCCCGCCCTTCGCCGGGTGATTCCGCATCACGCCGATCTCCTCTTCCGTCAGGGAGGAGGGCTTGCTCAGGATGCGGTCCGGTACCCCGATCTTCCCCACGTCGTGCATCCAGGCGGCCAGCTCCAGGACGTACTTCTCATCCCGCGACATGCCGATGGCATCCGCCAGGGTCAGGGACAACTGGGTGACCCGCTTGGAGTGCC
Source organism: Methylomirabilis sp. (SeqCode) (assembly GCA_035455275.1). Lineage (GTDB taxonomy): Bacteria > Methylomirabilota > Methylomirabilia > Methylomirabilales > 2-02-FULL-66-22 > 2-02-FULL-66-22. Next base: position 663 of record DATIFO010000199.1, on the reverse strand, counting down.
GGGCCGTGTAGCGGTCCTTGGCATCCACGGCCGAGGCCAGGGCCTTGATGGCCTCAAAGAGGACCTGGGCCTCGCGCTCCTTCAAGCGGGTGGCCTCGAGCCGGTGACGGGTCAGGTTGCGCTCGATGAGAATGGGCAGGTCCCGGATGTTGAAGGGCTTGGTCACGAAGTCGCTGGCCCCGCGCAGGAGCGACGCCCGGGCCAGCTCCACGTCGTTGTGCCCCGTGAGCAGGACCACGGGCATGTCGGGGTGGATGCGCGCCATGGTCTCGGCCAGCTCGATGCCGGTGAGGCCGGGCATGGCATGATCCGTCAGAAGGAGATCGAAGCGCTGCGACCGGAGAAGCTCCAGCGCCTCGTCACCCGAGGCGGCCGAGACCACGTCGTACCCGTGGAGCTGCAGGGATCCCTTCAGGGTCTGCCGGATGCCCTCCACATCATCCACCACCAGGAGGCGTGCGGCGTGCGGTTCCATGGGGTCCCTCATCGCGCCGGCGAGGGGGCGGCGACGGCATCGGGTGCGACCGCCACCCGGTTCCCCCCCTGCTGCTTGCCGAGGTACAGGGCGCGGTCGGCCACATCCAGGAGCGCCAGGCCGTCCTCGGCGTCGGCCGGGAAGGCGGCGAGGCCGAGCGTGACCGTGAGGCGGCCGCCCGGCTGGCT
>DATIFO010000198.1:0-9414 GCA_035455275.1 Methylomirabilis sp. (SeqCode) | reverse complement strand
CAAGGCGGCGCGCGATGTGAGGTGCGAGGCGTACTTGGTCCGTACGCCGCAGCCCCGCACGAGCGCGCGGGGCACCCACCGGAGGTGGGTCACCGCAGATGGGCCTTTTCAGCAGCCTGCTAGACAGAGGATTGCGTCCTTGGGTCGTTGCGTCAAGGGGAAATATGGGGGAATCCGGGGGCAGGAGGCGGCTAGCGCCCCTCGATCAGAGGATCTGGCTGAGGAACAGCTTCGTGCGCTCCTGGGCGGGATGGGTGAAGAACTGGGCCGGGGGCGCCTCCTCCACGATGGCCCCGGAATCCATGAAGATCACCCGATCCGCCACCTCCCGGGCAAACCCCATCTCGTGGGTGACCACCACCATGGTCATGCCTTCCCTGGCGAGGTTCTTCATGACATCCAGCACCTCCCCGATCATCTCCGGGTCGAGCGCGGACGTGGGCTCGTCGAACAGCATCAGCTTTGGCTCCATGGCAAGGGAACGGGCGATGGCCACCCGCTGCTGCTGCCCTCCCGAGAGCTGGCTCGGATATGCCTGGGCCTTCTCCGGGATCCCCACCTTCCGCAGCAGTCCCATCGCCCGCTCCGTGGCCTCCGTCTTGGCGCGCTTCCGGACGATGACCTGGGCCAGCGTCAGGTTCTCCAGGACGGTCTTGTGGGGGAAGAGATTGAACGATTGGAAGACCATGCCGACCTCTTCCCGCACCTTGTTGATATCGGTCTTCGGGTCGTTCACGTCGACCCCATCCACCAGCATCCGTCCGCGATCGATGGTCTCCAGCCCGTTGATGGAGCGGAGGAGGGTGCTCTTCCCCGAGCCGCTCGGACCGATGACGACCACCTTCTCCCCCTCATGGATGGCGAAGGACACCCGGTCGAGCGCCTTGAACCGGCCGAAGTACTTGCTGATCTCCCGGGCCTCCACCATCCTACGACGTTCGCTTGTCGACACCGATCCGTTCCTCCATGAAACCGATCAGCTTCGAGAAGAAGAGGGTGAGGACCAGGTAGATCAGGGCGACGACCGTGTAGGTCTCGAAGTAGCTGAACGACTCCGAGGCAAACTCCCGCCCCCGCCGCAGGAGGTCCGACACCGCCAGGATGGAGACGAGGGAGGAATCCTTCAGCAGGGCGATGAACTCGTTGCCGATGGGGGGCAGCACCACCTTGAACGCCTGGGGGATGATGATGTGCCGCATGGCCTGGGTGTGGGTCATGCCGAGGGAGCGGGCCGCCTCCATCTGTCCCCTGGGAATGGACTGGATGCCCGCGCGGAAGATCTCCCCCATGTAGGCCCCGTAGCAGACCGCCATGGCGATGACGGCGCTGTAGATGTCGGGGATGTGCACGATCCGGCCGAGGGCGTAGTAGATGTAGAAGATCTGCACCAGCAGGGGGATGCCGCGGATCACCTCCACGTACAGCGAGGCGGCCCCGTTGATGATCCGGTTCCTGGCCAGTCGCCCCAGGCCCGTGAAGAGGCCCAGGACCAGGGCCAGCAGGATGGCGCCGACGGTGACCTGGAAGGTGACCAGGACCCCGTCCGGGACAAACATCAGGATCCGGAAATACGGGTCGGGACGCAGGAGGGCGAGGGCGGCGATGGTGGCAATGGCCCCGAAAAAGGCGAGCCGCCAGGCGGTGAACAGCCCCACATCGCTCTTCAGCGGGATGGCGGCACCGTCGGTCACCTCGACGACGGCCGGAAGCTCTGCCTTGTCTCCCATCGTCTCCCCACGGGATGCGCGAGTGCCAAGTGGCAGACGTCGTTGCGATTGCCAAGTGTCGTCACCCCGGCGGAAGCCGGGGTCCAGACTGCTTGCAGGACCTGGATTCCGGTTTTCACCGGAATGACGGCAGGGGTCCCCCGAAGCGGCACTCCCCTGCGCAGTGAGGTCCTACCGGAGCCACTTCTTCCGGAACTGCTCGTCCAGCCCCTTGGCCTTGACGGCCTTGATCCCCTTGTTCAAGAGCTCCACGAGATCCTTGTTCCCCTTCTGGACGACGAAGCCGTAGGATTCCTGGGTGAACGGTTCGCCCACGATCTTGAACTTCGCCTTGTACTCCGGCCGCTGCAGGGCGTAGTGGGCCGCGGTCGGCTCGTCACACACCACGCCGGAGATCCGGCCCGCCGCCATGTCCTCGAAGGCCAGTCCGATCTCGTCGTAGGTCTTCAGCTCCACGCCCTCGACCTTCTTGATCTCGAACGAGCCGGTGGTTCCGATCTGGGCTCCCACCTTTTTCCCCTTGAGGCCCGACAGGGCCTTCACGTTCTCCGCCTTCGGCATCACCAGGATCTGGCCCACGTTGATGTACGGCTCCGAGAAATCGTACTGCTTCTTTCGCTCGTCGGTGATCGTCACGGAGGAAGCGATCACATCGTAGCGGCCGGCCGCCAGCCCGGCAAAGATGCCGTCCCAGGCGGTGTTCTTGAAGACCGCGGTGAAGCCCGCCTCCTTTGCGACGGCCCTGAGATAGTCGATGTCGAAGCCGACGATCTGCTTCTTGGCGTCCACCATCTCCATCGGCGGCCAGGTGGCGTCGGTGGCGACGTTCACCGTGCGGCCGGCCGGCGTGCCGGCCAAAAGATCCGCCGGGACACCAGCGAGGCACAGCCCGGCGAGGACGATCAACAGCGTGACGACGCGATGCCTTGTCATGCTCTCCTCCTCTCGTATGCGGATCGAATGATTGCCGTGGCTGCCCCGGGGGCGGCGCGGCGGGGGTCCCAGGCCGCACCCCAATTCGAAACTGTCGGGTGGCGAGTCACGGGGGTCACCCCTTGACCGAGCCGGCCACGAGCCCCTCCACCATCCAGCGGTGGATGAACATGTACAGCGCGACCACCGGTACCGTGGTGATGACGGAAGCCGCCATCAGCTCGCCCCAGTGGAACACGTCCCCGTAGATGAGGAGGTTCAGGCCCACCGGGACGGTGATCGATTGCTCGTCCTGGATGAAGATGAGCGCGTAGAGAAACTCGTTCCACGAGAGCGTGAAGGCGAAGATCGCCGACGCCACGATGCCCGGCATGGCCAGGGGCAGGAGTACCTTGGTGAAGGCCCTGACCCGGTTGGCCCCGTCGATGAGGGCCGCCTCCTCCAGCTCGATGGGCAACGCCTTGAAGAAGCCGATCAGAAGCCAGGTGCAGAAGGGGACCGTGAATGTCGGGTACGAGAGGAAGAGGGAGGTCAGGTGGTTGGTGGCCCCCAGTTCGGCCAGCACCCGGTAGAGGGGAATGAACAGGAGGGCGGGGGGAACCAGATACAGGATCAGGATGAGGCTGGCAACCGACTCGCGGCCGGGAAACTTCAGCCGGGCAACCGCGTAGCCGCTCAGGCTGGCGATGACGGTCGTGATCGCCGTCACCACGACGGCCGTGACCAGGCTGTTGCGGAGCCAGAGTGGAAAGCGGGTGTCGGTCCAGAGCCCGGTGTAGTTCTCCCAGGTGAACGGACTGGGGATGTAGATGCTGGTGGCGAACTGGATCTGGGCGTAGGTCTTGAAGGACATGTTGGCGATCCACCAGAAGGGGACCAGGATGATCAGCAGGAAGACCACTACCCCGACGACGGCCAGCGTCCTGACCGATGCCATCCGGTCAATGATCTCCCCTGCCCTACGCATGCTTGATCCGCTGCCGAAATGCGGAGGTCATCGGCATTCCCAAGTGTCGTCACCCCGGCGCAAGCCGGGGTCCAGAATCCTCGGCACGCTGGATTCCGGCTTCCGCCGGAATGACGACGGAGGAAGCGGCCTGCTCGGCGCAACGGGTCGGGCTGATCCGGACCCCGTCGCTCGGGAGGCCCCCTTCCGATACCCCTTCATCTCAGGCCTTCTCGCGCAGCAGATAGCGGCTGATGAGGACGATGCCAACGACCAGGACCGGCACCAGGAAGATGGAGATCGTCACACCGCGTCCCCAGCGGAGCTGGTTGAACGCCACCTCGTAGGAGTACGTGGCGAACACCTGCGTCGCCGTGCCTGGCCCCCCCCGCGTCATCACGTACACGATGTTGAAGTCGTTGATGGTCCAGATGAAACTGAGCAGGACGGTGATGATCATGATGTGCTTGAGTCCGGGCAAGGTGATGTGCCAGAAGCGGCGCCAGGGGTTGGCGCCGTCCACCGCCGCCGCCTCGTAGAGCTCGAGGGGGATGCCCTGCATGCCCGCCAGGTAGGAGACACCGAAGAAGGGAAAGCCGCGCCACCAGTTGGCGATGATGACGGCCAGCATGGCGCCTTCCGGCGTGGCGAAGAAGGCGAACGGGTGGTTCAGAAGTCCGAGATCCATGAGCACGCTGTTGAAGAAGCCGCGGCCGGGGAAGGAGTCGAACATCCATCGCCAGGTGAGGGCAATGATCACGGTGGAGGTGATCCAGGGGAGCAGGAACAGGCCGCGGAAGAGATTCCGCCACCTCCAGATGCCGTTCAGCACCAGCGCCATGGCCAGACCGGTCAGGATCTTCAGCGTGACCGAGCCGACGGTGAAGACCAGGCTGTTGCGGACCACCTCGTGGAAGGTGTCGTCGTGGATCAGGTAGATGTAGTTCCGGAGACCGACGAAGCGCTCGGGATAGCCGACCAGCTTGTCGGTGAAGGACAGCCAGATGGCCCGATAGAAGGGATAGAAGATGAGGCCCACCACCAGCACGAAGAGCGGCAGGAGGAACAGCAGCGCCGTGCCGGCGTCCCGCTGGAAGGCGCGCGACCGCACCCGTGAGTGCGGCCGCGCTTCCGCCACGCCGAAACTCCCCGTCTCGACCCCGTGTCGCGCTCCAGCTCGGGCCCGGATCAGCTCGCGCCCAGGGTGCTGTAGATGTCCTTGATCTTCTTGTCTTCCCAATCGATGGCTTGGTCGAGCGACCACTTATCCACGATCACCTTGGCCGGCGCGTCGGTGAGCACGTTGCTCGCCTGCACCTCGGCCGCCGCCGCCGTCACGGGGCCGGGCCAGCCCGTGGCGGCAAACCACTCGGCCGCCCGCCCGAATGTCCGGTAGTTGTCGTTCCTGCCGAAGTAGCTCTTGGACGCCTCCCGGGCCTTGTCGAGCACCGGCCCGAACTGGCCGTAGGACTCCTTCATCACGCTGAGCGTCTCCTCGGGCGACAGCAGGTGCGCGATGAGGCTCATCGCCGCGTCCGGGTCCTTGGAGTTCTTGAAGATCCCGAAGCTCATGGCGATCGACCACATCCGCCGGCCGTCGGGCCCCGCCGGGTGCGGCAGCGCCAGGTGATTGGCGATGGCCTCTTCCCGCAGCTTCTTCTCCTTGGCGTCCCTCGCCTTGGCCAAGGCGTCCTCCAGCGCGAAGGTGATGCTGGGCCCGTTGGAGGTCTGGGCTATCTTCTTGGCGATGAAGCTCTCGTTGTTCTGGGAGCCGGTCCAGGAGAGGGTGTCCGGGGGCTGGATCCCCTCCTTGTAGATGTCGGTCCCCCACTTCATGACCTGCTGCATGGTCGGCGTCTTGATCGACCGGTACTTGCCGTCCTTGCCCGCCCAGCCGACGCCGTAGGAGTACATCAGGCTCTGCATGACCCCGTAGCCGTCCGAGGTACGGTTCCAGCTCTGGCCCATGCCGTAGAAGTTCTCGTTCGGGCGGTTGAGGTCGTGCGCCGCCTTCCTGACGTCCTCATAAGTTTCCGGCAGCTTGACCTTGTTCTTCTCGAAGACGTCGCGCCACACGTACCAGAACGCCCCCATGATGTACCAGGGGATCGCGTAGACCTTGTCACCCACCATGGTGACCGGCGTAACGTTGGCGGGAGGCTTGCCCACCTGGCCCTCGACTTGCCTGGCAAAGGTGGTGAGGTCGAGGAGCTGTCCCATGCCGGCGAAGCGGGCCGGCGCCCCGGTCTCGAACTGACCGATGTCCGGCGTGTTCTTGTTCTCGATGGCCGCCACGTACTTGGTCTGCATGTCCTCGAAGGTGAAGTACTCGACGGACACCGCGGCGCCGTTCTTCTCGGCCCAGCGCTGGGCGCTCACCTCGATGGCCTTGTTCGTCGGCGCGACATAGGTCTTGAGGATCCAGAGCCGCAGGCTGGCCCCCTTCTTCACGGCCGGCGCCGCCCGAGTGCCCAGGGCCAGTGTCGCCGAGGTCCCGACCACGCCTGCCAGGAACTTCCGCCGGCTGAAGCGTCGTTTCAACATGGCTCCTCCCCCAGAATGCTGCGAAGTTGCGCTTGGGCCGAGCGTCCTCACGATCGGGGCGCGGGCCCGGGGACCCCGGATCGCCAGGGAATCATCCGTGAGAACGTTCCTCTACGAGCCTATACGTGACACGGCGGGACGGGATGCCCGGTGGGCTCTTCGCTCGGCGCCGATATACCCCAGAAACAAGACGGCCCTCCGGGGATCAGCCTCCCCAAAGGGCCGTCAGATTCGCGCAACCAGGATTGTCCACCAGGCATTCCTGCCACCCTCCAGACCCGTCTCCGGCGAATCCCGGTCAAATCGGGAGAGACGCTACCTCCGGTCAGCGGCCAAAGTCAAGGCGAAAGACAGGAATGATGGCGACAGCAGTCAGCGCCCGGTCGCGACGGCTGCGCCTCGGTACTCCGGGCCGAAATCCCGGTGAAGTATTCCGCGCACCGCCATGCCGCTCGCGGTGAGCGCGTCGAACCGCGGGCCGTGTCTCGGAGCGAAGCGCCCGCCCTTCGTGCCCCTGTCCTGCCTCTCGCATTCAGGCTATTCCAGGGGGAAGCCCTGCCGTTTCAGGGCCAGGCGAAGGTCCGTTCGCGCGGCCTGGGACACGCGGCGAGCCGAGTGCTCGAGCCAGCCGTACTCCTCCACCTCTCCCGACTTGCCCGGCACGCCGACCTGCCGTCCCTCGTAGATGCCGGTGGCGATCATGGTCCGGTCGTACTCATGGAGTGCCGCGTCCTTGGGCGCCGGATCATACGTCTCCCGGTGCAGGACCGCGGCGATCGGGAGGCGGGGGCGGACGGTTCCCGGGACGGCCGGCCAGCCCAGCACCATGCCGACCACGGGAAACACCAGGCGCGGGAGCATCAACAGGTCGATCACTCCCGGGACGTGGTTGCGGATGCTGCCGAGGTAACACATCCCGAGGCCGAGCGATTCCGCAGCCAGGGCCCCATTCTGCGCCGCGATGCCGATGTCCAGGGTGCATACCAGGAAGTTCTCCACGTACTCCGTCACCTGCCTGTAGCCCCGCAGCTCGCAGGCCCGGTCGAGGCGACTGAGATCCGCACACCACACCAGCACGGCGGGCGCCTGGGCGACGTGCTCCTGGCCGCAGATCTCCGCCAGACGCGCGCGCTTCGCCGCCTCGGTGACGGCGACCACGCTCACCAGTTGCAGGTTGGAGGAGGTCGAGGCCCGCTGGGCGGCGGCGACGATCGTCTCGATCAGCTCCGCTGGGACAGGGTCGGCCTTGAACCTCCGGACGGACGCGTGGCGGTGCATGAGGTCGATCGTCGGGGTGACCATTCGCTCTCCTTCTGGGTGAAGGCAACGGATACATGGACGGGGAGACGGTACCTGTGACCCGAGGGCTGCGTCAAGGCGGAAAGACCAAAGTTATCGATCAGCAGTCAATCCCGCGGCCTGCTGCCGCCGGCTCTGCCGCATCTTCGACCGACTGTTCAAGGACAGAGATTTCCCCTCCGCCCGCCCGCAACGCGCCACGACCGCGTCAGGCGAGGGTGAACTGCAGCTCCCCCAGCTTCTCGATGGTCGACGTGAGGCGGTCGCCAGCCTTCAGCCACACCTGCTTCTCCCTCGGGTAGCCGGCGATCACCCCCTCGGGCGTCCCGGTGAAGATGATGTCGCCCGGCTTGAGCGTGAAATGCTTGGAGATGTAGGCGATGAGACTGGCGCAGTTGAACACCATGTCGCTGGTGTTGGACGACTGGCGCACCTCGCCGTTCACCCGGCACTCGATCTTCAGGGCATTGGGATTGGGGACCTGATCGGCGGTGAGGAGATAGGGGCCGATGGGGGCGAAGTTGTCGAGGCTCTTGCCCAGCATCCACTGGCTCGATCGCGACTGGAGATCGCGGGCCGTGAAGTCGTTGCCGGTGCAGTAGCCGAAGACGTGGGAGAGGGCGTCGGCCTCGCTCACGTTGCGGGTCAGCTTGCCCATCACGATCACCAGCTCGACCTCGTAGTCGAACTTCTCGGCCGCCTCCTGAGAGACCTTGATGACGCCCTGGTGGCCGTTGAGCGCGGTGTTGTACTTGTTGAAGAGGATGGGCAGCGTGGGGACCTGTTGCCCCGTCTCGGCCGCATGCTTCCGGTAGTTGAGACCGATGCAGATGATCTTCTCCGGATGGGTCACGCAGGGACCGTACTCGATCGAGTCTTCACCCAGAAAGAGCCCGCTGGCCTTGCCGGCCTGCGCCTTCTCCACGAGGCGCTGGAGCGCCGGCCCGCCGCCCCGCTGCAGGACCTCGGTGATGGTCGTGGGGGCCTTCTGCTTGAAGGTCGCCTCGGCCTTGCGAGCGTCGAGGATGCCGCGGTCGGTCTTGATGCCGAGGCTCATGTCCTCCCCGCGCCGGATGGTGACGAAGGTCATGCCGCGCGGCATGGCGCTCGGGGCGGTCGTGCCGCCGGGAGTCGGCTGGGCGGCCACGGCCGCCGGTGGGCCGATCATGCCCGCGGAGACGGCGAGTCCTACACCCTTGAGGAACGACCTGCGCCCTGTATCCATGGCCCCCCCTTTCCTGCTGCGCCTGGAGCGGCGCGTTCGGCTCATGGTGATCGGAGATGAGGTGATACGAGGTGGGAACTCGCCCTGGGCCGCCTTCCGCCGCTTCCCTCCCAACCCTGGCTCAGCGTCGCGCACCCGGCGAGAGCGAAGCCAGGATGCAGCAGCAAGACCCCTGGCGCAAGCCCAAACAGGCGAGGGCTCGAAGCTGATCCAGGGCACTGACACCCGTCGAGCAGCCCAGATGGTGTGCTGTCAGACCTCGGCGAGGACCTCGCCCTGGATGCTGACGGTGACCTCTTGGAGCGGCGTATCGCTTTCGGCTGCGGCCAGGGCGTGCTGGGCGATCCGGGTCAGGCCGGTGCAGCAGGGAACCTCCATGTGAACGACCGTGAGGCTCTTGGGCTTCGCCAGGTGGACGATCTGGGCGAGCTTCCGGACGTAGGCGTCAACCTGGTCCAGCTTGGGGCAGCCGATGATGACCGGCTTCCCCCGCAGGAAGCGCTGGTGGAAGTCCGCGCAGGCGAATGGGACGCAGTCCGCCACCAGGAGGATGTCCGCTTTCTTGAAGTAGGGGGCTACCGGCGACACCAGCGCGAGCTGCACCGGCCAGTTCATCAACTCGGAGACGCTTGCTCCCGCGGGAGCGGCATCCCGCGTCGCCGTCGGCCGCCGGCCGGGCAGAGTCCTGGCCATGGAGCCCGGGCACTGGTGAGGGGCCGCGGTCACGGGAATGGCCGTGG
>DATIFO010000197.1:0-7339 GCA_035455275.1 Methylomirabilis sp. (SeqCode) | reverse complement strand
CGCCGTCCTCGAGGGCGTCCGGGAATAGCTTCGTCAGCAGCGGCTTCAGGCCGGCCCGGCCTTCCGCCGACGCGAGGCGGATCGCCACCAGGACCAGCCAGCCGATCCCGAGGACCTCCATCACGTTGCCAGGCAGGATGTACTCAACCAGCAACACGACAAGGTACAGCCAGCAGAGTCGGCCCAACCAGGTGGACAGCGCCGCAGCCAGGGTGCCCCAGAGGGCTGCCAGGGGGGCGGTGTACCCCATGAGCATCAGATATACAATGATGAGCAACGGGACAAGCAGGTGTCCGCGGTCTATCAACACGCTCCGGATGGAAGGCAGCTCTTCCCGCGGCAGCCCGCGCAGCCCCGTGCGCTGCGCCTCGAAATGGATGGCGAAAAACAGCGCCAGGTAGTACAGGATGGCCGGGATGGCGGCGTGCTTGGCGATGGTAATGTAGGGCACGCCCAGGAACTCTGCCATGACGAAGGCTGCGGCCCCCATGACCGGCGGCATGATCTGGCCCCCGGTGGAGGCCACCGCCTCCACCGCCGCGGCGAAGTGAGCGCGGAAGCCGGTCCGCTTCATCAGCGGGATCGTGAGCCAGCCATCCACCATCACGTTGGCCACGGCGCTGCCCGAGATCGTCCCGAAGAGCCCGCTGCTGATGCACGAGATTTTTCCGGGGCCGCCCGGCGAGTGCCCCGCCAGGGCCGAGGCGAAGTCCATGAAGAGCTGCCCGGTCCCCGACTTCTCCAGAAAGGCCCCGAACAGCACGAACAGGATGACGTAGGTTGCCGAGACCGCCAGCGGGATGCCGAAGATCCCATCGGTCGTCAGATACAGTTGATCGATCACGAGTTCCAGCGAGAATCCCCGGTGCCGGAGCGGCGGCGGCAGGTAAGGCCCCACGAGTGCGTATGCCAGAAACACCAGGGCGGTGATGGGCAGAGCCGGACCGATGGTGCGGCGGGTGGCTTCCAGGATCATGACCGTCAGGACGATCCCGAGAATGAGGTCCCACTGCTCCAGCGGCGTGACGTACGCCATCCGGGTCATGACGTAGTCATACCGCAGGAACAGGTAGCCGATGCTGGCCAAGCTCAGAAGGACGCAGCCCCAGTCCAGGATGGCCGGCCGGGCCTGTGGCGATTGGGCCCCGAATGGGTACCAGAGCAGGATCAGGGTGGAGGCAAAGGCAAGGTGGATCCCGCGAAATACGAGGGCTTCGGGGGGGCCGGTGGCTCCCACGTACAGGTGGTAGAGCGACATCGCGATTGCGAGCCAGCGCAGGCAGGTGCCCATCCACCCAGTCAGCCCTCGCACCGATGCCCCCCCTCTAGAATGACCAATGACCAAATCCCAATGACCAATGGCGGAGGCGCTGCGCGCCGGCAACTACCTGGCTTTCGGTCCCCTGCCTCTCTCCGATTTGGTCATTGGTCATTTGTCATTGGTCATTGGTCCCCGCTACTTCACCACCCCGGCTTCCCTGTAATACTTCATGGCGCCGGGATGGTACGGGACCCCGACGTCGAAGGCCATCTCCTTCACCGTGAGACCCTTGACATCCTTGACCACCGCCCCCAGGTTGTCCACGTGCTTGGCCAGGGCCTTGGTGATCCCGTACACGAGATCGTCCGGCAGGTCCCCCCGGATCATCAGGTGGGTGTAGGTCCCGAAGGCCTCGACGGGATATTCCACACCCGGGTAGGTACCCTTCGGGATCTCCCGCCGCGCATACCCGCTGTTGATCTTGAGTAGCTCCTTGAACTTGTCCTCCGGGACGGAGAGCATCTGGATCTTGCGGTCGCTGGCAAGGTCCAGGACGGATGAGGCGGGGACCGTGCTGATGAGCGTGTAGGCCTGCGCGTGCCCGTCCTTCATGAGGGCCACGGCATCGTTATACGAAACGTGGCTGACCTTGCTCAGGTCCTTGTAGGAAAGGCCGTAGACCTGGAGCAGTTCGCGCGTCATCTGCTCACCGGTGTTGCCTCGAGGCTGAACGGCAACGGATTTCCCCTTGAGGTCCGTCACGCTCTTGATCCTGGCATCGTCCAGGACAACGAGCTGGAAATACTGCATGTAGAGGGTGGCGAGTTGCCGGACGTTTTTCACCGGAGCCTTGAATGGCTCCCGCCCCGCCAGGCCGTCCACCGTCGAGACCGAGTTGCCGAACCCGATGTCGGCCCGGGCGGTGTCCACCCCCTGGACGTTGATGATCCCGGCGCCGGGCGAGACCGACGCCGTGGTGCCGGGAATCTCTTTCTTCAGGATCTCGGCGATGGCCCCACCCAGCGGATACCACGCCCCGCCCTGCGGTCCCGTCATGATCCTGAGTTCCCCGGCAACGGCCTGTCCCACCAGGATCACGCAGAAAACCAGGCCAGTCACCAGAAGCGCGACTCCCCTTGCTGGTCTCATGATCTGCCCTCCCGTGGCTGCATGCCCCCACGACGCTCCGCGCTCACATGAACCCTCGTGGATTCACCCTCATTCCATCCCCCGCCTCCCTCGCTCCCCGTCCTGCCCCGCTCGACTCTGCCGGGCGTCAAACCTTACTTGACCCCAGGGTGGGTGTCAACAGTTCTGTCCGCATTGTTCACGCGGTCCGGGCCTCAATCACAGTGACGTATCCTGCCCACGCGACCGTTCGATCCCCTCTCCCCTGCTCGGAAAATACGGGCTCACGCAGAGACGCAAGGGTTCGGATCAACGCCGCCACCCGCTCCCAGCGTGGCGCAACGTATCGAGGGGTCATCTTCATCCAGGCGTGGGTGGGCGAGGCCCATGGGGAACTCTGTGGGAAAGCGGGAGGATGAGGCGGCCTTCGGCGGCCCGGTGGAGCCTCCCGAGCACCCGTGGGAGCATAGGACGTGACCCGGTGGGCGGTGTTCAAACGAGGAAGCGCTCCATCCCGAAGCAGATCAGGATCGCGCGGTCCACCTCGGCCATGCGGCCGGGCGACAGCGCTCCAATTCTCTTGATGAAACGCGCCCGGTCAAGCGTGCGGATCTGGAATACGAGGACGGCGGAGGACCGGGGAAGTCCGCCTTCTCCCGCGTTCAGGAGGACCGTGAATTCCCTCCGCTGTGCTTTGGGGCTCGCCGATATGGGCGCCGACAGGATTGTTCTGAAGTAGCGGTTTGCCAGGTCACTTTGAACGGCGAGGACGGGCCTCACCCCGGCTTGTTCGCTTCCGACGATCGGGTCGAGCCGCGCGAGAAACAGATCGCCCCGCCGCACGAGGGTCATACTCGGCCCCCCCCTCTTCCACACGCATTAGCGCTTCATTCTCCGCCGCCATCCACATCGGCTCGTCGTCGGGGCTCCAGTATTCGTGAAAGTCCCTGGCGATCGCCTGAGCATCTTCCAGTATCCGCCGCCGCAACTGCCGCAGCCGTCCCAGCTTCAACTGTGATCGGAGAGTGTGACAGATGAAGGCGCTCCGATTCGCCTGCACCCCTTTGGCGGCATCGTCCACTTCTCTCAGGAGATCTTCGGGGATAACCACCATGACTTTCGGCATGACCCACCTCCGCCGGGAGTCTATCTTCCGGTCTATCCAGTTGTCAATACGACCTCAGCAGCCATGGCGGCCCTCGAAACGCACGGCGGCGTCAGTCCCGGCGGCTGACCTCGATGAGGCGTGAAGTGGCGAACAGATTGGGCGGGGACGACCCACTGCCGCGAGAACAACAGCGGCGCCCCCGCAACTGGCAGGCTGTGGGCCTGGACGGGCCATCGTTCAAGGAACTTGAGGGTTTTCTCGATGATCTTCGGCTGCTGGACGAGGGGTGGAACTTACCGGGACCTCGGAGAACCGGCCGAGTGCCATCTGAAAAAAAGGAAATGAAAGAAGCAACGCCTGACGAAGACTGGAACGTCCCGCATTATTACTCAAGTCTTCTTGGACGCGGCTAGCTGGCCAAGCGGAGTTGGGGGTTCACCAGGCGGGAGCGCCGTGGAGCCAGGGCGTCAACATGGACATAGACGAGGGGTCGGCCAGGTTCCCGATTTGCCTCAGCGAGAGCTCGGCTCCAGGAATTGTATCCCTCGTCATCCGCGACCTGGATGACGACAATGGCACCGGCGGGGATCTCCTCGGCAAACTCCGGGTGTTCGAACAGGAATTCGTTGAACTCCCGGATCAGGGTGGCGTGGCATTGCTCAAAGGATTCGGCCATGGGCTATTTCCCCAGGAATAGGTCTCGGTACCTTCTCCAATTCACGAGGATTTCTTCCTGCGCGAATGTCCATGCGGTGCGGAAATCCATATTAGGTATTAGGGGACGTAGGTTCTAAAGCGCTTTCAAGTATTTCCTGAATCCTGGCAGCCCGGGGGACACGGCCAACCGATTTAGGCAAGAGCCTGTCGGCCTTGCGGCTCGGTCAGTGTAGTGAGGACACGCGCCGTCCATCAGATTGTCAAGTTGTTTTAGAACCTACGTGCCCCTTTACCCCTTTACAAGAGCGCAGCGCTCTGCTCATGCTCGCGCGATACTCCGACAGGCTGCTACACCATCTGGATGCCGTGGTTCTTCAGCGGGAACGTGCGGATGCGCTTGCCGGTCGCGTTGAAGAACGCGTTCAGGACCGCCGGCGCCGCCACGCAGATCGTCGGCTCGCCGATGCCGCCCCAGAACCCGCCGGACAACACGATGACCGACTCGACCTTCGGCATCTGCGCGATCCGCATCGAGTCGAAGGTGTCGAAGTTCTGCTGCTCGATGCGGCCGGCCTTGACCGTGCACTCCTCCATGAAGAGCGCGGACAACCCGTACACGAACGACCCGGCGATCTGGCGCTCGATCTGCGCCGGGTTGACGGCGTACCCGCAATCCGTCCCGCCGACGATGCGGTGCACCCTGACCTTGTTGCCGTCGGTGACGGAGACCTCCGCGCAAGCCGCCACGTAGCTGCCGAAGGCCATCATCTGCGCGAGGCCGCGATACACGCCCTGCGGCGCCGGCTTGCCCCATCCCGCCCGGTCGGTCACGGCGTTCAGCACGGCGAGGTGCTTGGGGTGCTTTCCCATCAGCTTGCGGCGGAACTCGAGCGCGTCCTGGCCGGCCGCGTGCGCGAGTTCGTCCATGAAACATTCCATGAAGATCGCGTTCTGGTTGATGTTCACGCCGCGCCAGAACCCCGGCGGCACATGCGTATTGCGCATAGCATGGTCGATCAGGAGGTTCGGAATGGTGTACCCGAAGGCGAAGTCCCCGCTGGGGTCGAGCCCCTGGAAGCTGAGATTGTCCCGGCCGTCCTGCAGGTTCTGCGGGAACACCGCGGCGAGGATCGACTGGCCCGACAGTCGGCAGTGCAATGCGGTCAGGTTCCCGGCCGCGTCCAGCGCCCCGGTGAGCTTCGCCTGCATGATCGGGTGATAGCGGCCGTGCGTCATGTCCTCCTCGCGCGACCACAGAAGCTTCACGGGCGTACCCGGAATCTGCTTGGCGATCAAGACCGCCTGGGTCACGTAGTCGTGGAAGGCGCCTCGCCGCCCGAACCCGCCGCCGAGGTTGATCTTGTAGACTTCGCACTTCTCCGCGGACAGACCGGAAGCCGCCAGCGTTGCCGCGAACGCCGCCTCGCCGTTTTGCGTCGGGACCCAGACCTCGCAGCGATCGGGCGTGTAGCGCGCCGTCGCGTTCATTGGCTCCATCGTCGCGTGGTTCAGAAACGGATACGCGTACACCCCCTCGACCTTCTTCGCCGCGGCCGCGATGGCGGCCTTCGCGTCGCCGTTCTGGTTGCGGACGAAGGCCTGGTCGGCATCGAGGCCGGCCTTGAGCATCTCGGCGATCGTGGCGCTCGAGACTTGGGCGTTCGGGCCCTCGTCCCAGACGATAGGCAGGGCGTCGAGCGCGGTCTTGGCCTGCCACCACGTGTCGCCCACGACGGCGACCGCGGAATCGCCGACCGGCACCACGTGCCGGACACCCGGCATGCCCTTCACCTTGTCGGCCTCGAAGCTCTTCACCTTGCCGCCGAACACCGGGCAGTCCCGGATCGCGGCGTTGAGCATCCCGGGCATCGTGAGGTCCGCAGCGTAGACCTGCGCGCCGGTCAGCTTGGCCATCGTGTCGAGGCGCTTCACGGACTTGCCGATGAGCTTCCAGTCCTTCGGGTCCTTGAGGGCCACGTCCGCCGGCGGGGTCAGCTTCGCGGCCGCTTCCGCGACCTTGCCGTAGGTGGTCGTGCGGCCGGAGGGCTTGTGCGTGATCACGCTGTTGGCGGCGCTGCACTCGGAGGCGGGAACGCCCCAGGCGTTGGCGGCCGCCTGGACCAGCATCTCCCGCGCGGCGGCGCCGCCCTTGCGGACGTACTCCTGCGACGTGCGGATGCCGCGGCTGCCGCCCGTGGAGAAATCGCCCCAGACGCGCTTGCGCGCGACGCTCTGGCCGGGTGTCGGATACTCGGTCGTCACTTTCGACCAGTCGCACTCGAGCTCCTCGGCCACCATCTGCGCGAGGCCGGTGAGCGTGCCCTGTCCCATCTCGGACCGTGCGACCCGGATCACGACCGTCTCGTCCGGGCGGATCACCACCCAGGCGTTGATCTCGGGCGTGCCGCCCTGCGCGCGCACGATGCTGCCGCCGATCGGGATGTTGAGGCCAAGCGCCAGCCCGCCGCCGACCACGGCCGTGCTGATGAGGAAGGAGCGTCGATCGAGCTTCGGGGTCTTGGTGATCATGGCGGCTCCCCCTTATGCCTTCGCCGCAGCGTGAATGGCCTCACGTACCTGCTGGAACGTGCCGCAGCGGCAGATGTTGGTGATCCCTGAGTCGATATCGGCGTCGGTCGGATTGGGTTTCTGCCGGAGGAGCGCCGCCACCGCCATGATCATGCCCGACTGGCAGTAGCCGCACTGCGGCACTTCATGGTCGAGCCAGGCCTTCTGCACCTTGTGCAGGACGCCGCCGGTCGCGAGGCCTTCGATGGTGGTAATCTGCTTGCCCTCGGCCGCGGCGACGGGCACGACGCAGGAGCGGACCGCGACCCCGTCGAGGTGCACCGTGCAGGCACCGCACTGCGCGATCCCGCAGCCGTACTTGGTGCCCGTGAGGCCGACCTGCTCGCGGATGGCCCAAAGCAGCGGCGTACTGGGGTTGACGTTGACCTCGAGCGTTCTGCCATTGATCGTCAAGCGCGCCATGGCTTGCCCCCCCTGAACCGGATAGGAAGTTGGAAACGGGGTCCGCCGCGCGGGACCTCGATTCGGGCGACGGGGACGGCTGCTCGAGCGGTAGCACCCCGAGCAGCCGGGAAGAGAGCACCGCACCGGGGACGCTAGCACCCGTAGAGTGGCGGGTCAAGCCGAACTCGGAGCGCGGCGGGCACCGGAGCGAG
>DATIFO010000196.1:0-23746 GCA_035455275.1 Methylomirabilis sp. (SeqCode) | reverse complement strand
CGACCGTGCGATGGGCGACCGCACGGGAGGTGTGGCCGGCCGCGAGCTCGAAATGGGCCATGCTCCCGCCTGCCAGTTCAAGCAGGAGACGTACCTGGGAGCCGTCGGGCGCCACGTCGTCGGGCTGCGCGGGGAGCCGTTTCGTGCTGAAGTGGGGCATACGGACGGGCGACGGACGCCCCGACCTCCAATGCAATTTCTCTCCAGGGTTGCGGGTCAACTGTCGGGACGATTTCACGTTACCACGAGCCGAAGGGGCGGTCAATGCGGCCCCGCGGGACCGCCCTGCCCGGAAGGGCGCCGGGGCTTCGGTCCGCATTGGCGGAGAGGTGTGAGATGGTGTAGTCTACCCGGACGGCAGTGACTGGTGTCCGGAAAGACGTGCCATGGGGAAAGCCGCGATCGCCAACTCGCGGAGTGCTGGGGCGTGGGCATGCGGCGGTTCAGGTTGATCCTGGAGTACGAGGGGACGGCCTATCACGGCTGGCAGGTCCAGCCGGGTCTGCCGACGATCCAGGGGCTGCTCCAGGATGCGCTGGGCCGGATCGCCGGCCGGCCGGTGCAGGTGACCGGGGCGGGGCGCACCGACGCCGGCGTGCATGCGCTCGGGCAGGTGGCGAGCTTCAGCGCCGACCTGCGGCTGGCCCCACCAACCCTGCGGCGGGCGCTCAACGCGAGCCTGCCCCGGGACATCGTGGTGTGTTCGGTCGAGGAGGCGGCGCCCGAGTTCGACGCGCGCCGCTCGGCTCGCTCCAAGACGTACCGGTACACGCTGCTCTGTCGCGACCACCCCTCGGCCTGGTTCGGCCGTCACAGCCTGTACGTCCCCGGATCGCTGAACATCCAGGCCATGGCGGAGGCGGCCCGGCTGGTGGTGGGGACCCATGACTTCTCGGCATTTCGCGCCGGGACCTGCGCGGCGCGATCGCCGGTGCGGACAGTCCTGGGTGCGACGTGGCGAACCGAGGGGGACCTTTGGCATTTCGAGATCACGGCGAATGCCTTCCTCCAGTACATGGTCCGGATCCTGGTCGGCACCCTGCTTGAGGTGGGCCGGGAGAAGCGCAGGCCGGAGGAGGTCGGGGCAATACTGGATTCTCGCGATCGACGGCGCGCCGGCAAGACGGCCGCCCCGCAGGCATTGTGTCTGGTGGAAGTCCATTACTGAGGCCGTCGTCACGCGGCCGCGCACACCTCCGAGATTTGGCTTGTCAGCCCCGCGCCGCGGGGTAGAATACGACGCCGGTCACTGTGCGGTCACTACCGAGGCGACAGTTCGCCACCCGACCGCACAGTCCGGGGAAGAGTCCGAGGAGGGGTGGCGGCCCACCCCTCTCGGTAGGGTCCGTGGGGAGGGCCGAACGGTTGCCTGTCCCGGTGCAAGCGCGAGGGCCTTCCCCGCGAACTAAGTGGTCCGGGCGGATCTGTAGCCTTACCTCCGGACCGCTTTGTGCGGAAGGGGGATCGCATGGCATCAATCCTGGTCGTGGATGACGAACCCGCCAACCTGGATCTGCTGGAGGCCCTGCTCACCCCGGCCGGCTACCGGGTCCGCACGGCCAGCGGACCCATCCCGGCGCTGTCCGCCGTGAAGGAGGCCCCTCCCGACCTGGTCTTGCTGGACCTCATGATGCCGGGGATGACCGGGTTCGAGGTGTGTGGGCGGCTGCGGGCCGAGCCTCGAACGGCGAGGATCCCGGTGATCATCGTGTCGGCCGTGAGCGAGCTCGGCAGCCGCGAGCGAGCCCAGCTCCTGGCCGCCGATGATTACCTGGCCAAGCCGATCCAGTCCGCCGAGGTGCTGGAGCGGGTCGGGGCTCTGCTGCGAGCCCGGTTCCTGCGGCAACAGATGGACCAGAGCCTGGCGGAGCTCTACGCCTTGGAGACGGGGCGGCGGGCCCACTGGCGGCGCGTGCTGGCGGGCATGGCGGGCTCCGCGGCGGGCGACCCGCGGGAGGAGGGCAACGCGGTCATCCTCCTCATGCAGGACGCGAAAGGCAGCCGTGATTTCTCCGGGGACCTCACGAGGGAGCAGGGGGGACAAGTCGTGCGCGCGAGCGGCCCCCAAGAGGAGCTGGAGGCGCGCATCCGGACGCTGGGAGCGTCGGCCGGCGGCTGAGGCCCTGCTCGCCGTGGCGGACGGCAGGGCCCGCCGCCCTTGCCAAGGCGGATTACTCGTGCTAGATAAGGCAAATCTCTGACGGGAGGATTCGGATGGCGCGCGGGTATGACTTCAAGCGCATCGAGACGAAGTGGCAGGGGGTGTGGGAGGCGCGAGGCGCCTTCACCGTCACCGAGGACTCGAGGCGGCCGAAGTACTACTGCCTGGAGATGTACCCGTACCCCTCGGGCAAGATCCACATGGGGCACGTGCGCAACTACTCGATCGGCGACGTGGTGGCTCGCTACCTCGGGATGCGAGGGTACAACGTGCTGCATCCCATGGGATGGGACGCCTTCGGCTTCCCGGCCGAGAACGCGGCCTTCGAGCACGGGGTCCATCCCGCCAAGTGGACCCTGGACAACATCGCCTACATGAAATCCCAGCTCCAGCGTATGGGCTTCTCCTATGACTGGGGGCGCGAGGTCACCTGCTGCGACCCGTCCTACTACCGCTGGAACCAGTGGTTCTTCCTGAAGCTGCTGGAGCGGGGCCTGGCCTACCGACGCCTGGCGCCGGTGAACTGGTGCGAGCGCTGCCAGTCCGTGCTGAGCAACGAGCAGGCCGAGGGGGGGGTCTGCTGGCGCCACACCGACACGGCCGTCGTGCAGAAGGAGCTGGAGCAGTGGTTCCTGAAGATCACCGCCTACGTGGAGGAGTTGCTGGCGGACCTCGACACCCTGCCGGGCTGGCCCGAGCGCGTCCGGACGATGCAGCGGAACTGGATCGGCAAGAGCGTGGGGGCCGAGGCGGATTTCGCCCTGGAGCGGGGCGGGGCCATCCGCATCTTCACCACGCGACCCGACACCATGTTCGGAGCGACCTTCATGGTCCTGGCCCCGGAGCATCCCCTGGCGCTCTCCCTCTCGGCCGGCACCTCCCAGGTGGGGGCCGTGGCGGCCTTCGCCGAGCGGATGCGTCGGGCCGATCGGGCGGTGCGGACGGACGCCACGGCGGAAAAGGAAGGGGTCTTCACGGGCGCCCACGCGATCAATCCCCTCACGGGAGAGCGCATCCCGATCTGGGTGGCGAACTTCGTGCTGATGGAATACGGGACCGGGGCCATCATGGCGGTTCCGGCGCACGATCAGCGGGACTTCGACTTCGCCACAACGTATGGCCTGCCCATCCGGGTGGTGGTCCAGCCGCCGGGCGAGGCTCTGCCGGAGGCGGGAGGAGACCGGGCCTACGAGGGCGAGGGCAGCATGGTCCGGTCCGGCTCCTTCACCGGACTCCGGAGCGATGCGGGGAAGCTCGCCATCTGCCGGTTCCTGGAAGAACACGGGATCGGCAAGAGCGCGGTGAACTATCGGATCCGCGACTGGCTGATCTCGCGCCAGCGGTACTGGGGGACCCCCATCCCCGTGGTCTACTGCGACGGATGCGGTATCGTGCCGGTGCCGGAGCAAGCGCTCCCCGTGGTCCTGCCCCAGGACGTGGAGATCACCATGACCGGGGGCTCGCCGCTCCTGCGGCTGGAGAGCTTCGTGCGGACGACCTGTCCCGCCTGCGGCAAGCCGGCGCGGCGCGAGACCGACACCATGGACACCTTCGTGGACTCCTCCTGGTACTTCCTGCGCTTCACCAGCCCCCGGGAGACTCGACGCCCCATCGACCCCTCCCGGGCCGCCTACTGGATGGCGGTGGACCAGTACATCGGGGGGATCGAGCACGCCGTGCTCCACCTGCTGTACGCCCGCTTCTTCACCAAGGTCTGCCGCGACCTGGGCCTCACCCGGGTGGGGGAGCCGTTCACCAACCTCCTGACGCAGGGAATGGTCTGCAAGGAGAGCTACCGCTGTCCCGAGCACGGCTATCGCCTTCCCGCCGAGGTGGACAAGCAGGGCCGATGCACCGAGTGTGAGCGGCCGGTGGAGGTGGGCCGGACCGAGAAGATGTCCAAGTCCAAGCGGAACGTGGTGGACCCGGACGACCTGCTGGATCGCTTCGGGGCGGACACCATCCGCCTCTTCTCCCTCTTCGCGTCACCGCCCGAGAAGGACCTGGAGTGGTCGGACGAGGGGGTGCAGGGCTCGCTCCGCTTCCTCACCCGGGTGTTCCGGCTGGTGGAGGACAACCGCGCCCTGATCTCCGCCTCCCTCGGCGACGCGGGTTCGAGCGACGGCCAGCCCGAGGCCGTCCGGAGCCTGCGGCGGGTCACGCACCAGACGATCGCCAAGGTCACCCACGATTTGGAGGACGCCTTCCATTTCAACACGGCCCTGGCGGCCCTGATGGAGCTCACGACCGCCCTGGGACGCTTCCAGGAGGGGCTGCAGGCCCGGACGGGTGCCGGGCCAGGCGACTGCTCATCCGTCAGCGACCGGCTGCTCGCATTCGCGGAGGGGGTGCGGGCCCTCGTCATGATGCTGGCTCCCTTCGCGCCCCACCTGGCGGAGGAGCTGTGGGAGATGCTGGGTCAGCGGGAGAGCATCTTCCGGGAGGCCTGGCCCACCTCGGACCAGGCCGTCGCACAGGAAGACGCGGTCGAGGTGGTCGTCCAGGTGAACGGGAAGGTCCGGACCCGGCTGCACGTGCCGCGGGGGACAGAGGAGGATCGCCTGAGGGTCCTGGCCCTGGAGGACTCCCACACCCGGCAGTGGACGCAGGGAAAGACCATACGCAAGGTGGTGGTGGTCCCGGACAAGCTCGTGAACGTCGTCGTGGCCTCCTGAGTGATCCGGGCCGTGACCTCGAGGCGGTCGTCCCGCATGCGCCGTTCCCGCCGCATCATTTCCCTCATCTGCCTCATCGTGCTCCCCTGCGTGTGTGCGGTCGCCGTCTCGGGGTGCGGCTACCGACCCCTGGGGGAGGGAGGCCTCCCGCACGGGATCCAGCGCCTGCACCTCGCCGCCCTGACCAACGGGACCTTCAAGCCCGGCGTCCAGGGGATGGTCGGGGCGGCCATCCTGCGGCGACTCCAGTTCGACGGCCGGGTGAGTGTCACGCCCGAGGCGGCGGCCGATGCGGTCCTGGGGGGGACGCTGACGACGTACCAGAACGAGCCCATCACCTTCGAGCAGGCGGACATCGGCCGTCGGTTCCGTGTCCGGCTGACCCTGCTGCTCACGCTCACCGATCGCCGGGGAGGCGCCTCCTGGCTGAAGGAGGAGGTCACGGGAGAGGCGTACTACACCGCCGCCACGGGTGTCGCGGCCACCCGGGCGGGCGAGGAGGAGGCCACGCAGCGGGCGGCGCAGGATCTGGCGATCCGGGTCGTCGCCAGGCTCATGGACGACCTGTGACCGTTGAGCGTTCAACGTTCCGCGCGGAACGTTGAGGGAGGGTCGTCAGGCGGAGGCGGGGCTGGCCAGTTTGTTCAGTTGCCGCA
Source organism: Methylomirabilis sp. (SeqCode) (assembly GCA_035455275.1). Lineage (GTDB taxonomy): Bacteria > Methylomirabilota > Methylomirabilia > Methylomirabilales > 2-02-FULL-66-22 > 2-02-FULL-66-22. The sequence continues at coordinate 18,254 of DATIFO010000196.1, read as the reverse complement.
TCAGGCGGGACTTGTGCCGGGCGGCGGCGTTCTTGTGCAGGATGCGCTTGGTCACGGCACGATCCAGGACGGCGGTCGCCTCGCGCATGACCTGCGCGGCCCCCTCCGCCTGTTTCTCGGCCAGGGCAACCCGCACGCGCTTGAGATTCGACCGGAGCTTGCCTTTGGCGGCGCGGTTGCGCGCCGCCCGGCGGGCGGTTCGCCGCAGATCCTTCTCCGAAGACTCGATGATGGGCATACACCCCACTCCTTTCGGCGAAAAGAAAGGGGCCGGACAGACGACGCTGCCGGCCGCAGGACGCTATTCTTGTAGAGGAGCGGGCGGAGGATGTCAAGGGATTTCTCGGGAATGCGCGCGATGAATCCCGGCCCTGCGCCGCCGTGGCTTCCATGACGACGCACGCCAGGCAGGTCAGGCAGATCGCCTCGGCCGCCGGCATCGTGAGCCTGGCCACGCTCGTGAGTCGCGCGCTCGGCTTCGTCCGGGACATGGCCATCGCCTGGCTGTTCGGGGCGGGCATGCTGGCCGACGCCTTCTTCGCGGCCTTCCGGATCCCCAGCACCCTCCGCGAACTCCTGGGGGAAGGGGCCCTGTCGGCCGCCTTCATCCCCACCTTCACCCGAACCGCGACCCGGGAGGGGCGTCAAGCCGCGTGGGACCTGGCAGCGGCGGTGCTGGGCACGCTGGTGGTGGTGCTGGCAGGCGTGACGCTCCTCGGCGTGATCCTGGCGCCGGGGATCGTTCAGCTGCTGGCCCCGGGCTTCGCCGACATCCCGGGGAAGGCGTCCCTCACCGTTCAGCTTCTGCGGGTCATGTTCCCGTACATCTTCCTGGTAGGCCTGGCCGCACTCTTCATGGCGATCCTGAACTCGCTGGGCCACTTCCTGACGCCGGCCCTCTCGCCAACCATCCTGAACCTGACCATGATCGGGGCCGCCGTGCTCATCGCACCTCACGCAAGCAACCCCGTCCTTCCCCTGGCCATTGCGGTTCTGGTGGGTGGGGCCGGCCAGCTCCTGGTCCAGGTGCCGGCTGCCTGGGCTCGAGGCTGGCGGCTCAGGCTGCGCCTGGCGCCCCGGGATCCCGGCCTGCGGGAGATCGCCCGCCTGATGGCCCCCGGCGTGGCGGGACTGGCGGTCACGCAGGTGAATGTCTTCGTCGGCACGCTGCTGGCGTCCCTGCTCCCCCAAGGCAGCGTGGCGGCCCTGACCTATGCCTTCCGGCTCGTGCAGTTTCCCATTGGCGTGGTCGGGGTGGCCATCGCCACCGGGGCGCTGCCGGTGATGGCCGCCTCCATCGCGCGGGAAAGGGTGGACGAGATGAAGGCGGCCCTCCAGAGTAGCCTGCGCCTGGCCTTTTTCATGACGCTCCCCGCCATCGTGGGACTGATCGTCTTCCGGCTGCCGATCCTGCACGTCCTGTTCGAGCGCGGGGCCTTCACCCGGCCGGTGACCGTGCTCACCGCGGAGATCCTGGCAGGCTACGCGGTCGGGCTGACGTTCTACGTGGGGAATCGCATCCTGACCCCGGCGTTCTACGCCCTGCACGACACCCGAACGCCGGTCCTGACCGGGATGGTGGCGGTCGCCGTGAACATCCTCGCCAGCGTCCTCTTGATGGGCCCCGTGGGGGTCACGGGTCTGGCCCTGGCCACCGCCGTCGCATCCGGCTGCAATTTCCTGCTGCTGTTCGCCTGCCTGCGGCGCCGGATCGGCCTGCTGGGGGGGCGGGGTGTCCTCCGGGCGGCGACGCGGGTGGCCCTGGCCTGTGTGCCCATGGCCGCCTGGGGGATCCTGGCGCAGCGATGGTGGGATGTGCTGGGTGCGCGCGGGATCCAGGGAACGGCCCTGCTGTGCGGGGAACTGCTCATGGCGGCGGCGATCTTCGCGGCGTCGGCCGCGGCGCTGGGTTGCGAAGAGCTGGGCTGGGGACTGGGGCTCTTGCGTCGAGGACGAGGCGGGCGGGCGGCCTCATCGGGGATTTTTGGAATTTTCGGTTGACTCAAATCTCGCGAGGATGCTATCTGTATGGATTCGTGAGCCCGCCCCTAGGTCCTACCGGTTGGACGGCCGGGCGGGGGGGTCAAGCGCAGTCCGCAGGAGCGATCCTCGTGCGGACCCAGGAGGGGGGAGCGAGCATGCGACTCACCGGTTCTGAGATCTTCTTCAAGTGCCTCCAAGCGGAGGGGGTGCAAACCATCTTCGGGCATCCAGGCGGCGTGGTCCTGCACGCGTATGACGTGATGCTGGACTACCCGATACGCCATATCCTCTGCCGACACGAGCAGGTCGCCATCCACGCCGTCGAGGGGTATTACAAGGCCAGCGGTCGGACGGGCACCGCCTTCGTGACCTCGGGGCCGGGGGCCACGAATACCATCACCGGCCTCACCGACGCCCTCATGGACTCCATGGGCATCGTGGTCTTTACCGGCCAGGTGCCCACCGCGGTCATGGGCTGCGACGCCTTCCAGGAGGCCGACGTGGTCGGGACCACCCGGTCCTGCACCAAGCACAACTTCCTGGCCGCGAAGACTGAGGAGATCCCCCGGATCGTCAAGGAAGCATACTACATCGCCCGGAGCGGCCGGCCCGGCCCGGTCCTGGTGGACCTTCCCAAGGACATCATCATGGGGCGCGCCGAGTTCAAAGGCTACCCGCACGAGGTGTACATCCGGGGATATAACCCCTCGGTGAACGGCCACCCGGGTCAGATCAAGCGGGCGGCGGAGCTGATCGCCTCGGCCAAGCGGCCGGTGATCTACGGGGGCGGTGGCATCATCCACGCCGACGCGTCGGCCGAACTGACGGAACTGGTCAATCTCACCCAGATTCCCACGACCCTCACCCTCATGGGGCTGGGAGCCCTGGACACCGCCCACCCGCTCTGGCTGGGGATGCTGGGGATGCACGGGACCTACGCGGCGAACATGGCCATGGTTCACACGGACCTCATGATCGCCATTGGCGCCCGCTTCGATGACCGCGTGACCGGCAAGCTGTCGGAATTCGCCAAGAACTGCAAGATCATCCACGTGGATGTGGACCCGACGTCCATCCGCAAGAACGTCCACGTGGACGTGCCCATCGTGGGGGACGTGAAGCGGGTGCTGACGCAGCTCAACGCCGAGGTCGCCAAGATCGAGCGGGACTGGCGGAAGGAACTGGAGGAGTGGTACGGGCAGATCGCCGAGTGGCAGGGGTCCCACCCTTTGAAGTATTACCAGCACCCAGTGGCTGCCATCAAGCCGCAGTACGCCATCGACGAGATCTACAAGGCCAGCGAGGAGCACGACCCCATCATCGCCACCGGGGTGGGGCAGCACCAGATGTGGGCCGCCCAGTACTACCGGTCCCACCACCCGCGGCGGTGGATCACCTCCGGCGGGCTGGGGACCATGGGGTTCGGATTCCCGGCGGCCCTGGGGGCCCAGGCAGCCTTCCCGGAGAAGCTGGTGATCGATATCGACGGCGACGGCAGCTTCCAGATGACCATGCAGGACCTCATCACCTGTGTCCAGTACAACCTTCCGGTGAAGATATTCATCATCAATAACAAGTACCTGGGCATGGTGCGCCAGTGGCAGGAGCTGTTCTACGGGAAGCGCTACTCCGAGGTGGATCTGGAGGTCCAACCGGACTTCGTGAAGCTGGCGGAGGCGTGTGGCGCCGTGGGGCTGCGCGCGCAGCAGCCGGGAGAGGTGCGGCCCGCCGTCGAGAAGGCCATCGGCACCCCCGGACCGGTCCTGGTGGACATCGTCTGCGATCGGTACGAGAACGTCTTCCCCATGATCCCGGCCGGGGCTGCCATCAAGGACATCATCGACGCGGGAGAGCCGATCCCCGAAAAACTGTTCCAGGGCTGGCGGTGAGGCGGGGGAGCCGATGACTGACCCGAAGAACTACCGGAAGCACACCCTCTCCATCCTGGTGGAGAACCACCAGGGGGTCCTGGCCAAGATCGCGGCCCTGTTCGCGGCCAAGGGCTACAACATCGACAGCCTCTCGGTGGCGGAGACGCTGGATCCCACCGTATCCCGAATGACCATGTCGGTTCACGGGGACGAGTGGGTGATCGAGCAGGCGGTCAAGCAGCTCCACCGCCTCATCGACGTGATCAAGGTCATGGACCTGACGGATGAGGCGCATGTCGGCCGCGAGATGATCTTCGTCCGGGTGAACGCCGAGCCGGTGAACCGGGCCGAGATCCTGCGCATCGCCGAGATCTTCCGCGGCCGGATCGTGGACGTCACCCCCCTCAGCTACACAGTGGAGGTCACGGGGGAAGAGGGGAAGATCGCGGCCATCCTGGAGCTGCTGCAGCCCTTCGGGATCCAGGAGGTCGTGCGGAGCGGGACGCTGGCCATCGCGCGCGCGAGCAAGACCATCTCCAGACGGGAAGAGGGCCGGCTGCGCGTGGCGAGCCGGAAGTCGGCGGTGGCGGACTGAGACGAGGAGAGCCATGGCCAAACTCTACTACGACAAGGATGCGGACCTCGGGCTGTTGAAGGGCAAGACCATCGGCGTCATCGGCTACGGAAGCCAGGGGCATGCGCACGCCCTGAACCACCGGGACAGCGGGCTGGAAGTCATGGTGGGACTGTACAAGGGCAGCAAGTCCTGGGACAAGGCCAAGGGGGACGGCCTGAAGGTGGGGACGGTCCAGGAGACGGCCGAGGCCTCGCAGGTGATCATGATCCTGCTGCCCGACCAGACCCACAAGCACGTGTACGAGGAATCCATCCGAAAGGCCCTCACGCCGGGCAAGACCCTGATGTTCGCCCACGGCTTCAACATCCACTTCAACCAGATCGTGGCCCCGCCGGACGTGGATGTCTCCATGATCGCCCCCAAGGCCCCGGGCCACATGATGCGCCAGGTCTTCACCGAGGGGTCGGGGGTGCCCGCCCTGGTGGCGGTACATCAGAACGCGTCGGGGAAAGCCAAGGAGAACGCCCTGGCGTACGCCAAGGGGGTCGGCTGCACCCGCGCGGGTGTCCTGGAGACCACGTTCAAGGAGGAGACCGAGACCGACCTGTTCGGCGAGCAGACGGTGCTCTGCGGAGGGGTCTCGGCCCTGATCAAGGCGGGCTTCGAGACGCTGGTGGAGGCGGGCTACCAGCCCGAGTCCGCGTACTTCGAGTGCATGCACGAGATGAAGCTGATCGTGGACCTGATGTACCAGGGCGGTCTGGCGTACATGCGGTATTCGGTGAGCGATACCGCCGAATACGGGGATTACAGCCGGGGACCTCGGATCATCAGCGAGGCCGTGAAGGCCGAGATGAAGAAGATCCTGGGCGAGATCCAGAACGGACAATTCGCCCGGGAGTGGATCCTGGAGAATCAGGCGGGCCGCCCCGGGTTCCTCGCCATGCGCGGCAAGGAGGCCGAGCACCCCATCGAGACCGTGGGGAAAGAGTTGCGCGGGATGATGAGCTGGCTGAAGGGCCGACGCTGACCGGGAAGCATGAGACTGAGCGACGCGAGCAGCAGATCTGCCGGATGGTCGGGCGCGGGGCGCTTCCCGAGGCAGCCACCAGGGGGAATTCGCCTCAGGGTCCTGGTGTTTGTCGCGGTGGTGGCGGCAGGGTGGTACGTCGCCAGCAAGCTCATCCCCCCCTACTGGGACTACCTCAGCTTGCAAGATCCGGTCAAGGAAGCCCTCGTAACCGCTGCGCGGGGCGATGAGGCGAGGGCCCGACAAAGCATCCTCCAGCAGGGAGGCGAACTGGGTCTGCCCCTCACCGAGGAGGATATCCAGTTCTCCCGGGAGGGGCCCATGCTGGCGGTCCGGGTCAGTTGGATGATCCCCGTGGACCTCCTCCGGTACCGCTACGACCTGCATTTCCAGATCCAGCAGACCACCCCTCTCCCCTGAGGCATCCCCCGGGAGCTCCCCACCACCATGACCGGGCCGATCCTGATCATCGCAGGTCCCACGGGCGTCGGAAAGTCTGCCCTGGGGATGTGCCTGGCGGCTCGTGCAGGCGGCGAGATCATTGCGGCCGACTGCATGCAGGTGTACCGGAAGATGGATGTGGGGACGGGCAAGCCCTCCCGGGAGGAGCGTCAGGCCGTCCCCCATCACCTCCTGGATATTTGCGATCCGGCCGAGACTTTCTCCGCTTCCGAGTTCGCACGCCGCGCCCGCGGGCTGGTGGAGGAGATCCGGGGGCGCGGCCGCCTGCCCGTCATGGTGGGGGGAACGGGTCTATACCTGCGGGCCTTCCTGAAAGGGGGCCTGGCCGGGCCGGGCGCCGATCCGGCCATCCGGACCCGCCTGGCGTCCGAGGCCGAGGTATCCGGTCTGCCCGCCCTGCACGAGCGCCTGCGCCGGCTCGATCCGGTCACGGCGGACCGGGTGCAGGCGGCCGATCGGTTCCGGATCATCCGGGCTCTGGAACTCTGGGAGATCACCGGGCGGCCTCCATCGGAGATCCGGCCGGCTCTCTGGGATCCGCCCCGGACGGGCGTCTGCCTGTTTCTCGTCCTCACCCGCGACCGGGCCGAGCTGTACCGGCTCATCGACGAGCGATCCCGACGCATGTGGGAGGGGGGACTGGTGGAGGAGGTCCGGCGGCTCCTTCAGGAGGGCTGCGATCCTGCCGCGCGGGCGCTCCAATCCCTGGGCTACCGGCAGGCCCTGGCCTGCCTCCGGGGCCGATGCTCCGAGCGCGAGGCGCTGGCCGACATGCAGCGGGCGACGCGAAACTACGCCAAGCGACAGCTCACCTGGTTCCGCCGGGAGCCCGCGGCGGAATGGGTCACGGTCACCGGCCGGGACTGGGTGGAGCCGCTGGCGGAGGAGGTCTGCGCGCGACTCGCCGTGCGCGAGACCGCGCGCGTGGGGTGCTGAGGGGGGCCGGAGGGAGGCGCCGCGGCGATGCGATCCTGGCTGCTCAACGCGCCCGACCGGATCGAGGGGACGCTCCGGGTCCCGGGCGACAAGTCGATCTCGCATCGCAGCCTCCTCCTGGGGGCCCTGGCCCACGGCGTGACGGAGGTTTGCGGATTCCTGCGAGGGGAGGACTGCCTTGCCACGCTCCACGCTCTGCGCGCCCTCGGGACGACGATCGGGGAGACGGCCGGGGGAGGCCTGCAGATCCACGGAGCGGGACCCGAGGCGCTCCGCGAGCCCCCCGGTGTCCTGGACGCGGGGAACTCCGGCACGAGCCTCCGGCTGCTGGCGGGTCTGCTCGCCGGGCGACCCTTCTTCAGCGTCCTCACGGGGGACCCCTCGCTCCGGAGCCGCCCCATGCGTCGGATCGTGGAACCCCTTGGCGCCATGGGGGCCACGCTCCTGGGACGGGGCGGCGGGGAGTATCCCCCGCTCGCCATCCGGGGTGGCGGCCTTCGCGGGATCGACTGGCATTCTCCGGTGGCCTCGGCACAGGTGAAGTCGGCCATTCTCTTGGCAGGTCTCCAGGCGAGGGGCGAGACGTCCGTGACGGAGCCGGCGCTCTCGCGCGATCACACCGAGCGAATGCTCGCGGCCTTCGGCGTGCCCCTCGAGCGTCGGGGAGCCGCGGTGGCCGTGCGGGGCGGGGCGCGGCTCCGGGCGACCCGCATCACGGTGCCGGGGGATGTCTCCTCGGCCGCCTTCTTCCTGGTTGCGGCGGCGGCCTGGGCCGGGGCGGAGATGTGCATCCAGGGGGTGGGCGTGAACGCGACGCGCACGGGGCTCCTGGATGTCCTGGCGCGGATGGGGGGGACGGTGGTGCAGGAGCACGCGCACATCCAAGGGGGGGAGCCGGTGGCGGACCTGCGGGTCCGGGGGGTGCGACTTCGCGGGACGAGGATCGAGGGGGAGGACATCCCGCGCCTCATCGACGAGGTTCCGGTCCTGGCGGTGGCCGCGGCGCTGGCCGATGGAGAGACGGTGATCTCGGGGGCGGGCGAGCTGCGCGTGAAGGAGGTCGACCGGCTTGCGGCCCTGGCGTCAGAGCTGGGCAGGCTGGGGGCGGCCATCACCACGGAGGGGGACAGCCTGCGGATCGCGGGCGGCCATCGCCTGCGAGGGGCCGTGGTGAGCAGCCGCGGCGACCACCGCATGGCCATGAGCCTGGCCATCGCCGGCCTCTTCGCCGCCGGGGAGACCCGGGTGGAGGATGTCGGATGCGTGGAGACGTCCTTCCCCGGCTTCGCCCGCCTTCTGAAGGCTGCGGCCCCCGGCTGCGGCATCCGGGAGATCGCAGATTGAGGGGTCCGCAGATTCCGCAGATTGGTGGCAGGGACCCATTCGAAAGAATCTGCGGAGAAACATCAGTGGTTGTTCTTCGAGCCATGGATGCGGGGAAGCGGCGGCTGGTGATCGCCATCGATGGTCCCGTGGGCGCGGGCAAGAGCACGGCGGCACGCCGGCTGGCGGACGCCCTCGGATACATCTATATCGACAGCGGGGCGATGTACCGGGCCATGGGCTGGCAGGCCGTCCGGGCGGGTGTGGATCTTGGGGATCAGCCGGGCCTGGCCCGGCTCGCCGCCCAGACGGACATTCGAGTCGCGGCGGGACCGTCGGGCCCCCGCGTGCTCGTGGATGGCACGGATGTCACGGCGGCCCTCCGGACGCCCACGATCGACGAGGCCTCCTCCCTGGTCTCCACCTGTTCGGAGGTGCGCGAACGCCTGGTGGCCCTGCAGCGTGCCATGGCGAAAGAGGGTGGCGTCGTCATGGACGGCCGGGATATCGGGACCGTGGTCTTCCCCGACGCCGACCTGAAATTCTATCTGGACGCCGACCTCTCGGTCCGGGCCTCCCGGCGGCTCGGCGACCTGCGACAGGCGGGGACGCCGGCTGAGCTCTCCACGGTGCGGGCGGAGGTTGCGCGACGCGACGACCGGGATCGAGGCCGCGAGCACTCCCCGCTTCGGGCCGCGCCGGACGCCATCCGGATCGACTCCACCGCCATGGATGCGGATGCGGTGCTCGGCGTGATGCTGGCCGAAGTCCGAAAGTTTGCTGAACCGGATAACCCCTGAATTTTTGGGGAGATGCGGATTTTTTTCTTGCCTCTCCCGATGTGGCCGTGTATCATCCGCTCTCCCTGGCGGCCCGGGGCGGAGAAGGCTGCGGGGATGATCTACACAATCGGATGGTGTCTGTGCCGCTGGATTGCCCGCCACTTCTTCGCGCTTCAGGTTGAAGGGGCGGAACGCGTGCCCGGCACAGGGCCCGTGATCCTGGCCCCAAATCACGTGAGCTATCTGGATCCGGTGCTGGTCGGCGTCTCGATCCGTCGCCGGGTCCACTTCATGGCCAAGAAAGAACTATTCCGGAATCGGCTCGCCGCATGGTTCCTCCGGGGCCTGCAGGCCTACCCGGTGGCGCGTGGGCGCCTCGATCCATCGACGCTGAAGCATGCCCTGTCCCTGCTCAAGAACGGGGAGGTCCTCCTGATCTTCCCGGAGGGGACGCGAGGGGATGGGCGCACGCTGGGCCCCGCGAAGCCTGGCATCGCGGCGGTCGCAGCGCGCGCCGGGGCGCCGGTGGTGCCGGTGTTCCACTGGGGAACCGATCAGGCCTTGCCCAGAACACGCCAGCGGATCCGACGGGTGCCGCTGGCCGTCCGGTTTGGTCCTCCGCTGCGGTTCGCGGGGGACGTGGAGGACGGACGGAACGCGGTGGAGTCTTTCGGCGGGCAGATCATGGATGCCATTGCGGCGCTCCGAGAGTCGGGGAGGCCGCCGATCATCGATTGCAAGTGAGGCGGCATGGCCGCCTCGAAAAGGCCAGTCGCCGCACCCCGCATGGCGGGGGCGGGTTGGCCGTTCTAATTCACGGCCGCGCGCAGCGAGGAGTAGGTTCGCATGACATCACAGGTCATCGGTTCTGAAGCCCCATTTTCCACGGATCCCGAGGAGGCGGAGCGATCGGGCCCCTCGGCGGAGATGCAGGAGATCTACGAGCAAAGCTTCCGCGACATCGTCGAGGGGGACATCGTCAAGGGGACCATCCTGGAGATCCGGGACGATGCGGTCCTGGTGGACATCGGCTACAAGTCCGAGGGGCTGATCCCCCTGCGGGAATTCCGGTCGCCCTCCGGCGAGAACACGGCCAAGATCGGCGATACCGTGGACGTGTACCTGGAGCAGAAGGAGGACAGCGACGGCCTCATCGTCCTGTCGCGCGAGAAAGCGGAGAAGATCAAGATCTGGGATGAGCTGTCCAAGATCTACGAGCGGGGGGGCGGGGTCACGGGGACGATCCTGGGCCGGACCAAGGGCGGGCTGATCGTGGACATCGGCGTCCGGGCGTTCCTTCCGGGCTCCCAGGTGGATCTGCGACCGGTGCGCGACCTGGACAAGCTCATCGGCAAGGCCTTCCCCATGAAGATCATCAAGCTGAATCAGAAGCGGGGGAACATCGTCCTCTCCCGCCGCGAGCTCCTGGAGGAAGAGCGGAAGCATCTCAAGGAGCAGACGCTTGCCAATCTGGAGGAAGGCAAGCGCATCAAGGGGAAGATCAAGAACATCACCGAGTACGGGGCCTTCGTGGATCTGGGCGGCCTGGATGGACTGCTCCACATCACCGACATGTCCTGGGGGCGTGTGGGCCATCCGTCCGAGTTGTTCCAGGTGGGGGACGAGATCGAGGTCGTGGTCCTGAAGTTCGACCGGACCAACGAGCGGGTCTCGCTCGGGTACAAGCAGCGGCTGCCCGACCCTTGGGAGGCGGTGGAGGAGCGGTATCCGGTGGGCTCCAAGCTCAAGGGGAAGGTTGTGAGCCTCACCGACTACGGGGCCTTCGTGGAGCTGGAAGAGGGTGTCGAGGGGCTGGTTCACATCTCCGAGATGTCCTGGACGCAACGGGTCAAGCATCCCTCGAAGGTGGTGGCCATCGGCGACGTGGTCGAGGTCGTGGTCCTGGACGTGGACCGGGGCAACAAGCGCATCTCCCTCGGGATGCGCCAGGCCGAGCCCAATCCCTGGAACTTCATCGAAGAGCGCTATCCCGTGGGGACCCGGGTTGAAGGCAAGGTCCGGAACCTGGCCGACTTCGGCGCCTTCGTTGAGCTGGAGGAAGGGATCGACGGGCTCATTCACATCTCGGACATGTCGTGGACCAAGCGCGTCCGGCACCCGTCCGAGGTGCTGAAAAAGGGGGAGAAGGTGGAGGCCATCGTCCTGCACGTGGACAAGGCCAACCACCGCATCTCGCTGGGGCTGAAACAGATCCAGCAGGACCCCTGGCAGTCCACGGTTCCCGAGAGGTATCGGGTCGGGATGGATGTGCAGGGCAAGGTGATCCGGACCACCGACTTCGGTGCCTTCGTGGAGCTGGAGGACGGGGTGGAAGGGCTCCTGCACGTGTCGGAGCTGTCCCACGAGCGAGTGAACAAGCCTGAAGATGTGGTCCAGGTCGGGCAGGAGGTAACACTCCGGGTCATCAAGCTGGATCCCGAGGAGCGGAAGATCGGCCTCAGCCTCCGGGCCTACCTGGAGGGGCAGCGGGACATGGCCCCGCCGGAGGACGAGGGTGGACACGGGCGGAAGCGGCGACGCCGGGACGGGGCCGAGGAGGAATAGCCGGGCCGCTCCGGCGGTCCATCGCCAAAGGAGGTGGATTTCATGACCAAGGCCGATCTGGTGGAGAAGGTCGCCACGCACGTCAACCTGACCAAGAAGGACACGGAAGTCGTCATCGATACGATATTCGACAGCATCTCGCAGGCCCTGGCTGCCAAGACCGACGCCAAGGTTGAGCTGCGAGGATTCGGCAGCTTCCGGGTGCGCAGGCGGCGGGCCCGACAGGGGCGGAATCCGCAGACCGGCAAACCGGTGGACGTTCCGGCCAAGCGCGTCCCGTACTTCAAGCCTGGCAAGGAACTGAAGGTCCTGGTGGACTCCTAACCCGCCGCGCCAACCGGTACGAAGAGAGCAGGGCAGCCTTGCCCTGCTTTTTCGTTGGCGCAGACGGAGGAGTGTCGGACGGCCCCCGGGGGGGTGCATGCGGACGATCTTGGAGATCCTGGCGAGCCGCGAGCCTCGCTTCATCGAGGGCACGGCCAGGGAACTGGAGGAGTTGTTCGGGAGCCGGGTGCCGGAACTCCCAGAGGGGCGACCTGCCCGGGAAGAGGCGGATGCCCTGCTGGTGGATCTGCATCCCGGCCTGTCCCAGGCCCTGCGGGACCTCATCGAGAATATCTATCGGGCCCTGGCCGAGAAGGAGGGGGGCAAGGACTTCCCGATGGATCGGGGCCGCACCGAGACTCCCTTCCGGCGTTTCGAGGAGGTCTTGGAAGCCGTCCTCGCCACGATCATCGAGCGGGAGCGACGCCTCGGGCTGCTCAACCTGTTCTGGCTGGCCCACTCCAAGCACGCCGCGGCGCTCATCCAGGAGGTCTTCTCGCGACCCGGGGTCAAGATCAACATCAAGTACCAGATGCACCCCCTGCTGCAGGGTGCCTATCGCAATGCCTTGGCGCGCACCTGGACGTCGCTCAAGAGCCAGGGCGGCTCCAGGCTGCGTCGCAACCTGGGTGCCGACTTCAATACCAGCCTCATCGACTGCATCATCGACGACCAGCTTCCCCTGACGGAGACCAGCCTGGGGCGTCTGAACTTCACGACCGTCCTGGTCGAGAACAACAAGCGATTCCGCATTGCCTTTCGCGAGTTCGCAGAGATCTACACGGCCTGCCGGGACCGTCTGCGGGAGGGGATCCAGCGGAAGGAGTCCCGCCTCCTGGAGGTGGTGCGTCGCGCGCTCCCCTCCATCCGCCCCGACTCGTACGACGACGAACGCGGGGCCACGCGCATCCTGTTCAACAGTCGGGTCGTCACCTACCTCCTGGGGGACCTCGGCGGCCTCGGCAGCCGACTGCTGGCGAATCCGATTCTCAAGACTGAGGTGGCGACGCGGCGGGGATGGAGCGAACTGCTCCTGGACTACCTGGACCTGCTCCAGGCCGTGAAGCGGAGCGAGGTGGTGGACCTGGTGCGGCAGTCGGTGACGCTGGTCGGGCCGGGGCACACTGATGCCGAGCTGCGGGAGCGGTACGATGAAGGACGGCTGTACCGCTTCCATCCGGGCGGCGAGATTCTGAAGCTGGCCCGAAAGATCACGGTGCTCTTCGCCGACCTCCGCGGCTTCACGCAGACCTCCGAGGGGGGCGTCTCGGAGGGGGAGCTGACGGAGCGGCTGTACGACGTCTTCGACACCCTGGCCGCCATCGTGGAGAAGTATGATGGCCGCATCGACAAGTTCACCGGGGACGGCGTGATGATCACCTTCGGCTCCGCCCTGGTCACCCGCCAAGACGAGCTGAACGCCTTGCGCACGGCCCTGGCCATGCAGGAGATGATGGCGACGCTGCGGGCCTCGGGGCGGACGCGCTTCGAGATGGGGATCAGCGTCCACACGGGACGGGCTCAGGTGGCTCACTTCATCGTCGACGACCAGACCATGGACCGCACGGTCATCGGGCGGAACGTGAACATCGCGGGCCGGCTGTCCGGCTCGGGGAAGACCGAGGCGACTCCCGAGGGGGACGAGGCAGATCGTGGAGCGGGGCGGGCGGCGGCGAGCCGCGCGGCGCGGGATGTGTGGGTGGATGGAGACGGGACGCTGTACAACACAGGCATCGTGGTCAGCCAGGATACGGTGGAGGAGCTCCTCAAACGGGTAGAGGCCGAGGCGCTGGCGGGCGCGGCCGGTGGCGGGTATCGATTCCGCGACGAGGTCCTGCGAAAAAATATCTTGCTAGAGTATAGGGGCGATGCTAAATTCAAAGGAGTGGGCCGCTCAATCGCGATCTACCGGCTGGGCCTGGGGGAAGGTCAGACCCAGGGGTCGTCGGGGCCGTCCCGGGGGCAGGCATGACCTCGACGCTCTGGGCGCCATGGCGGATGGCCTATATCGGCGGTGCACGCCCGGAAGGCTGCCTGTTCTGCGAGGTCCCCGGGTCCGGTGCTGACCGAACGAATCTCATTCTTCATCGCGGGCCGTCGACGTACGTGGTCATGAACATGTACCCGTACAATAACGGCCACCTCATGATCGTGCCTTACCGACACTGCGCTGAGCTGGGCCAGCTTTCTTCCGAGGAATCCCTGGAAATCATGCAGACGGCACAGCGAGCCACCCAGGTCCTGGAGACCGCCTTCGGGGCCGAGGGATTCAACATCGGCTTCAACCTGGGGAAGGCCGCCGGCGCCGGGGTGGCGGGACACGTGCATCTGCACGTGGTGCCCCGCTGGGTGGGCGACACCAACTTCATGCCAGTGCTGGCCGACACCAAGGTGATGCCGGACCATCTGGAATCCACCTACGCGAAGCTGGTTCCCCTCTTCCGGGAGCAGGGGAGGTGAGGAGGACCCCATGCTCATCAAGATGACCGTGCGGGGGATCGCCCTGGATCCCATCACCAACATGCCCATCATCATCCTCAAGGACGTGGACGAGCGGAAGGCCCTCCCCATCTGGGTCGGCATCTTTGAGGCCAACGCCATCGCCCTGGAGTTGGAGAAGGTGTCCACGCCCCGACCCATGACCCACGACCTGCTCAAGAGCATCTTGGACGGCCTCGGGGTGAGCGTCCGCCAGGTGATCGTGAACGACCTCAAGGACAACACCTTCTTCGCCGTGATCGAGTTGCAGCACGACGGGAACACCATCAACATCGACGCCCGCCCGAGCGATGCCATCGCTTTGGCCCTTCGGGTCAACGCCCCCATCTTCGTCACCGAGAAGGTCGTTTCCCAGGCCAAGAGCGTGGAGATTTCCGAGGAGAAGGAAGAGACGGACAAGTGGCGGGAATGGCTTGAGAACCTGAAGCCCGAGGACTTCGGCAAGTACCGCATGTGAAGCCTCGCCCCGCGTGCAACCATCCAGAGCCCGGCGGCCGTCAGGCCGACCGGGCTTTTTCCGTCCCCGGGGTCTCGCGTGGGAGCTTCCCCCAACCGGGCCTCGGGGCGGTGGCGCTCCAGGCAATGGAGGATGCGGAATTGATCCTCCTGGATCATCCTTGAGCCTGGCTCCGAGACGATCTTCGCGCCGCTGGACTCGGCGGGTCCCCCGGGCGGGGAGGGAAGGGAGGGAGGAGTTCCCATGAGATTCGAGGCGCTGAATCGATGGCAGGGATGGGGCATCACGGTGCTCCGCGTGGTGGTGGGG
This sequence comes from Methylomirabilis sp. (SeqCode), assembly GCA_035455275.1. Classification (GTDB taxonomy): domain Bacteria; phylum Methylomirabilota; class Methylomirabilia; order Methylomirabilales; family 2-02-FULL-66-22; genus 2-02-FULL-66-22. The sequence continues at coordinate 3,136 of DATIFO010000196.1, read as the reverse complement.
GTGGTGTTCCTGACGCACGGCGGTCAGAAGCTCTTCGTCTGGGGGTTCGACAATGTGGCCGGCTTCATGGGGAAGATCGGCATCCCCGCCCCCATGCTGGCCGCGGTCGTGGTCACGCTGGTGGAGTTGCTGGGAGGGATCCTGCTGGTGCTCGGGCTCTTCACGCGCTGGGCGGCCCTGCTCCTGGCGTTCAACATGTTGGTGGCGATCCTGACGGTTCACCTCCGGGCCGGATTCTTCTTGCCCAATGGGTACGAGTTTGCCCTGACGCTGCTCGCGGCCAATGCGGCGCTGGTCCTGCTGGGATCGGGGGAGGCGTCGGTGGACGGCGTCCTCGTGGGCCGTTCGGCCTGATGGGCATCCGGAATGGAGTGAGAACTCCGTGAGGGACGAAGGCGAGCCGGCACGGTTATGCCCAGGTTCCTGCCGGGGGTCTCCCTGAGCGGGTCCGTCCCCAAGAAGCACCGGCGGAACCCAGGCTCCGCCGGATGGTCTTGGGATCAGGTGTGGGGGCCTATCGCGCCAGCACTTCGGGATTGATCAGGTTCGGCGGTCGCTGCCCGGTCAGGCCCGCGACGCAATTGCCCGCGGCCATTATGGCCATCTTGGTGCGGGTCTCGACCGAGGAGCTGGCGATGTGGGGGGCCAGGACCACATTCTTCATCGCGATCAGCGCCCGCTCGAGCTTGGGCTCCCGCTCGTACACATCCAGGCCGGCGCCGGCGATCTTGCCTTCCTTCAGGGCCTTGACCAGGGCCTTCTCGTCCACGAGCGGTCCGCGGGCGGCGTTGATCAGGATGGCCGTCTTCTTCATCAGGGCGAACTCCGCCTGAGACATGGAGCGGGTGGTCTCCGCGGACAGCGGGATGTGCAGGCTGACGAAGTCGGACTCGCGCAGGAGCGTCCGCTTGTCGACGTGCATGACCCCGTACTCGCGCTCGGTGGCCTCGTCCGCTCGCTGCACGTCGGTGTAAATCACCCGCATGTCGAAACCCTTGGCGCGCCGGGCCACGCCCTTGCCGATGCGCCCCAGGCCGATGATGCCCAGGGTCTTGTGGTGCACGTCGTGGCCGGCGAAGTGCATGAGACTCCAGCCTGTCCACTTGCCGCTGCGGAGGAACTTGTCCGCCTCCACGACGCGGCGCGCCGTCGCCAGGAGCAGGGTCCACGTGAAGTCGGCCGTGGTGTCGTCCAGGACGCCGGGGGTGTTCGTGGCCATGACGCCACGGCGTGTGCACGCCTTGACGTCGATATTGTTGAATCCTACCGCCACGTTGCACACGATCTTCAGGTCGGGGCACTGGGACAGGAGTCGCTCGTCGATGAGGTCGGTGATCAGCACGACGGCCCCGGCCTTTCCCTGAAGCTTCTTTGCGAGCTGAACGGGCGTGAGGGCGACGTCGCGGGGATTCGACTCGACATCGAAGTACTTGCCGAGCAAGTTCATGGCCTCGTCGAACACCTTCCGGGATACCAGGACCTTCGGTCTCACCGCGGCCTCCTTTCGGGGAACGGGTATCATCGAAAAGTGCTCAGAAAGGGCCGAGAATGGCTGCCAATCTATTGTCGCGCCCAGCACCTGTCAAGTGATTTCTCTCAATCTTTCGCGATTCTACAGGCTTCCTCGGGCGGTCTGAGGGGCGGTTTGGCGACCCGGCCCGGCCACGTGTCGAAGAGCGTGAGCCTGTTCATTTCGGGAGGAAAAGGTTGCGCCCCTGACCCGGGAAAGGGGGCGCGTGCCACCTTGACACCTCCACGAAGCTGGTGATACAAGAGGCCGATGGCCGTGAGTGCGGATGCGGTTGAGGTCGGCAACGATCGGGAGGAAGGGGACTCGATTCAGTGCTCACCATCGACGGCGCGCAAGGCGAGGGAGGCGGACAGATCCTGCGCAGCGCCTTGGCCTTGTCGGCGATCGGGGGTTGGCCCGTGGAGATACGGGCCATCCGGGCCCGACGGGAAAAGCCCGGCCTCCAGGCGCAGCATCTGACGGCAGTTGCCGCTCTGCGGGAGATCTGTGGGGCGGAGGTGGGGGGAGCGGCCCTCGGCTCGCAGCAGCTCCGTTTCGTTCCGGGAGGCGTCCGGCCGGGTGAGTACCGCCTCGACGTGGGCACGGCGGGGTCGACCTCCCTGGTCCTTCAGGCCATCCTCCTTCCCTTGGCCCTGGCCCCCGGGCCATCGCGGGTCACGCTGACGGGGGGCACCCATGTTCCCTGGAGTCCCACCGTAGATTACCTGCGGGAGGTGCTGTGTCCTGCCCTGGCTGCGATGGGGGTCCGCGCCCACCTGGAGGTCCAGCGCCACGGATTTTACCCCAAGGGGGGCGGGCGCGTCGTGGTGGAGGTCGAAGGGGGCACCACGCTCCGCCCGGTCAGCTTCCTCCAGAGGGGCGGGACGCTCCGTGTGCACGGGATCTCCGGGGTGGCAAACCTCCCCCTGCGGATCGCGGAGCGCCAGCGGGATCGGGCGCTCACCCGCCTGGAGGCGGCGGGTCTGGCGGCGGACATCACGCTGGTCGTGGCTGAGGCGCCGGGGGCGGGAAGCTTCCTGCTGCTGCTGGGCGAGTCGGGGGGGGTCCCCGCGGGCTTCTCGGCCCTGGGAGAGAAAGGGAAGCCGGCCGAGCGGGTCGCGGATGAGGCCGTGGACGAACTCCTGGACTTCCGGAAGGCGGAGGCCGGGTGCGACCTGCACCTGGCCGATCAGTTGATCCTGCCGATGGCCTTGGCCCCCGGAACCTCCCGGCTCACGACCCCGCGGGTCACGCGGCACCTGCTGACCACGATTCAGATCGCGGGGCAGATCCTGGGGTGTCCGAGCGAGGTGCGAGGCACGGAAGGGAGTCCGGGTTCGGTGACGATCCGGGGGGGAGCGCCGAGCGCCGAGTGTCGAGCGCCGAGTGTCGAGCCGCACACCCAACCCTGCGGGTCGGGTACCCGAAGCCACGAGCCACGAAGCACGAACTGTGAGCTGTGGGCCACGGTCCACGAGCCGACGACCGTGGTGCGCAAGGCGCGGGCCGGGGACGTGCCGGCCATTCAACGCCTGGTGGCGCACTTCGCCTTGCGCGGCGAGCTGCTGCCCCGGACGCTGAACGAACTCTACGAGCACCTCCGGGACTTCTTCGTCTGCGAGGTGG
>DATIFO010000195.1:0-60878 GCA_035455275.1 Methylomirabilis sp. (SeqCode) | reverse complement strand
CCGACTGTCATCCCACCGCCCTGCAGCAGGGGAGCCGCCGGGCACCCGCCGCCCGGGCTCGCGAGGGGCCCGCCTACCTCGCCCTGGAAGTCTGCGGGTACACCGGTCCCGGCGTCGCCGACCTCCTGGGGGTGCGCCCCTCGGCGGTCTACCGGGCCGCGCAGCGGGGCCGGGCCGCCCGGGGGCGGTGGGAGCAACTGCTCGAAGCCGAGGGGACCAGGAAGAATGATCGGAAGCCACGTCCCGCGTGACGTGTGACGAACGCAATATCCCGTATGACGTTTGACGTCCCGTATGATGGGCGCGGAGCGCACCATGAGTGAGGCGGTTCATTCAGCGGATCAGGCCCAATACCCGATCCGGTTGGGTCGCGCAGACGAATTTGCCCGCGTGTGCCAGTTCCTGCGCGCCATCGGCTTCGAAGAAGGCACCATCAACCAGGTGCTTCCGCTCGACGACCAAGGCCAGTTCGATCCGGCCCGGTGGGAGCAAATCAAGCTCATCTCGGTGCCGGCGCCGCTGCGCCTATTGATCGAGATATTCATTCGCGGCGAGGCAATTCCGGAACGGGAGTTTCGTGCCCATTGCGACAATGACACCTATGCCGCGTTTCACTCGCTGGGTCTGATTCGGCCCAAGATCCATGATAGCGATTTGCTGGTCAGCCCGGTTTGGCTTTACCCGATGGACGGCTTCGTCGTTGCGTCGGATCGCTACGAGGACCCTGACGGCAATCCCTTCGTCGCGCCAGCGGACGTGATCTATCCCGGCCTCAATCCGCACACAGCCCGTTTTCTGCAATTTCTCCCGGACGCGCGCGGTGGCGATGCGCTCGATCTCTGTGGCGGTTGCGGGATTGGTGCTCTGCGCCTGTCTCGGACGGCTCGTTGCGCTGTCAGCGCCGATGTCACGCAACGATCCGCCTTCTTTACGGATTTCAACGGCCGGCTCAACGGCGCTGCCATCACCAGCCTCTGCGGTGATCTTTATGAACCAGTGCACGGCCGGGAATTCGACGTGATCAGCGCGCATCCGCCGTTCGTGCCCGCGGTCGGCAACCGCCGTCTGGTCTTTCGCGACGCTGAGGAATTCGGCGAGGAAATCACCCGCCGCATCATCGCCGGCCTCCCAACCCATCTTCGGGCGGGAGGAACGTGCGTGATCGTGTGTGCCGCGCGGGACACGGACCAGCCTTTTGAACAGCGCGTCTTCGATTGGCTCGGGGACGGACGCGATTCGTTCGACGTGCTTTTCGGCGAGCACAACGTGCTGTCGATCGAGAAGGTGATCCAGTCGATCCAGAAGCATTCCCCGCAGGTGGGACAAGAGGAGGTCGCGCAACTTTCGGCGCAGATACACGCGGCGGGCACCCGGCAATACGCTTACGGGACCCTCATGATTCGCCGACGTTCGGAGCGTGCGGCGCAGGTGCCGCGGCGTGTCCGCATGATGCCGCAAGCGGGCGCCGTCGATTTGGTGCGCATGCTCGATTGGCGGCAGTTCTCTCAGCAGAAAGACTTCATGCAGTGGCTGGCGACGTCGAAGCCAAGGTTTTCGCCGCAGACCGAACTGACGGTGCGGCATGTGGCTCGCGACGGAGCGTTGGTTGAGGCCGAACACACGTTTCGGGCGAATGGCAACTTGAGGCTGGCGGTACGACCCGATCCCTGGATGGTTCCGTTGGTTGCGGGCTTGAACGGCAAACGATCGGTTGAAGAGGTGTTTGCCGCGGCGCAATCGGCCGGCGTCACCCCGCAAGGATTCACCCTCGAAGCGTTCGGGGCACTCGTCAGCTTGATGGTCGAGCGGACTTTTCTCGAGGTGGAGCTGCCTGGCTGGCGCGATCAGGCCGCGTAGCATTTTCCCTATTCGTACAAATCCGTAATGCGGAACCCTGCAATTTCCGTCATGTTGCTCAGCTTGGCCAGAAGCCGGTCCCACTCCCGCCCCTGAGCCGCACTCCGCCGGGCCGTCTGGTAGACCATCGCGGGGTGGACGCCCATCAAATTATGAGATTCTTCCACTACACCAACCAAGGTGCCTGTTTACCCGGGAGCCGTTGGTTCCGATACGATCTGGTCCAGCCCCCAGTCCCCGGACTGTCGCAGTCTGGGTCGCGCGATTGACGGCCGGGGTCGTCACGCCGAGGAACCGGGGGATCTCCCGGCCCCCTCCTGGACACCTCACGAGGCCGACCAGTGCGTGCCGCTCCCGTCGGCCGCTCCGGCGAGGAAGGCCGGGCGCAAGGGCAGCCAGCGTTCATCGATAAGCATGGTGTCCCCGGGATCCCCGTCGCCGGATTTGATCCTGAGGTGTTGCCTCGATACGGGTGTCGAGCCAGATGCGCCCAAGCCGCCATCCTTGTGGTCACGGCAGGTGAGGTCAAGCTGCCGGAGCCCAAGCTGACTGGGCGGGGCCCGGCCCGGCGCCCGGCCGTCCAGCAATTCTCCACTGATTCCCCTTGACAGCCGCGGCGGGTCCGCCAGATACTTCATTCCCATCCGAGAGACGCGCACCGGGAGCCCTCGTCCCGGGCGGACCCGGCCCCGGCGGTCTCTCGACCTGATGGGAACGATAGCGGCTTGCGCCCCGAACGCGTAAATTGATTGTCGATAGAGGCAGCGTATAGACCACTGATTCCCTTCTCACCTGGCTCGGGCTTTTTCCACGGTAACCAAGCAAAAAGGAGGCCTGACATGAAACAGGGAAAGTGGAGCTGGGTTGCCTTGAGCGCGATGATCCTTCTGATCTCGGTCGGATGGATGATGCCAGCAGCCGCCGCCGAATGGCCCACGCGTCCAGTACAGGTTTTCGTATGGGCGTCGGCCGGCGGAGATACAGACCTGATGAACCGAACAATCTGGGGGGTTGTCGAACAGCAATCGGGCAAGACTATGAACGTTTCGAACGCTACAGGCGCGCTGGGCGGGTTGGCGGCTACGAGGGTGTGGGACGCACGACGTGACGGCCATACGGTGCTTGGTTGCTCAGAAATGATGCACCCCCTTCCGGTGATGGGGGCCCATCACACTACCAGCAAGGACTGGGATATTTTCACGATAGCCGGCGGGTCTGGAATCATCTCGGTGAGGCCAGACTCCCCCTACAAGACGTTTGAGGAATTCGCCAAGGCAGCCGAAAAGAACCCGGGTACGATCACCATTTCTCATTGCCCGCCAGGTTGTATCTGGCATGTCAAGGCCCTCTTGGTCGGAAAATACTCCGGCATCAATTGGAAGTTCGTACCCTATGAGGGATCGGCAAAGGCCATAACCGCTCTCTTGACGAACGAGGTCGATGCGGTCTCCTCCTCCATCGGCGAACAATACGAGTTCATTCGCTCGGGGAAGATTCGCCCGCTCATCACGACCGAACGAGACTCATTAGTCATCAGTGAGCTGAATCTCAATCTGCGTCCGGCACGGCAGGTCCTCCCCGAAGTCGAGAAGGCTCCCGAAGTGTATCAGTGGCTTGGCACCGCAATTCCTTCCGACACTCCGAAAGCGATAAAGGACGAATGGGCGGCAGCCTTAACAAAAGCCTTCGCCAGCGATAAGATGCAGGAGGTTATCAAGCGTCGCGTCATGAGACCGATCGGATGGGCGCCCTCGGAATCCAAGATGAAACTAGGGGAAGCAGACAAGACCTACATGTGGGTGCTACATGACCTGAAGCTCACAACAAAATCACCAGAGCTTTTCAAGATCCCAAGGCCGTAGATTTCCGTAGACACTCCGGCCGACAGTTGTGATGGCTGCCGGCCGGAGAGTCTGGCGAGTGTGATCAAGACCGGCTCAGAGTTCCCTCGCGGCTCAGGATCGAGGAGGATGAGCTGTGAACCGAGATCAGGCAGCGACGAAAGAAGAACGACACACCGCGGAGAGGCGCCAGGCGGATCTGGTCATTTTCCTTGCACTCCTGGTGACTTGCATAGGCTGGCTCATCCTGACATTTCGACTTCCATTCAGGGATCAGTTCACGTGGCCAGGTTTTCTGCCTCTATTATTGCTGATCGGAATATTATCCATGGTCGGGGCAATGTTGGTTTACTTGTATATTCCCAACCGCGAATACCGGAACTTGCGTAATCTAGGAGATCGAGCCGTGCAGGGACTGCGCAACACGACAGGGGTGTTTTATCGCGGCGTGCTGACCGTCGCGATCCTGTACGCCTATGTCTTGCTTCTCGACCATCTGCCGTCCCTCTTGCCGCCCACGTATTCCTATATCATTTCGACCGCGGCTTTCATTGTGGGGCTGCTCATGGCGTTCAAGGCTGCGCCACCTTGGTTGGCCGCGCTTGTGGCAATTGTCACGACGGGGGGACTCTATTTTATTTTTGGCTCGTTTTATCGCGTGCCGCTGCCCTAGACAGCGGTCCCTTGCCCTTCTTACTTGCAAGACGTGGCTCATCTCGCTGTGCAGACCGTTCTTCAGGCCGGGAGCCCAGACGACCTCAAGACTGGCCTCCCCGGCACGATCAGAGAGCCGTTGCGTCGCAGACAGGGCGTACCCGGAGTGTGCCGCGACGTGCGTGATCATTTGACATTTCTGGGCCACGCGTCCCAAAGACTCGGCGTTGAGCGGCCAGAACACAAGGGGGTCACTGGATGCTTGCGCTCATCGGTGCCATCTACGATATGGCGACTCTTTGGAACTTGTGGCTGGTATTCGCGGGCACACTGATCGGGATCATTGGCGGTGCGCTTCCCGGGATTACCACCACTCTTGGGATAGCACTCCTGACAAGTATTACGTTCAGCATGCCCACTGCAGATGCGTTGTTGATGCTGATGTGCCTTTATGTGGGCTCCGTCTACGGGGGATCGATGACGGCAGTGACGATAAATATTCCTGGAACCCCCGCCTCTGCTGCGACCGCGCTGGATGGATACCCCCTCGCGTGCAGGGGTGAGGCGGGTCCTGCCCTTGGTCTTGCCAGAGTGGGATCCTTCATTGGCTCGATACTCGGAATTTTCTGTCTGGCGGGCATAACCCCGTTGTTGAGTGCGGTTTCTCTTCGCTTCAGCTCAGTGGAGTTCTTCCTTTTTGCTCTACTGGGCGTGGTTGCCTGCGGGTCCCTATACGGAGAAGACTTGGCCGTCAAGGGATGGATCATGGGTTTTCTGGGGTTATTGACTGCCACGGTCGGGCTGGACGAGATACACGCGTATCCTCGCTATGCATTCGGGAATGCGAATCTCATGGGCGGCATCGCCTTCATTCCCGTCATGATCGGGATGTTCGGCATTCCCGAGGTCATCTCGATACTGAGTCGTCGTGTGGAACCAGAAACACCCCCCATTAATGTGGCCGTCACGCCCAAGTACCGGGAGTTCATAATACGGCTGCGACTGGTTCTGCAATCCGCTGCGATCGGCGTGGGCATCGGGATCATCCCTGGCGTCGGGGAAGACGTGGCTTCCTGGACGGCATATGCCGCTGCAAAACGGACCAGTAAGCACCCCGAGGAGTTTGGAAAAGGCTCCTATGAAGGCTTGATAGCCTCGGAAGTGGCCAACAATTCCTGCGTAGGTGGTGCCATCATACCGCTTCTTGCTTTGGGCATCCCCGGCTCCGCACCAGCCGCCATCCTGCTGGGAGCCATGTTCCTTCACGGACTGCGGCCCGGCCCTCTCTTTCTCATTGAGCAGCCGGAGTACCTGTCCTATGTGTCCTCTGCGCTCATCTACGCTTCGTGTGCCATATTGATCCTCGGGCTTGTCATATCTCGTTGGATACTGATTTACATCGTGAGATTGCCGCAGAAAGTCATGATGGCCGTTGTCGCTCCTCTATGTGTCGTCGGTTCGTACTCCCTAAATTTGAGTATGTTTGACGTTACAATGATGCTTGGTTTCGGCGTATTTGGGACCATCATGCGTCATTACAAATACCCTGCGGCACCGTTCGTGCTGGGTATGGTGCTTGGGCCTATGGCAGACGGGAACCTCCGAAGGGCGATCATGCTCAGCAACGGGAACCCGCTGGTGTTTGTATCCAGACCCGCGGCGCTTGTCTTGACGGTGATTATTGTACTATTCCTCGCTATGCAATTCAATCTGCCGCAAGTACTTTACGGCCGAATCAAGAGATCCATCAAACAACTCCTTCCCGCTTGAGTGTGAGTAACCCCAACCTCTTGAGGTAAGTAATGGGAGACCCGTTGGCTTTGAAATATACCTGTCCTGACCATCTCACATTTGCCGCACCTCGCCTGCGACGCTCCGACTCACGGCCGAGGTCGTCATGCCGAGGACCCGGGGCACCTCCCGGCCCCTCTCCTGGACACTTCATACGGCCGCCCATCGCGCACCGCTCCGCCCGCCACCTGCCGAGAGGCCAAGGATAGGGACGTCCGCCCACGGCCCACCTTGCCACGCCGCGAGTTCCCTCCGGGATGGGAATTCCGCTTGACTCCCCCTGCCGACTGCTGGTAGCTTCCCTCCTCGTGAGCACGATTTGGGCAGTGCCGCCCTGGAGGCGACCCCGCGCCGCCCCTTCGACAAGCTCAGGACAGGTGTCCGGAGCCGCACTCCAGGTTGGTCTACTCTCGCGTCGGCGCTTCGGTCGTTCGTATCCGGTGCTCCCCACTTTCTATCGGGTCGGGTGACACCGGCACGGGGGGTCATATGCCCCAGCAGGTTGTGAACGGTGCGCTCCTGATGTGCAGCTTCGGTATTGCTCCCAGCATCCTCACTGTCTTGCCGAAGAACAGGGTGGCCTGTGGAGGTCAGCCGGCGGCCAACATCTTGGATTGCATACCGATGGTGAATATCATGCCCTTCGGGATGTGTACCTCGATTGCAAATCCGACGGTAGCATCGGCGACAGCAGCGGCTTTGGGGGTGTTTACGCCTATGCCGTGCGTGCCGCTCACGCCAGGCCCTTGGACCCCCGGCGCGCCCACCGTGCCGGTCGCATACATGCCTGCGCTCGATAATTCGTCCGTCTGTACGTGCACGTGGGGAGGGGTGATCACCATCACCTTTCCGGGGCAGGTGACGACGGGCATACCTTAGCGATCATGCCGTCTTCACTCTATGGTTGCCGTTGGCTTCGCGATTCCTCGATCCATTCTGCCCGCCTCTTGAAAGACCGGCTGTTCACCAATGAAAGTAGCTTCAATCCTTGATGCAGAACCCAGACGGCTTGCCGAGCTCAAGGGCGTTCTCATGGAGACTGGTTTCACGCCCGAGAGGGTCCTGGAGACTATTGCTGCAAAGGATTCGGCCCCCATCAAGGAGAGCGACCTCCTGATCTTGACGCATCGGACCGCCGCTGCCACACCCCTCAATACCCTGATCCGCATCTCTCTCATCCAGACGGGGACCCGTAATGCGGCACATTGGTTCTGAAATCAATCTGTCCTAATCATCTTACGCCTGCGGCAGCTTGCCTGCGACGGTCCGACTCACGGCCAGAGTCGTCATGCCGAAAACTCGCGCCACCTCCCGACCCCCCTGGACAGTTCATGTGGCCGCCCACCGCGTGCCGCCCCGCCCGCCACCTACCGAACGACCAAGGATGGGGACGTCCGCCCGAGACCTACCTTCCCTCGCGGCCAGATCGCTCCGGGATGGGAACCCCGCTTGACTTCCCCTGCCGCCTGCTGATACCTTCCCTCGTCGCGAGCACGACCTGGGCAGTTCCGCCCAGGAGGCGCCGCGCCGCCCCCTCGTCAAGCTCAGGACAGGTGTCCGGAGCCGCGTTCCAGTCGGATTGCTCCCCCGTCGGCGCTTCGGCCCGTTTCCAGCTTCCTACCCGGTAGGGGTGCGGCGCGACCGGCGGCCCGATCGTCACGAGAGCCCCAAAAGCAAATTCTTTCAACTACTTCATGGTCCCTTGCCGCCTCGGGGCTTCGATGAGCCGGACACGCGAATCGACGATCTGGTTGGTGCTGCTGCTCTTCGCCCTCTCTGGGGCAGCGGCGCTGATCTACGAGACGGCCTGGGCCAGGTCGCTCTACGTGGTGTTCGGCGGCACGCACCTCGCGGTCACCACGGTTCTGACCGTCTTCATGGGCGGCCTGGCGCTGGGAAGCCAGATTCTTGGCAAGCGCGCCGACCGGGCGCCCAAACCCCTCCGTCTCTACGGCCAGCTCGAGCTAGGCATTGCATTCTTGGCAGCGGCCTTCATGGGGCTGTCCAAGGTGTACCCCATCGTCTATCCCGCCCTCGCGCGGTTCGCTCCAGAGAACCCGGCCTTCCTTTCGGCGTTGCGAGCCGGTCTCGCGCTGCTCGCCATGCTCGGCCCAACAACGCTGATGGGAGGGACCCTGCCTGTCCTGACGCGGTTCGTCTGCGACCGACCTCAGCTCGTCGCCCGGCCGCTCTCCATTGCTTACGGTCTGAATACGTTTGGAGCCGTCGCCGGTTCGCTGGTGTGCGGCTTCGTGCTCCTTCCTACCCTCGGTCTCGCCGCCACGCAGTGCGTGGCCATCGGCATCAACCTCGTGGTGGGTGCCGTCGCCATCGCGCTCTCGTCCCGCGTCGAGGGGGATGCGATCGACTCGCCTTCTCCGCGCCACGACAACGCCCTCGAGCTCGCTCTGGTGCCGGCCACGCCCGACGCCGGTCCGGGTGGGAGAAGCAGCGCCACGGCGCGGATCGTGTTCTGGGGGAGCGGCGTCACCGGCTTCTGCGCCCTCGGCTACGAGGTGATCTGGACCCGGATGCTCAGCTTCGTCGTGGGCACGTCGGTGTACAGCTTCACGGTCATCCTGGTCGCGTTTCTGAGCGGTATCGCCGTGGGGAGCGCCCTGCTGAACGCGGTCCTGCGGTGGTGGCAGGGACGCTGGGTATCGCGAACCACCGGCCTCGCCCTGGCGCAGATAGCGATTGGCATGTCGGCTGTCGCCGTCACCGCGCTGATGCGCGACCTGACCATGCACGCCTCGCGGCTCCAGATCGCAATGATTGGGACCGATGGGGGGGAGTTCGCGAGCCGCCATGGAGCCAGCTTCATTTTGGCGGCCGCCTATTTCTTCGTACCGGCCTGCCTCTCTGGCGCCGCCTTCCCGCTTGCCGCAACCCTCGTCGCGGAGGAGCGGCGGGCGGTGGGTCCCGGAATTGGCTCGACCCTCATGGCCAACACCATCGGGTCCCTGCTCGGGGCAGCACTTGCCGGGTTCCTGCTGATCCGCTTCTTCGGAATCGAACGCACCCTTCACCTTCTTTCCTTGCTGGTCTTCGCCTGGGGCCTGTTGACGGCCACCGCCGAGAGACCGCGGCTTCGCAGAGCCGTGGCTGCAGGCTTCGCCGCCCTCGTCGTCGCCCTGGCCGTCGCTCCGCAGTGGTTTGCGCTCTGGGAGGCCAAGTACTTCGCCGTCTTCTTCAACAACCGCAAGGGCCTCTTCGATACCCCGGAGAAGCGCGCGCAGGTCGCCGGCACGTTCGAGGTGGTCTACTTCCACGAGGGCTCGAACGAGACGATCAGCGTCATCCGCGATCGCGACGGGCTGCAGTCCTTCGTTGTGAACGGCAGGAGCGAGGCCACGACCTACCCCGGGGACATCCAGCTTCAACGGGCTCTCGGTCACCTTCCCATGCTGCTGCACCCGAATCCCCGCAAGGTCTTCGTCCTCGGAACTGGCGCCGGAATGACTCTTGGCGCCATCGCCCAGCATTCAGAGACGCAGCGGATTGTCCTGGCCGAGATCGAGCCTGCCGTGCTCCCCGCCACGCGGACCTTTGGGGCCTACAACCACAATGCCCTGGACGACCCCAGGCTCCACATCGTGTTCAACGACGGGCGCAATCACCTCATGATCACCGAGGAGCGGTTTGACGTCATCACCGCCGACCCGATCCACCCCTGGTCCGGCGGTGCCGCCTACCTCTACACCAGCGAGTACTTCGCGAGCGTGGCCAAGCGCCTTCTGCCGGGCGGAGTTGCGGGACAGTGGCTGCCGCTGTACGAGTTGTCGTCCCAGGACCTGCGCACCATCGTGAGAACCTTCGCTGCGCACTTCACTCACGTCCACATTTGGCTGACCTACTCGGATGCGGTGCTGATCGGAAGTCAGGCTCCGATCTTGATCGACGAATCGCAGTTGGCAGAGCGCATGGGCGCGCCGCGGGTCAAGCGCAATCTGGCGAGCGTGGAGATGCTGTCGGCTGAGGACTTGCTGTCGTACTTCCTCATGGGAACGACGGGTGCCCGCGCCTTCGCAGAGAGCGGGGCGCTCAACACCGACGACAACCTTTACCTGGAGTTCGCTGCTCCGCACTCGATGGGGGTGGGCGGTTTGCTGGGCCAAAACATCCGGGAACTGAGCCAGATGCGGGAGCCGGTCTTGCACCATCTCGTTGCGGCCAGTGGCGAGCGGCGCCGGGAGCAATTGAGCCGCTGGGGGCGCCTTCACAGCGCGGGACGGATCTACGACATCGCCAATGCCTTTGCCATGCGGGGAGAGACAGACGCTCCTGAATTTGTGCAATCCGCGCGACAGCTCGACGCGGAATTTCCGTCGTATGCGCCGCTTCGATTCCTCCGCGCGGAGCTCGCGCGCAGCTCCATGCCGGACTCCTTCCCTCTGGCAGGACTGGAACTTCAGGTGCTGGGTTCCGATGGGACGACCCGGTCCCTGCGGGTGCTTGCAATCCTCACGAGAAGAACCGCCGCCGCGAGCCTTGTCTGGTTCACGGACGGAGCTGGCCGAGTCATGTACGGGCGGCACACCATCGAGTTCCCGCCGGATCGCCTGGAAACGGTCGCCCAACAGCTCGCGCAGGAGCGCCTCGCGGCGATCGGAGCTGGCTACAGAGAAATCCATGCCGCAGCGCAGCGGCGCGGGCAGTCGCTCCCGACGGAAGCAGAGACCATTCGGCGACTCAAGGAAGATTTGGCGCGGAGGGGCAGCGCTGCGCGCTGAGTCACAGCTCGAACTCGCACACGGTGGCACCGGGACGCTCCGCCACTCGGCGGTTCGCCCGAACCGAGCAGGAAATTGATAGGAATACGGGACCCATGAAGTGATGAGATCCTTCCAGTACATCCACCAAGGACTCTCTCAAGCGGGGAGCCGTTGGTTCCGATACGAGTTGGTCCCGCCCGCCCACTCCCCGGACAGTGGTGGTCTGGGTCGCGCGGTTGACGGCCGAGGTCGTCACCCCGGGGACCCGTGCCACCTCCCGGCCTCTCCCCGGACACCTCATGAGTCCGCCCAGCGCTGGCCGCTCCGCCCGCCACCTGCCGAACGGCCAGGGATGGGGAGGTCCGCCCAAGGCGCACCTTGCTACCCGGTCAGATCTCTCCGGGATGGCATTCCGCTTGACTTCCCCTTCCGCCCGCTGGTACCTTTCCTCGTCGTGAGCACGACATGAGCAGTGCCGCCCTTGAGGAAGTCCCGCGCAGTTGTGCGGAGCCGCCTCCCTGGCGGCTTTGCCCCCTCTTCGGCGTTCCGGCTCATTTCCAACTCACCGACCGGTTCCCGGCCTCGGACAGGCTCTGAGGGCGCTGACCGCGATCCGCGCCCACACATCCGGGATCTGGGGTGGCGTGACGGGTGCGCGGGCACGTACCTGGAGGGCCGCCGTCAGCCCCTCGCATCGTTCTGGCCGGCCCTGGACCTCCGCGAGATCAGTGGCGCCGGTCACTGGGTCACGGACGAGTCAGCCGTGGAGGTCGACGCGGTGATGCTCGATCTGCTGCGCGAACCTGACCAACGGAAGTGGGTGTGCCGAGGCTGAGCGTTTGGCGGCGACGTGCGGAGGGCCTTGAACTGCACGACGATTCCCCGTCGAGGCTGTGTCCCTGCAGGCGGTCGCAATGTTGAACGGCGGTCCTCGCACCGCTCGATCACCGTCGCTGCGCCGTTGATCACGCCTGGGCTCTTGACTCCACTGCCCGACTACGTCACCTTCATTGCGTTTGGAGGGAGCTGGTCATGTGCGTTCACCGGGTGGTCACGAGACTCATGCTGGCCGGGATCGCGGTTGTCACGGTGTCGGTCGGGCCGCTGTCTGGACAATCGCAGGCGGCCGCCCCGCCGACCGCGACGCAAGACCGACATGACGTCTACTTCCAGGAGCAAATCGATCGATTCCTTCAGCAGGACCCGACTGACCCTCCCCCGAAAGACGCGATCGAAATGGTCGGCAGCAGCATCTTCCGCCTGTGGACAACAGCGACACGCCAGCTGGCACCTCTGCCCGTGTATAACCGCGCTTTCGGCGGCGCGCGCACATGGGAGGTGAATCACTACCTCGATCAGATCGTCGTGCCGTACCGGCCGAAGATCATCCTGTACTACTGCGGCAGCAATGACGTCAATGCCGGCGAAGCGGCCGGCCCGATCTTCGATCGGATCAAAGAGTTCGCGACGCGCGTCGGCGCCGCGTTACCGGCGACGCGCATCTACTTCGTTTCGATCAACCTCTCCCCGGACAAGCGTGCGCGGTGGGACGTGGTGAACAAGGTCAACGCCAGCGTGAAGGCGTACGCCGGCAACGCCAAGAACCTGGAATACATCGATGTCAACCCGGTGCTTGTGGATGACAAGGGCGAGCCGCGGCTGGAGATGTTCATGCCGGACGGGCTCCACCTGACCCCGCCGGCCTACGAGGGATACATGCGAATTATCAGGCCGGTGCTGTTGCGGGCGTGGAACCAGTCGTAGGCCCGGCGCGCAGCGGGCGTCGGGGCATCGCCGGTTGACCGACCGGTGAGGCTCTGTGTGGACCCCGGAAACCGAGCTGGCAGCAAGACGACGGCGGCGCGCCAGCGACTCGCCCTCCGTGAGACAGGGGGGAACGTGTCGCTCGCGGCCAACCGCGGCGCCGCCCACGCAGCCGCCTGGGGGGCGCAGATCGCGGGCTTGTGTCGATGAGGGATAATACTGAGAATTCTACGTACTTGACGTGTTCTGACGCGATCGGACGCAGCAGGAGGAGTAAGATGGCCAAGACGGAGTCGGCGGGAATTTGGGTGACCGATCCGGAGGCGTATCGCCGCAAGTTGAAGGAACTCGTTGGCGATCGCAAGCCTCTCGCCGTCATGTCGGAGACAGCGGACGTGCTTGCCGGGGTCGTGTCGAAGCACTCGGCAAAGCAGATGCGAACCCGGCCTTTCGAAGGCAAATGGACGCCGCTCGAGGTGATCGGGCATCTTCTCGACTCGGAATGGGTCTACGGCTATCGAATGCGCCTCATTCTCTCCGAGGAACTGCCGACGATTCTAGGCATGGATCAGGACCTCTGGGTCGCGGCGCAACGCTACAACGATCGAGATCCGGCGGAGCTCGTGGACATGTTCCGATCCCTTCGGCGATGCAACCTTATAATCTGGAAGCAGATGACGCCGGCGGACCTGGAACGCGCGGGACAGCACAACGAGCGAGGCCGCGAATCACTCGGGCAAATGTTGAACATGCTCGCGGGCCACGACCTCTGGCACATCGACCAGCTCAAGCGCTACTTGGACGCGGTTGTCGCCCGCCCCTAGCGGAGCTGTCGAAGTCATGTAGCGCCGAGGATACACTCCGACGCCAGACAGAAGCGGGACCCGCTCCAGAACCACGCCCCTCGTCTGTGTTCCGCACGACCCCCGTACGCCGAAATCCGTACAATAACGGGTGTCCTGGCGACGGCATTCCGTGTGAATGGATCGCCAGGACACTACAATCCGGTGGGGACCGGTAGGGCGGGCCGAAGGGGGCGCTTCCGGTTGACGATCCATCGAGCGGGCTTGACGCCGCCTCGGCACGTCCGCGCAACCGCCGTACGCGCCAAGGGAGCGGCAGTCGCCGCCCTCGCGATGGCAGCCATGGTGTCGCCCTGCGCAGCCCACGTCTTCGTCTCCAAGGCGGAACGCGCAGGCGCCTACCCCGGATACCCTGGAAGCGGATGGGTCGGCGAGGCGTTTCTCAACCTGCCCGACGCCTCGGCGCAGTCGCTCCTGAGCGTCGAGAACTACATTCCACCCGCGCCACCAGGCCAACATCCGGGTATTCGATCCCCTCGAGTTCCTGGCCGAAGTGAGCATGCACATCCCGGACCCCCACGAGAAGACGACCATCTTCTACGGCTGGTACTCCAACTGGACCCGTGGGTACCGGAAGCTGCAGGGGCTTCTCGGGGCGGAGGGCGCCGTGGAGGCTCCACCGGTGGCCAGCGATCGGGCGCCGCGAGAAGTCCGGCGCTCCTGGGCCCGCGGCCAGATCCCTCCGGGGTGGGAATCCCGCTTGACTTCCCCTTCCGCCTGGGGGTACCTTTTCTCGTCGTGAGCACGATTGGGCAGTGCCACCCTGGAGGAGGCCCCGCGCCGCCGTCCGGAGCCGCGCTCCACGCGCGTTCGCTCGCCCGCCCACGCCGCCGGCGGGGGGGCGCAGATCGCGGACTGGTGTCGATAAGGGATGATACTGATGGTGCTACGTCTTCCTGATAACCTTATATCGAACCGCTGAGGTTGAAAGGAATCATATGCCAGCCGAAGAATTGCCAGACAACAAGAATCGGGCCCGCAGAAGATGGCCTCGAATACTGGGCATCATTGCCGCATGCTTCATTGTGGTGGCACTGCTGAGCGCCTGGTGGATCAAGAGCAACCTGTACGCCAGCCCATTCAGCCCCACAAGACTGAACGAGAAAGAGCAACAGGTGCTGAATGCGAAGCTTGACCGTCTGCAGCGGGACATTCCGAGTGACCGGCAGGCGCTGACTACGGGATCCGCGGAGACGAAAAGCGAGGGGTCCCTTGCGCCTGAGCCTTACACCGAGGAAGCCGCAAGGCGTGAACTCCGCATCACGGAGAAAGAACTGAATGCGCTCATAGCCAAGGATGAGGAGACGGCCCGGCGGGTGGCCATTGCCCTTTCCACGGACATGGTCAGTGTCAAGCTGGTGATTCCCGTGGATGATGATCTTCCTGTTCTCGGGGGCAAGACCCTCCGGCTGAATTGCGGCATAACGTTACGTCATGAGGCGGGGAAACCTGTTGTCGCCCTCCGCGGCGTGAGCATAGGTGGCGTACCCATTCCAGACGCATGGTTGGGTAACATCAAGAATGTGGATCTCGTTCGAGAATTCGGAGGCCAAGGCGGATTCTGGGAGCTCTTTTCCAGGGGCGTGGAAGACATGAAAGTCCTGGATGGCTCCCTTTTTGTAAAGCTCAAGGAGTAGCAGGCCCGTCCCATTCACAGATCGGGAATGCCGATGCGAGGCCAATCCTCGATCGGCATGCGGTCACGAAGGGGCAGTGATCTCGCGCTACAACGTACTGCGCGTGCTGATCTATTGTTTTCTCCGACAGGCCCCTGAGTGGTAGAATGCTCCCCACGACCGACTCTCCGGAGAGGAGGCACACCATGCCGCGAAGTCTGTCGAACCTGATGCGGGTGTTCGTTCTTGCATTGGCCGCGGCAGTGGCGATCGGTCCGGCCTATGCGGAAAAGCCGGAGGGGGCCGGCGGCGGCAAGCACAAGGGCAAGGCACACGCGAAAAAGGATGGGTCAGGAGGTGAGCGCGGCGAAAGGCACTTCGGCGACAGCCACCGGGCGCACGTTCGCGAGTACTACGCCGGCGAGTTCCACGCCGGCAGATGCCCGCCGGGACTGGCCAAGAAGCGCAATGGCTGCATGCCGCCGGGGCAGGCGAAGAAGTGGCGGGTCGGCCAGCCGCTTCCGCGCGACGTCATCTTCTACGAATTGCCGCCCACGCTCACGGTGCAGATCGGCGTTCCGCCGCCGGGATACCGCTTCGTGCGCGTGGCCTCCGACATCCTGATGATCGCGATCGGAACGGGCCTGGTCGTCGACGCGATCCAGGATCTGGGCCGGATGTAGGCGCTCAGCGCCCGGCCCGAGGCCGAGGGCATGCTGACGGCGGCCGATACGGAGTCGGTGGCCTGCTGCAGCGTGAAGACGTTCTCCGTGGCGGTCGCGAACACCGTGCTGGATTCCTCGCCCTCGTGCCCCGGCTGGCCGTGGCGCAGGAGCGCCGGGCCAAGCAGCTGGTGGCCATCGAGGTGACGGACGCGGCCCGCCCGGGCCGCAGCCTGGACGCGATCCACTTCGTGCCACCGCGCCCACAGCGCCGAGGCACTCCGCCTTCTCTGCACGCTCCAGGTCAGCGTGGGCGTGGTGGTCCGGGCGGGAGGCCGCCTGCGCCCCCGACGGCGGTGACCCGCTGAACCGCCCCAGACATTGTCTGGGCGGAACATCCCTGCGGCGCCGCCGGCGACGCCCCCGAGCGAGGGAAGCTCACAGCCAGGGTCACCAGAGCTTGATGCCCTTGTAGACAAAGATCCACGCAGGGATCTTGGTGATGATCTTCTGCTGAAACTCCTCGCCCGAGACATTGTTCAGCATCAGATCAAATCCGATCTCGGCAAATCGCCAGCCCGCAGCGACCCCCGCCACCAGCACGATCACACTCAGGAGGTAATTGAGCCATGCCCCCCATTGCAGGAGGCGAGGGAGGATGCGTCGTGGAGGACGACGGAGGGTCTGCAACCGGAGATTACTCTCACGCATGATAGACTCGCCGATGGACATGTGTTCACCTCCAGGGGCTTTCCCCTTGGGCGGCCCGGCTGGCGCCGTCCCTGCCATCGAGCCTGCCCTGGCGAAGAATGTCCTGATCGCATCGCGCCCCGTTGCTTCTTCGACGCTCGCGGAAAGAGCGAGTGAAACTTCGAGGCAGCCGCCACGCTCCAGTCCCTCGGGTCGTGGGGCCATCACGAGGGCCCCGCGGCGAAGAGAAGCCGCAGGAGCTTCCAAGGATAATTCTCCACCGGCTGGACCTCCGCCGACCTTTCGTGGTCGGGGTGTGACCGCCTGAGCGCTTGCGCCGCCACCAGCACCGCCGGCCGGTCGCAGCCAGCGGCCTTCAGCACCCGTTGCGTTTCGCGCGGGCTCAGCGGCTTGCACAGCAGGCACTCCGTCCGCTTGGACTCCCAGCGCCAGAATCCGCGCCCGCACTTACTGCAAGTGCTCTCGTTGATTCTCGAAACCTTCCGCCCATTGCCATTGCCGTTCCTTTCCATGCCTGTAGCCTCCCTCCGGGGGATTGGGCGCCCCGGGCCAAGGAACACTCATGCCTCCCTGAGCAAGATGGATTCCAACGAGACGTCCCGGGGAGTCCCGGAGCACTCCGTATTTCCGGGGGATTGCCAGTGCGTAAATTGTGTGCACACAGAACCGTGCAGGATACTGCACACAGCCCCCCCTCGAAATGCAGAGAAGTGCACTGGATCCACTCCCGAGGCTCGTCGATTGGGAAACAGTGGGCCGCGGTCCCGGCGGGACCCGGCCTCGCCGCACCAGACCAGTTCCTCGAGCGCGATGCCGGTGTGCAACCAGGCCAAGGCGGAGTAGGTGAACGGAACTTGTGTCTTTCCGGCTTGAGTCAGGCTGGGCCCGACATGTTGTGATGGCTGGGGAGGAATGAGAATCACGCGCCCGCGGTGCGGGATTACAGATCGAGGCCGTCGCAGTGGAAACAGATGCGGTTGTCTGGGCGGCGCAGGAGCGTCCAAACGAGATCTCAGCCCTTGTCCACGG
This sequence comes from Methylomirabilis sp. (SeqCode), assembly GCA_035455275.1. GTDB lineage: Bacteria > Methylomirabilota > Methylomirabilia > Methylomirabilales > 2-02-FULL-66-22 > 2-02-FULL-66-22. Next base: position 43,375 of record DATIFO010000195.1, on the reverse strand, counting down.
CCGGCTCTTCGCTCAGGATCGCCCGCGATCATTCCTGCTAGCCCGCCTAGCTGAGCATGATCACACAGGGGTAACCCCACGGCTCACGTCCAACCTCGCCGACGCCCGCTCCGATACCGATATGATTTCTTGGCACCCCCTCACTGCCAATCCCCCAGCGGGGACATCTTGATTGGCGAAAAAAGGAGACGCGGCATATCCCTTTCGAGCGATATGGCCCCGCGCGACCCTCCGCGGAATTCTACTTGCAACTTATAGTATTGACCTAGCGGATCAGCTCGTACATGTCTCCGATTGCTTCTTACTTGCCTCTGCTTGCTTTTCTCCCGGAAGGGTCAGGGTGGCGGAGGCTACCCGATCTCGCCTAGCAGGCTGCTGGAAAAGGCCCATCTGCGGTGACCCACCTCCGGTGGGTGCCCGCGCACTCGCGCGAGGCTGCGACGTACGCGCCAAGTACGCCTCGCGCCTGCACCCATCCTACGGATGGGTACCGGGTACCCATCGGATGGGTGACGCCGCCTTGCACATGGACCTTCTTGAGCAGCCTGGGCAAGAACGAGTGTTTCAGCATCCTGCTCGCTCCTCGCCGCGATCAGCACCCCGGACGGGCAAATCACCTGGGACCCCCACCAGCCCATCCGCAGGCTGCTTGAACGCCACTTTCCGGAGGCTCACCCGATCTGTAAAGGGGGAGGCTCATCTTGCGCAGTTGAATACGGGCGAGTAATCCGGGGCGATCTCATGTAGAGCACCTTGTGCGGGATCGCCTCGCCATGCCCTGCCAGGCTCGCTTGGATGCGCCCGGCACCCTCCGCCACGTCGTGGTGCGAGGGATCGAACGGACCGTCCTCTCCCGGGATGACACGGACCAGGAGGACCTCCTGGCCCGGGTGGCCGCCCTGGCGGAGGCGGGCGCCCTCGCGGATTGGGAATCGTGGGCGGCGACCGCGGGAGGTGCTCTGCGGAAGTCGATCAGGCGTCGTAGCTGTCGTGATGGCGCAGCCACGCCATCGGGGAGCGCGGCCCTTCCTCATCGCGCCCCTTCGGGACCAGGTCAAGCAAGTGGTAGGCTCCATTCACCATGTCGAGACCGCGGGCGTAGCAAGAATAGGTGTGGAACACATTCCCATCCTGGTCTTTGTAGAAGACGCTGACCCCCGGGCCCTCGGAGGAAGGAAAATTGGTGAGCCTGTAGTTGTAATTTGCCTCCCCCGTCTCCCGCTCTTCGGGCGTGAAGGAGACGTGGTAGTCGCGATTGAAATCGGTGTGCAACGAGGAGACCCACTTGAAGCCCCAGCCCATCCGCTGCTTGAATGCCTCCAGCTTGGGGAGCGGGGCCCTGGAAACGGTGACCATCGTCACATCCCGATGGTTCAGGTGCACGATGATGTCATTGTAGTTGTCTGCCCAGAACGAACAGCTCTTGCACCCTTCCCTCCAGCTGGGGTCAAACATGAAATGATAGACCAGCAGTTGACTGCGTCCCTCGAACAGGTCTGCCAGCGTCTCCCTCCCGTTGGGCCCCTCAAACAGATACTCTATTTCCACCTTCACCCAGGGCAGCTCGCGGCGTTCCCGACTCAGCCGGTCACGTAGTCGCGTGAGCGCTTTTTCCTTGGCCAGGTGCCCCTTGCGGGCGACGAGCCACACTTCCCTTGAGACGACCTGATGGTTCTTCATGCACCACTCTCCCGTGAATTTGTCGGCCTGCACAAGGGATCGTGGCAGCACCGACGGTCCATTTCCCCTGACCCCGCCGCCCAGGCGCGCCGCGCGAGCAGGCAGCGAGGGCAGGGGATGGGTACGGAGTCAATCCATGGCCGAACCGCGTTGGCTCAAAACCAGGGCTCGTCGCCCGAGGGGCCGTAGATGGACGGGACCTTGGCCTCCATCAGGCGAAGGTACGTGGAGAGCTGCCCCCGATGGTGACACGCATGCATCACCACACCCATCCACAGCACCGCCATGACGGGCAGATCCCCCGTCTGCTTTGGCCCCACAGGCATGTGGATCGTCCTGGCCAGCAGTCGGTCATCCGCCGCCCTGAGTGCGCCGACGAGTTCCGGGAGTTGCCGGTCGTAGGCCGACAGGATCTCGCGCAGCGTTGCGGGGGCGGGCGGGCCGGCGGCGAGCTCGATCTTCCCGGCGAGACAGCCCTCGACGAAGAACCTTTCCGCCCCGACGAGGTGCCAGGCCAGCTCGCGGGTGCTCATCACCTTGGCAGTCGGTTTGAAGTCAAGCTTCCCCTCGGGGATGGCCCTCATCACCTTGGCCGTGGTGGCGTGCTCCTGTTGCCAGGTCTGCAGGAATTGCTCCTTCTCGGATGCCATGTGTCACCCCTCCTGTTGAGTCGTGCGTCATGCGTGGTGCGTAGCGATCCCTTCCCGGCCAGCGGCCGGATGACGCCCCTGCCCCGGGAAGGGGGGTGGGCGAGTCGGAGCCCTGAGCTGCCATTCCTCGGGATGAGATCCCAGGTCAGGCGGCCGCGCATCCACTCGGGTGGATCGCCGCGGCGGGCCCAGGCCCCGGGGCGCGCGGCCGGAGTTCGTCGAGGCGCATGCCTCCGCTCCGGCTCGCGGCTAGAGGATCTTGACCAGGCGGGCCAGGCAGCCGTTCCAGCCATGGGCGTGCTTCTCCCGCCACTCGGGCGTGGGGAACAGCTCGTGGGTGAGGACCACCTCGGTCTGGCCGCCCCGTTCGTGAAACTCCACCGTGACCAGGGTCTCGCTCATGTCCTCCCCCAGCCAGCGCCAGGTGTACACCAGGCGGTCCGGGGGGCTGACCTCCCTGTACGTGCCGACGACGCAATGCACGTGGCCCGCCGGCGAGTGCATCTCGATGCGATAGCTCCCCCCGGGACGCAGGTCCAGTTCGGGGACGGCCGTCGTATAGTCATCGCCCGGGGCGAACCATTTCGTCAGCTCTTCCGGGTCTGTCCAGGCCCGAAAGACCGTCCGGCGCGGCGCCGCGAAGGTCCGCCGGATCTGGAGGCTGGTTTCAGAGGTCGCTTTCGAGGTGGCCATGCAGCTTCCTCCTGTGTCTGCTGCAGGTGACGAGCCAGCGCGTTGAATTGCGCCTCCCAGAAGGCGCGGTACCGGGCGATCCACTCGGCGGCATGCCGCAGGGGTTCGGGCGCCAGGCGGCACCGGTGCAGCCTCCCCTCCCGCTCCCGGGCCAGCAGGCCGGCACGCTCCAGAATCCGCAGGTGCTTCGAGACGGCGGGCAGCGACATGTGAAAGGGCGAAGCCAGCTGGGTCACCGAGGATTCCCCCTGGGCCAGTCGGGCCAGGATCGCGCGGCGCGTGGGATCGGCGAGGGCCGAAAAGGTGGCGTCGAGAACCACGGATGAAAGGTTAACCATGTGGTTAACTATAAAGATCCGCCTCCCCCCTGTCAACGAGAAAATGCACGCCCCACCCTGCGGCAGTATTCAGCCTATGCGCCTCGCCTGGATTGGGTCCCACCCCGCCCGGTGTGCTACCCTGGAGCCGCGGGGCATGGCACCATGATCCTTCATTGACTTCCGAGATACCCTCCGGTAGGCTCGACTCACTGACCAGCAAGGCCAGGGGGAGAACGTTTCCGTCTCAGTCGGATGGCGACTGAGGGAGCGCGGGGGCATATGAACGTCCTGCTCATCTCGGCCAATACGGAGCGGATCAATCTGGCCACACTCCCCTATGGTCTGGCCTTGGTGTCGGCATCGGTCCGCGCCGCCGGCCACGAGGTGGCGATGCATGACCTCCTGCGTGAGGCGGATCCGCTCCCCGCCATTGCCCGTGACATCCCGACCTTCCGCCCGGGGGCCATCGGCATCTCGGTGCGGAACATCGACGACCAGTGCATGCAGCATCCCCGTTTCCTGCTGGAACAAGTCACCGGTGTGGTCGCGGCCTGCCGGGCCCGCTCCTCGGCGCCGATAATTCTTGGCGGCGCCGGGTATAGCATCTTTCCCGGCGCCGCGCTGGACTACCTGGGCGCCGATTTCGGCGTGTGCGGCGAAGGGGAAGCCGTCCTCCCGGCCCTCCTGTCGAGACTGGAAGCAGGACATGACGCGGCCGATCTTCCCGGGATATATATCACTGGATGTGGCGACAGCGTGGCCCGGACCCTTGTCCCAAACCTGGACCTGCTCCCCTTCCCCGAAGAGGACATGTGGCCCACCACGGCCGCGGGCGATGCTGATCTCTGGGTCCCGGTACAGAGCCGGCGGGGATGCCCACTGGATTGCTCGTATTGCTCCACCCCCCGGATCGAGGGCCGGACACTCCGGGTGCGCGCCCCCTGGCGGGTGGCAGCCGAGATGGCGAGCCTCGCCCGGCGCGGGTTCAGGCGCTTCTACTTCGTGGACAACACCTTCAACCGTCCGGTCGATTACGCGCTGGAGCTGTGCCGGTCGATCGTGGCGGAGCGGCTGGACATCGCCTGGCGATGCATCCTCTACCCCCAGGATGTGCCGGAGGAACTGGTCCAGGTCATGGCTGCGGCCGGCTGCGTGGAGGCGGGACTGGGGTTCGAGAGCGGCTCGCCCTCGATCCTGCGCGCGATGAACAAGCGCTTTCTCCCGGGAGAGGTCCGGGAGATCTCCGACCGGCTCGCCGCTCACGGCATCCGCCGGATGGGCTTTCTCCTGCTGGGAGGCCCCGAGGAGACCCAGGAGACCGTCGAGGAAAGCCTCGCCTTCGCCGAGTCGCTCCACCTGGATCAGCTGAAGACCACGGTGGGGATTCGGATTTACCCGGACACGCCGCTGGCGCACACCGCCCTGCGAGAGGGTGTGATCGGACCCGAGGATGACCTCCTCTTCCCTCGCTTCTACCTCACCCCCGACCTGGAGATACCCACGCATCCCGCAGGTTCAGGAAGCGCGGAAGGCCCGCCATCCCCATGACGACGACTCCCTGCACCACCGGGGCGGACGCGCTCCTTGCCTGTGCCGCCGCCGCGGGCATAGAGGTGTGTTTCGCCAATCCCGGCACGACCGAGATGTCGCTCGTGGCCGCCTTCGCACGGCAGCGGGCGATTCGTCCGGTCCTGTGCGTCTTCGAAGGCGTGTGCTCCGGGGCGGCCGACGGCTACGGCCGCGTGGCCGGGAAACCGGCCATGACCCTGACGCACCTCGGCCCGGGGTTCGCGAACGCCATCGCCAACCTCCACAACGCCCGCCGAGGCCGGAGTCCGGTCGTCAACGTGATCGGCCAGCACGCGACCTGGCATCTCTCCTTCGACGCCCCGCTGACCTCCGACATCGTGTCGCTGGCACGAACCGTGTCGGCCTACGTGGAGACGATCGAGTCCCCCGCGGCCGTGTCGAGCAGGATCCGGGAGGCCATCGCGGCCGCGCGCGTCCCGCCGGGTCAGGTGGCCAGCCTCATCTTCCCCATGGACTGCCAGCAGGCGCCGGCGGCGGCGTGCGGCACGCCCCTCCCCGTGCCGGTCGCTCCCCTGCCGGACCCCGCCCGCATCGGCGCCGTGGCGGCCCGGATGCGCGGCGCCCCCAAAGCGCTGCTGCTCCTCGGCGGCAGCGGCCTGACGGCTCGCGGGCAGCGTGCGGCGCAGCGCCTCGCCGTCCACTGTGGTGCCCGGCTGGTCAGCGAGACCTTTCCATCCACCAGCGATCGGGGCGGCGGGCTGCCCGCCGTCCCACGACTCCCCTATTTCCCGGAGCCCGCCATCGCCCTCGCCGCGGCCCACGAGCCCGTGGTGCTTGCGGGGGCGATCGAGCCCGTGACTTTCTTCGGCTATGCCGGGGTCCCGAGCGCCATTGCGAAGCCGGGGACGACCATCTCGCTGGCCCGCCCGGAAGAGGATGCCGCCGGGGCGCTCGAGGCGCTGGCGGAGGCCCTGGGGGCCCCCGCAGCTCCCGACGCGCGCATGGAGTCGCCACCTGCCCCTGGGTCGGACGCGCCGCTCACCCCGGACTCCGTGATGGCGGCCCTGGTCCCGCGCATCGCCGAGGACGCGGTGGTCGTCGTCGAAGGGGGAACGCTCGGCTACCCCTACTTTGCCGCATCGGCCGCGGCCAGACGGCATCGCGCGATCTGTCTCTCAGGCGGCTCGATCGGCTTTGCGCCGCCGGCCGCCCTGGGCGCGGCGCTCGCAAACCCGGGACGTCCCGTCCTGGCCCTGGCCGGCGATGGGGCGGCGCTGTACACCTCGCAGGCCTTGTGGTCGATGGCGCGGGAGGGGTCGCCCGTAGTGCTTTGCATCGCGGCGAATCGGGCGTACAATGTCGTTCGAACGGAGCTCACGCGGGCGGGCGTGGACGTGACCGGCCATGCGGCGACGCTCACCAGCCTCGAGGACCCCCCGATCGATTGGGTGGCCCTGGCCCGCGGCTATGGCGTGGGGGGAGATCGGACGGCGACTTTCCAGTCGCTCTGTGCCGCGGTCGATCGGGCTTTAGCCTCGCGCGCGCCGCATGTGATTGAACTCGCGCTCTGAGCCCGCCCTCCGGTTAACCAGAGGGCCACGTCCCGAGTCCTCCTGGAACCATCGCTGGGGCCCGATGGTTTTTGTAGTAGAGTTACAGACCGCGAGGATCGCGAGACCTGCACGTCCGGCAGATGGACGAGATCGCGGGAAAGGGGCAGTCAGATGAAGAAGATGGTCATCTCTGCAATCATTCTGGCGACAGCGTTGGTGGTCGGCTCCGCCCAGACCGGCCACGCGGATGGGAGACGGTCGGGAGGCCGCAGCTTCGGCTCCCGGTCGCACGGGGCGGTGGTCCCGCATCGGCCATTCATCCGCAAGGACTTCGGCCGGCACGGGGTGGTGGGCGCGCACCGGCCATTCTTCCACAGCGGTTTTCGCCACCATCCGGGCTTCCGGACCAGCGTCTTCATCGGGCCGAGCCTTTTTTGGGGACCGACCTGGTGGGGGCCCGCCTATCCGGCCTACGTCGAACCCCCTCTGGTGATCCAGGAGGCACCACCTGCCTACACCCAGCAGCCGCCCGCCGAGCAGCAGCCCACGTACTGGTATTACTGCCCGAACCCGGCCGGCTACTACCCGTACGTGAAGCAGTGCCCGCCAGGCTGGCTGACGGTCGTGCCGAGCACTACCCCGCCACCCTCCGCCTCGCCCCCCGGTTCTGCTTCCCCGCCCCCATACTGAGGCTGGGCGGTCGCACCCACCTGGACAGCGGTCGTGCTGACCACGCGGTGGGCGGCGAGAGATTCAGATCCCCGGGGACGGGCGTCCGATTGGTCGTCAGAGGACCCGCGAACGCCCGACCGCGAGCAGGGAGTCCGGAAGATACATGCCCTCGAATTCGAGCGAGGACAGCTTCTTGATAGCTTCCCCGATCTCGACTGTGTCCATATCTCCTTGGGTTCCTTTCATGGCGTCAGGCTGGAACCGGTCTCAGGATCTGAGAGTCTTCCAGGCGGAACCAGGTGTAGCGCCAAGCGCTTCGGGCCAAGCACAACGTCACCGCTCCGGCAAATCCCCCCGTTCCACCCTTTGCGAAAGGGGGGCGGAGGGGGGATTTCATCTCGTGGCGAGGCCGACCCGCCGGTTGAAATCGGTGATCAGCTCGTCGATGCGGTCGGCCAGGGCGAAGGTGCCGCCCCAGTAGCTGGCGTGGTCGTGCCACTGCGCCCGAAGCTCGTTCACGTCGCGTCCCTGCTGCTCCACCCAGGTGAAGTACTTGAGGTTGTGGATGGCCTTCTTGTCGTAGTGGGTAAGCTCCCTCATGTGGTCGATGGAGATGCCCGAAAGAAGCTCCATGTCTCTCTCCGCATCGCGCTCCCGGTAGCCGCCCCGCTCCTGCCGGAGCTCATCGAGCCGGGATCGGTAGAGATCCATGGAGTCGGTGGCCACCGTGATCACCCATTCGGATGCGGTCAGCTCCAGGTACTTGGCGAACTTCACCGCCGCGACAAGGTTGCCCACGCCGGAGATGCCCAGCAGGTCGAGACGGCCGGCGATCTCCCCGGGGACGCCGGCGGCGATGAGAGCCTTCCTGCCCAGGCTCTCGTTGAAGAGCCGGATCAACCGCATGGGCGCCTCGTCGTCCACGGCGATGACGAAATCGGTGTTCTTGCAGTCATGCACCCAGGGCACGTGCTTGTCGCCGATCCCCTCGATGCGGTGGTCACCGAAGCCGTTCATGAGCAGCGTGGGGCATTGCAGGGCCTCGGCCACGGCGAGCTTGGCCCCCGGGAATCTATTCTTGAGATAGTACCCGGCCCCCAGCGTCCCGGCCGAGCCGGAGGTCCCCACAAAGCCGGCCAGGCGGTCACCCGGTTTGAGAAGGCCCCGCAGGGCCTCCTCGGCGGCGGCGCCCGTGACCACGTAGTGCCACAACGGGTTCCCCAGCTCCTCGAACTGGTTGAAGATCATGAGGTCCTGGCCCGAGGCCCGAAGCTCCCAGCACTTGTCGAAGATCTCCTTGACGTTGGACTCGCAGCCGGGGGTGGCGATGACCTCCCCGGCGATCCTGCTCAGCCACTCGAAGCGCTCCCGGGACATGCCCTGGGGCAGGATGGCGATGGCCTGGCAGTGGAGCAGGGCCGAGATGTACGCCCCGCCGCGGCAGAAGTTGCCCGTGGAGGGCCAGACGGCCTTGGTGGTCAGCGGGTTGAACTGGCCCGTGACCAGGCGCGGCACGAGACACCCGAAGGTGGCCCCCACCTTGTGGGCGCCGGTGGGGAAGTGGCGCCCCACCAGGACCAGGATGTGTGCCGGGCAGCCCGTCAGTTCCCTCGGGAGCACGATGTGGTTGACATCCCCGAAGAGTCCGCCGCGCTCCTGGGGCTGGTTCTTCCAGGTGATGCGGTAGAGGTTGGCCGGGTGGACGTCCCACAACCCGATCGTGGTGAGGGCGCGCCTGATGGATTCGGGCACCTGGCGCGGGTCCCGCATCATGGCGAAGGTGGGCAAGCTGATGCCCTTGTCCCGGCAGAACTTGACGGTGCTCTCCAGCACCTCGTCATTCAGGCTGAGATCCAGCACGGCAGTCGCCTTTCCACGCTCAGCTATCTGAGAAGGTCCCGCGAGCGCTCAGCCAGCAGCGCTCAGGGCGCAAAGCGCATGGGGCATGGGGCATTGAACCCGGTGCGGAGGTCAGCGCCGACCTCTGAGCTCTGATCAGGGGCTGACCTGGTCTCTGTCCTTTGATCCATGGCTCTCGGCGCTCCGCGCCATGCGCTCTGCTCCATGCGCTCTGCGCTTCTCATCCGCCGCTCACCTCGTCCAGACTGGTGATGACCTTCTCCGGGATCTCCACGCTCCGGCTGGCTGCGGCGATGTCCTTGAGGCCATTGCCCGTGGCCAGGACGACCGCCACCGCGCCTCCAGGTAGCCGGGGTCGCGCCTCCAGGAAGCCGGCGAAGGCCGCCGCCCCGGCCGGCTCCGTGAACAGGCCGGCCGAGCGAGAGAGCCTTGCCTGGGCGGCCAGGATCTTTTCGTCGGAGACCCTCACCACCTGGCCGCCATGCTGCTTCAACTGCCGGAGAGCGTGGAAGCCGCTGCGAGGCACGTCGACGCATATGGAATCGGCCACGGTGCGGGTGGCCTCACGCTGGAAAGAACCGGACTCGAAGGCCCGGGCTATCGCGGCGGAGCCTTCCGCCTGGACGGCGAAAACCACGGGCAGCCGGTCAGAGAGACCGAGCCGGCGCAGGTCCCGGAAGCCCTTGTAGATCCCGGAGAGGATGCAGCCGTCCCCTGCAGCCACAAAGACGTGATCCGGCACCCGGCCCAACTGGCGGAAGATCTCCAGGGACACGGTCTTCTTGCCCTCGATGGTCATGGGGTTGTGGGCCGTGTTCCTGCTCAGACCGCCGAATCTGGCGGTGTAGGCCAGGGAGAGATCGTAGGCGTCATCGTAGGAGCCGTCCACCCGGAAGACCCTGGCGCCGTACTGCAAGGCCTGGACGAGCTTGGCCGTGGGGGCGGCCCTGGGCAGGAACAGGGTGACCTTCTGGCCCGCCGCCGCGCCGACCCCGGCCATGGACGAGCCGGCATTCCCGGTGGAAGCCAGGACGATCTCATCGATGCCGAACTTGGCCGCCAGGGCCGATACGAGAAATGAGGCCCGGTCCTTCAGAGAGAAGGTGGGATTGCTGCCGTCGTCCTTGATGTAGAGGCCGGAAAAGTCCAGCTCGCACCGGAGTCTTTGCGGAGGCCAGAGCGGGGTCCCTCCCACCGGAATGGGGGGAAAGAACTGCTTCTCCACGGGCAAGAGCGTGGCGATCTCCCAGTCCGCCGACACCTCTCCCCGGAGCTCCACCTCCAGCACACCGCGGAGCGGCTGGTCCTGCGACTGGTCCAGGGAACAGTGCGGGCAGACCAGGAGCTTCGGCTCGATGGGAAAGCCGCGGCCGCATTCGCTGCAGATGTAGTTGAATTCCATGAGACGAATCTGGGCAAGCGTTCAGGGATGAGCCTTCAGCGGTCAGCCTCACACCGAAGCTGTTCACATGCCCTTCTGACTCCCATCATCCTTCAGCCCGTGATGACCGTCCCCCCCTGGCCGCGCAGGGCCCCGGTCATCATCCTGGGCGAGGTGATGATGGCCGTCTTTCCCCCGTTGGCCAGGAAATCGATGGCCGCCTGGACCTTGGGGCCCATGCTGCCCGGGGCGAAGTGGCCCTGCTCCATCAGGGCGCGGGCCTCGCGGGTGGTGAGCCTTTCCAGTGGCCGCTGCGTGGGTTTCCCGTAATCCACATAGACCTGATCGACCGTGGTGACGATCAGGAGCACGTCGGCCTCGAGGCCCCTTGCCAGCAGCGCCGCGGTGAGGTCCTTATCCACCACCGCCTCCACCCCCCTCAGGCTCCCGTCCGCGTGGGGCACCTCGGGGATGCCGCCGCCCCCGGCCGCCACCACGCAGAATCCCTGGTCCACCAACGCCCTGATGGCAGGAAGCTCCACGATGCGCCTGGGGACGGGCGAAGGCACCACCTGGCGGAAGCCCCGCCCGGAATCCTCCGCGAATTTCCAGCCCGGATACCGCCGCGAAAGCTCGGCCGCCTTCTCCTCGCCGTAGAAAATGCCGATGGGTTTGGAGGGCTGGGACAGCGAGGGGTCGTGCGGATCAACTTCCACCATGGTGACCAGGCTGACCACGGTCTTCTCGATGCCGCGTCGGACCAGGGTGTTGTGAAGGGATTCCTGCAACTGGTAGCCCAGCGACCCCTGGGTGTCGGCCACACAGTTCTTCAGCGGCACGGGATGCAGGCCGTCGTGCTCCAGGGCGATGGCCGACCTCTTGAGGATGAAGCCCACCTGTGGCCCGTTGCCGTGGATGATGGCCACGTCCCATCCGTCGGCGATGATGTCGGCGATGTGCTCCGCGGTCTCCTGGATGACCTGAAGTTGATCCTCGACGGTTGGATGGCCGGGGTCCTTGATGAAGGAATTCCCGCCGATGGCCAGCACCACAAGCCTGGACACGTTCAGCTCACCTCAATCCGAAGACACCCCCAACTGCGGAGTGGCCGGCTACGCCGAAAATCCTCGTTCCCGCATGCCCCCTCGGGGCAAAGAGTCCTCTCTGCGTCTCCGTGTGAGATGGAAATCCGTGCCGGTTCGTGATTCAGGTCCCGCATAGGCCTGCGGCATCACGGCATACATGACCGCGGCCTGCATCAGCTCGCGCTTCCAGGTCAGCTCGTCGGGCGCATGGGCCTGGTCCTCGTGGCCGGGACCGGACCCGACGCAGGGAATGCGGTAGCGGCCCGGGATGGACACGCCGCTGGTGGAGAAGGTCCATCTGTCCACCACCGGTCCCCGGGCGAACGAGGAGCTGCTTGCCTGTGCCTACGTGAGGGCGTTCCCCCTTCCTTGCGGCCAGGACCAGGCCTCGGGGTGCAGCACGCCCTCCGCCACGAAGCGCGCGCCGCCGCCCAGGAGCAGCTCGCCGAATCCATCGCCCTTCGGCTGGAAGGAGACGCGGAGTTCTCCGCCCAGGACACGCAGCCGGACGGGAGACTCCACCTGGCCGACCAGGGCGCTCACGACGCTCGACGCCACCGCACCCGTGCCGCACGCCAGCGTCTCGCCCTCCACACCGCGCTCAAAGGTGCGCTGCCAGAGCGTGTGCCTGTCCACCACCTGGACAAAATTCACATTGATGCCCTGCGGGAAGTCGGCGTGATGCCGGATGGCCGCCCCCAGGCGATGAATGGCCTCGGCCGACGCGCCGGCGACATCCTGCAGGTACACCACCGCGTGGGGCGCGCCGGAGACGTCGACCGTATGGGCGAGATGCTTGCCCCCGTCCGCGATCAGGGCGTGGTCCATGTCGATGGGTGAGGTGAGCTGCAATTCGACGCGCACCTCGTCGCCGGCGACCCACGCGTACACCGGTCCGCCCAGGGTATCGATCCTCATCCGGGCCCCGGCGATCCCACGCGCGTGGGCATAGCGGGCCACGCAGCGGGACGCGTTGCCGCACATCTTGACCTCGGTCCCGTCAGGGTTGATGGTGCGCATGGAGAAATCGCCGCCGGAGGTGGCCGGCTCGATGACCATCAGCTCGTCGCCCCCCAGGGACATCCGCCGCGTACACACCCGGCGCGCAAACTCGTGCAGGCCGATCTCGTTCAGGATGCCCGTGCGGTTGTCCACGACGATGAAATCGTTCCCCACACCCGACATCTTGGCGAAAGGGACAGGAGGCATGCACGCGTCCTTTCCTACACTGAGGGACTCGCTCCCGCCAGCAACTGGTCCGCATACGCGAACAGCGCGGCCGACCCCCCCGTGTGCCAGAAGACGATCGTCTCATCCTTGCCGAATTCGCCCTTGCGGACCAGGTCGATCAACCCCGCCATGGCGCGGCCCGTGTACACCGGGTCCAGCAGGATGCCCTCGTGGCGCGCCATGAGCGAGATGGCCTCTTGCTCCGGCTCGCCCATGAGGGCGTAGCCTGCCCCCAGGTAGCCATCGTAGGCCACGACCTCTTCCGCCGTGAGGCGGAGCCCCAGCCCCAATCGGCGGACGGTGGAGGCGGCGATGGCCGCCACGGCGGATTGCAGCTCGGCCCGCGGACAGTCGATCGCGATGGCCGCGAGCTGCGCCTGGAAACCGATCGCCTTGGCGCCCACGCAGAGCCCGGCCTGCGTCCCGAAGGAGCTGCTGGCGAAGACGACGCGATCCACGCGGAGCTTCAGGGCTTTCAACTGGCCGTCCAGCTCTTCCAGGGCCGCCACGAAACCCACCGCGCCGATCTCGTTCGAGGCCCCCACCGGGATCACGTGCGGGCGATGGCCGGCGGCCTGCTGCTCTCTCGCCACGGCTTCGGCGACCTCCTCGCGCGACCGGTCGCCGGAGAAGACCACCTGCGCGCCCAGCAGATGGTCGAGCAGGAGGTTCCCGTTCCAGGCAGCGGGAGCCCGCCCCCGCAGCACGAGGATGCAGCGCAGGCCGCATCGGGCCGCGGCGGCGGCCGTTTGCCGGCAGTGATTGGACTGCACCCCCCCGACGGTGATGAGGGTGTCCGCCCCCTGGCGCAGCGCCTCGGCCACCGTGAATTCGAGCTTGCGGGTCTTGTTGCCGCCGCCGGCCAGGCCGGTCTGATCGTCGCGCTTGACCAGCAGGCGCGGCCCGCCCAGCGCCCGGCTCAGACGCGGCAACTCCTCCAGTGGCGTGGGCAGAAACCCGAGACGGATGCGGGGCAGGCGCTCAGTGAGCATGGGACTCTTCCTCCAGGATGACTTCCTTCCTCTGGCGCACACCCAGATACGCCGCCTGGACCGTCGGATTGCGCAAGAGCTCCTCCCCGGTGCCCTGCAGGACGATCCGCCCGACCTCCAGCACGTAGGCGCGGGTGGAGATCTCCAGCGCCTTGAGGGCATTCTGCTCGACCAGCAGGATCGTCATGCCCTGGCGCGCGATCTCCTGGATGGTGTCGAACACCTGCTGGACCAGGACGGGCGCCAGGCCCAGCGAGGGCTCGTCCAGGAGCAGGAGCTTGGGTCGAGACATCAATCCCCGGCCGATGGCCAGCATCTGCTGCTGCCCGCCGGAGAGCGTCCCGGCATACTGTGCCAGCCGCTCCTTCAGGACCGGAAAGAGCGAAAAGACATACGCCTCGTCCCTGGCAAGACCCGCCTTGTCGCGGCGGAGATAGCCGCCCAGCGTCAGGTTCTCGCGCACGGTGAGGTTTGGAAAGAGCCGCCGTCGCTCCGGGACGAGCGCGATGCCCGAGGCCACCGCCTGGTGCGCCACCGGCCGGATGGGCCGGCCGTTGAACGTGATGGTGCCCGACTTGGGTTTCAGCAGGCCCACCAGCGTCCACATCAGCGTGGACTTGCCCGCGCCATTGGCGCCGATGATGGCCGCGATCTCGCCCTCCTCCACCGCAAAGCTCACGTCGCGCAGGGCGTGGATCGCCTCGCCGTAGTAGCAGTTCAAGCGCTCAACCGAGAGCAGCATACGCTGCCTTCTGTCCGAGGTAGGCCTCCAGCACCAGCGGGTTGGCCTGGATCTCGTCCGGCGGTCCTTCGGCGATTTTCTTGCCGAAGTTGAGCACCGCGATGCGCTCGCACAGGTTCATGACCACGTCCATGTGATGCTCGATCAGGATGATGGTCAGCTGCCTGCGCGCATGCACCTGCTTGATCAGCTCGACCAGCTCCAGCGATTCCTGCGGGTTCATGCCGGCCGCCGGCTCGTCCAGCAAGAGGAGCCTGGGCTGCAACGCCAGCGCGCGCGCCACCTCCAGCTTCCGCTGCAGGCCGTAGGGCAGCGTCCCCGCCACGCGGTCCGCATAGGCTGCCAGCTCGACCACGCCCAGCAGCTCCATGGCGCGGTCTCGCAGCCGCTCCTCCGTCGCCCAGACCGTCCACGGCCACCGGACGAACGCGGCGATCAGGCCGTAATCGCTGGCGGTGTGGAGCGCCGTCTGCACGTTTTCCAGCACGGTCATGCTGGAAAAGAGCCGGATGTTCTGAAACGTGCGTGAGATGCCGCCCAGCACGATGCTGGTCGGCGCCTGCCCCGCCAGCTCTCTCCCCTCGAACCTCACCGACCCGGAATCGATGGGGTAGACGCCGCTCGTCAGGTTGAACAGGGTGGTCTTGCCGGAGCCATTCGGGCCGATGAGACCCACGATCTGTCCCGGCCACACGTCCAGGTCCACGCTGTCGACGGCGACCACCCCGCCGAAGCGCTTGTTCAAGCGCCGGATACTCAAGAGAGGTTCATCGGACGCAGAGGCCCCGGCCTGCGGCCGAGGCTCGGTGGCACCCGTGGCCCGCGCCATCCGCCCCCTCGGTGCCAGGAGTCCATCCAGAAGATGAACCAGGCGCCTGAACCCGCGATCCCACGCCGCCCCCCAGCGAGGCAGGACCGGTCTCAGCAGCCGGGCCAGTCCACCGCCTGCGTAGCCAATCGCCACGGTCACGCCCAGGGCGACCACGGCCGCCAGCAGCCACGCCACGATCTCTCCCCACTCCGGCAAGTAGTCCCTGTACAGGCCGGCGCCAATCGTCAGGCCCATGGTGAGGCCGATGATGATGAATAGCTTCGGCAAATTGCCCAGGCTCAGCTCTTCATGGCCGAACAGGCCCTTGGGCCGCAAGTTCATGATGACCACGAGGAGCACGCCGTACAAGACCAATCGCCACAGCGCCAGACCGCGGAACAGCTCCGGCACGACAACGAACAGGGCCGTCGCCACGAAGGGGCCGGTCAGGCTGCCCATGCCGCCGCACACCACGCCGGCCGTCAGCAAGCTCGATAGATCCATGCTGAAGATCGCCGGCTGGATGAACGTGATGTAGTGTGCGAGCAGCCCTCCCGACAGTCCGGCAAGCCCCGCGCTGATCCCCAGCGAGAGCATCTGGTTCGGCAAGAGCCGGATGCCGATCATTTCCGCGGCCACGGGGTCCTGGCCGATGGCGATGACCTTGCGCCCGTAGGTGCTGCGCAGGAAGTTCCGGCAGAGCCACAGCGTCAACCCCATGCACACGAAGGTATTGAACGGACCGGCGAGCTTCTGGATGCCGGGCAGGCCGCGCGCGCCCTGCGTGATGTCCAGGTTTTCCAGGATGACCTTCAGGGCTTCGCCGAACCCGAGGGTCGCAATGGCGAAATAGTCCGATCGCAGCTTGGCGCGGAGCGTGGGATAGCCGACCACCAGGCTGACCAGCACGGAGACGATCACTCCCATCAACAGAGCCGCCACGATGGGCCAATGGTAGAAATAGGTGAGAATCGCCGCCGTGTACGCGCCCGCGGCCATGAACGCCGCGTGCCCCAGGCTGAACAGCCCGGTGTACCCGGTGAAGATCGCCAGGCCCATGGCGGCGATGATGTAGATCGCCGAGTTGGTGAAGATCGCCTGCGCGTACGCCATGCCTGACCCCTAGAGCTTCTCCTCGACCAGCCGCCCGAACAATCCCGTCGGGCGCACGATGAGGAGGATGGCCAGGATGCCAAAGCTGAACACATCGCGATACGTTGACAGGTGAACGGAGCCGATGGTCGTCACGGACACGAGGGCCTCCAGGAGACCCAGCAGCATGCCCCCCACGATGGCCCCGGGCAGGCTGCCCAGCCCGCCGATCACCGCGCCGATGTACGCCTTGTTGGTGATCCAGCCCATGCTCGGATACACCATGTACTTGACCCCCATGAACACGCCGGCCATGCCGCCCAGCCCGCCGGCGATGAGGAACAGCACCGCCACGAGCACGTCCAGATTCACGCCCAGGACCGAGACCATTTCCATGTCGTGGGACGCGGCCCGGATGGCCGTACCCACCTTGGTGTACATGAGGACAAAATGCAGCAAGCCGATGGCGACGACGGAAAAGACAAATGCAAAGAGATCCATCCTGCTGATGGTCGCGCCGCCCACTTCGAAGATATCCTGGGCGAAGACCGGCGGGAGCGCGTAGAGCTTGGCCCCGATGGTGGCGTACAAGAGGTTCTGCAGGGCAATCGCCACACCCATCGCGCTGATCATGAGGTACAGCGAGGGCGCCCGGCGGCGACGGAGCGTGCTGTACGCGATGCGCTCGTTCAGGAAGGCCAGGATGCCCGAGCCCAGGACGGACAGCAGCAGGGCCGGCAGGAACGGCACCCGGAAGAACTGCACCATGATGGCCCACGCAATGTACGCCCCCAGGGTGATGATGGCGCCATGGGCGAAATTGGAGAAGTTGAGGACAGAGAAGACCAGCGAGTAGCCCACGGCCATCAGGGCATAGATGCTGCCGATCGACAGGCCGGTGATGATCGTTTGCAGGACCACCGGGCACCTCACTGCGGCCGCGCGGTGACAGGCTGGCCGGAGGCCGAGCAGCACCTTGCCACCGCGCGGCAGTCACATCAGTCGGCTGTCACGAAGGTCTTGACGTAGACGAACTTGCCGCCCTTGGTCTCCTGGATGACCGCAGGCTTGTTCAAGGGATTGTGCGTCTTGGGGTCGACCGTCAGCTTCCCGGTGAGGACCTGGAGGTTCTTGGTCTGCTCCATCGCGGCCTTCAACTTCTCCCCGTCGGTCGTCCCGGCCCGCTTGAGGGCATCCACCAGCCACAGCACGGCGTCGTAGGCCAGCACGGGATTCGGCAGCACGGGGTCTTCCTTGTGCTTGGCCCGATAGTCTTTGATGAAGCCCTGGATCGCCGGGTCCTCCAGGGCGGCGATGTTGACGAAGTACGAGCCCTCGATCGCCGGGCCGGCCAGGTCGAAGAGATCGGGGCTCCCCCAGCCGTCACCGCCCATCAGTTTCCCCTTGATCCCCAGGTCGCGGGCCTGCTTGGCGGCGAGCGCCGCCTCCTTCTGCATGGTGGGAATGAACACCACGTCGGGGGTGCCGAACTTGATCTTGCCGAGCTGGGCGCGAAAGTCCAGCTCGCCCGACCGGAACGCCTCGTTGGTCGTGATCTTGCCGCCGGCCTTTTCGAAGGCCTCGACAAAATACTTGGCCAGGAACTGCGAGTATTCGTCCCCCACGTCATACAAGATCGCAGCCGTCTTCGCCTTCAGGTCCTTGCGCGCAAACTGGGCGGCAACAGTGCCCTGGAACGGGTCGATGAAGCACACCCGGAACGTGTATGGAACGACCGTGCCATCGTCGTTCACGGTGACCTTGGGGTTGGTGGCCGTCGTGGCAATCACCGGCACCTTGGCCGAGTTGTTCACTTCCCGGATGGCATTGGTGACACCGCTTTGCGCCGGACCGATGATGGCGACAACCTTGTCCTGCTCAACCAGTCGCTTGGCGACGTTCACCGCCTCCAGCCTGTCCGCCCGATTGTCATAGGCGATGATCTCGAGCTTCCTGCCCAGCACCCCACCCTGCGCGTTGACCTTCTCCACGGCCATCTTCACGGCGTTGGCCTCGGACTGCCCCCAGGTGGCATTCGGGCCGGTCAGGGCGACCTCATGGCCGATCTTGATTGTCTGGGGTTGACCGGACTCACAGGGAACTGCGAGGCCGCCCACCACCGCGGCCAGACACAGGAGGCTGAAGATTGACTTGGCTCTCATGGAATGTCTCCTTCTCCGCCGGACCAGGCTTCACACGATGGAGGACCTTGCGATGATTGGACAAACGGATAGCTCCGTGCTGCAACATGTTTTCCTCTGACCCTCACCCCCCTTCGATCGCCAACCAGCCATCACGCCGCGGGACCGCCAATGCTGTTCGCTCAACTCCTCAGTCCGGCCAACCCTCCCCCGCGTCCCCCCCTTTGGCACAAAATCCCCCCTCCGCCCCCCTTTGCAAAGAGGGGGACGGGGGGGTTGCGTGAACCCGACGCCATTCTCGAACCGCATGGGAACGGTATTGGCGCGAGAAGCAACGAGGCCCAGGACCTGCCGGCCGCCTCGCGGAGCGGCCGGGGTCGTGCGACTATAGGGCGAGCGGCCTCTCCCCCGCAATGGAATTCTCCAGGAGGACCGAACCTTCGATCGACCCCGGCCGGACAGGATGCCCGCCCGCGGAGGGCAAGCCCCGGGCGGCCGCCCCTCAGGCCGACCCCGGGCTCTCGGCGACCGTGAGCGCTTCGGTCATCAGCCCGAGAACGCGATCCAGTTGATCGGGGGCGTTCGCCCTGAGGTCCGTGAGGATGAGGTGAGAGGCGCCGGGGGCGACGAACAGCGTGCGGGACCTGGCATTGCCTGCCGCGTCGTAGATGCCCCGGATCACGCCGGGCGGGATGACGGTGTCGCGCTCGCCGGCCACGAGCAGCAGGCGCCCCGTGAAGCGTGACAGCAGTGCCCAGGCATCCGAGGATTCCCAGCTCCGGGGCCGCCGGATGATCTCCGTGAAGCCGGCATTGAACGGGACCGCGTACGCCTCGGCCGCGTACATGGCGGGGCCGAGGAGGATGAGGCTGGCGATGGCATACCGGGGCAGGAGCGTCACCGCGGTGTAGCCCCCCATGCTGGCGGCCAGGATCGAGAACGGCTGGGGCAGGGACAGGGCCTCGATGACGGCGCAGGCCTGCGCGGTCCGGCTCCGGAGGCTGCTCTGCGTGAGGTCCCCTCCGGTGTCCCCGTGGCCGACGCAGTCGAAGGCCGCCGAGCCCACACCCTGGGCGAAGAGGTGCTCCCGGAGCAGGCGGAAGCGCCCGCGATTGGACTGGCCGCCCCCGTGCAGCACGAGCAGCCGTGGCGGCTCCTCGCCGGCCAGAACGTCTCCGACGAGCACGTGCCCCTCCAGGGGGATCCGGAAGACGCACCGCATCTCACACCCTTGCCGGCAGGCACGGAGAAAGATTCTCCCTCTGCCCGCGCGTGCTTACGCCCCGACATGGGGCCGCAGCCTAGCACAGGAAACCGGCGTCTTCCACAGCAAGCACCTGGACTTCCGCCTTGACAGGCTCCTCCACCGATGGTAGCGTCCCGCCGTCTTGCGGTTGCCCGCGGTATCCAAGCTCCGGCTCGGCCCTCCCCTGGCCGGTCCACCTCCCTCCGGCAGCGGCGTCCGGCCGAGGCCGATCTCCGACGGCCTGTCCGGCTCGTACGCGCGAGGCAATCGGCTGTTCCTCTCCCCATCATGGTTCTTTCGCCAGGCGTTCGTGCCGGCTCCCGATCATGGTGCCGCTGCAAGGTGACCGTGTGGCTCGCTCGTCGCCTCCGCAATCGAGCAGGCCGCAACCAACCCCTCGAGCAAAGGAGAGAGAGATGAGACCGCCAAAGCTCTTCGTCATCGCTGTCGCGGTGGTCATGCTCGCGGCCTTGGCCGTGTCGGCCGATGCCCAGCAGAAGCGGCGCTTCACGTTTGGTTACGACCAGCCGCATAGCACCGGATACGGTTTCTCGGGCGACGTGTTTGGCAAGAAGCTCGAAGAGCTGAGCAAGGGGACGATGGCCGTGGATCAGTTCCCGGCCGCCCAGCTTGGACAAGAGCCGGTCATGCTCCAGAAAGTCCGCTCCGGGGACATTGACTTCGTCATCTCCTCCACGGCGAACGGCGCGACGCTGACTCCGCAGATGGGCGTCATGTCCATCCACTATCTCTTCCAGAACGACGCTCACCTGGCGAAGGCCATCGCCTCGCCCGAGCTCAATGCCGCCGTGCGGCAGCTCGTCAAGGAGACCGTCCAGGGCGCCCACGTGATCACCCTGCAGACCCTCGGGCTCCGCAACCTCTACGGGAAACGAGAGGTCAAGAAGGTCGAGGACATCAAGGGCGCCAAGGTCCGGGTGCAGGCGACCAAGACCGAGGATACCTGCTTTCCGGCATATGGCGCGCAGACCGTCCACATGCCCTTCGGGGAGGTCTACACCTCCCTGCAAACCGGGGTGGTCGAGTTCGCCGAGAACGGCGTGAACGTCTATCTCTCCAACAAGCACTACGAGGTCGCGCCGATCATGTCGATGACCGAGCACGAAGCCAACAACAGTGTGGTCTGGGTCAGCGAAAAGACCTGGAACAGCTTCACCGACGAGCAGAGGAAGTGGGTGGAAATCGCGGCCAACGAGGTGGCCAAGCTGGAGCCGCCGCACGCCCTCAAGCTCGAGAAGGAATCCGGAGAGCGGCTGCAGAAGATGGGCGTGAAGCTGGTCAACGTGGACAAGACCGGCTTCATGAACGCGGTCAAGCCGATCCAGGATCAGCTTGCCAAGGAACTGGGCCCGCACGCCGTGAAAATGGTCGAGATCATCCGCAGCCTGAAATAGCGGCGCGAACCGATCCAGCCGGGCGGCGGGGTCGCCGCCGAAGCCGCTCCCGCCGCCCGGCGCTCTTCGGTGTCGGAGAGACCGGAATGAACCAGCACCGCTCCCTCGTGCGCCAGCGTGACCGCCACCTGAAATGGCCGGCCTTCGATCGCCTCGAATGGCTGCTCATGGTGCTGTGCGGCATTGCGATCGGCGGGTTCTCGCTGTCGGTCCTCTGCGACATCGTCACCCGGACGATCCGGCATCCCTGGCTCTGGCTGCAGGAGGTCACCTCGGCCTTCTTCATCTACGGCAGCTTCATCGGCATGGCGGTGGCGACCCGCCGCGCCGATCACCTGTACCTCTCCGCCATCACCGAGTCCCTGACCGGGAGGATCCGAACCGCCGCCGAGATATTCAATCGAACGGTGGTGCTCGCCTGCGGGCTGTGCATGGTCTGGTTTGGCTACACGAACTTCCTGCACGGGTTCGGGAGTTTCCGCATGCCCTCCCTGACGCCGCTGGCGTGGTGGTATCTCTCCGTCCCCTTTGCCGGCGTCTTCATCTGCCTGTTCGTAATTGAACAGATGGTGAACGGTTGCAGAAACGGGTTTGAAGGCGCCGAATCGCCGCAGGAGTCGAAGGAGAGATTGCTGGGATGACCCTCGAGGCCGGGACCATTCTCTTCATCATGGCCTTCCTGTTCCTCGCCCTGGGCTACCTCGGGGTGCCAGTGCCCTTTGCCCTGTCTGCCGGCGTGTTCGTCGCGACGATGCTGACCCCGATCAGCATGCAATCCATGGTGGGACAGCTCTTCAACGGGCTGGATTCCGAGGCGCTGCTCGCCGTGCCCTTCTTCCTGCTGGTCGGGGAGCTGATGACGTCTGCGGATGTGACCCGGCGGATGATCGAACTGGCCCAGACCATCGTGGGACACCTCAGGGGCGGGCTGGCCCAGGTCGTGACCGTGTTCAGCATGTTCTTCGCCGGGATCTCGGGCTCGTCCACGGCCGATGTCGCCGTCCTCACCAAGACGATTGCACCCGAGATGAACCGCGAGGGGTACGATCGCGGCTTCACGGCCGCGCTCATCGCCTCCGCCGCGACCATCGCCAACCTCATCCCGCCCAGCATCATGGCGGTCGTGTACGGCGCCACCGGAAACGTGTCCATCGCGGGCCTGTTCCTCGGCGGCGTGGTCCCGGGGATACTGGTCGGGATCGGGCTGATGATCTACAGCTTCTTCTTCGGACCGACAGGAGTTCGCAAGGCGCGGTCGAGCTTCGGCGAGTTCACCGATGCCGTGAAGCGTGCGGCGCTGCCGCTGGTGATCCCCATCATCATCATGGGCGGGATCCTCACCGGGTGGTTCACGCCGACCGAGGCGGGCATGGCGGCGGTGGCGTACATCGTCCTGGTGGTGATTCCCTTCTTGCGCTGGGGTCATGTGAAGGAGCTGCCCCGGGACTTCGTCCATGCCGGGCTGCTGTATTCGATCCCGATGGCGGCCGTGGCGGGCGCCTCCGCCTTCGGATGGATGCTGGCCTACCTGCGGGGACCGGACGTCGTGGCCGGCTGGATCGAGCACCATGCGGGAAAGGACCCCCGGACCATCATGCTGCTCCTGGTCGCCCTGTTCGTGATCGTCGGCGATTTCGTGGATGCGGTGCCGGCGATCATCGTGTTCATGCCGATCCTGCTCCGGCTGACCGAGCTCGGGAACATCAACCCGGTCCACATGGGCGTCGTGATCGTCACCACGCTGGCATTTGGCCTGATCACGCCGCCGTACGGGCTGACCCTGCTGATGGCGTCCAGGTTCTGCAACGTCCGATTCTCCCGGGCGCTCGTCAGCTCCTTGCCCCTGTACGTGGTCTTCCTCGCCGCGATCCTGTTCGCGGTGTTCTTCCCCGATGTCGTGCTCTGGCTGCCCAAGACCCTGCTCCCCGAATCGGTCGGCTGCTTCAAGAACCCGTCCGGGATCGGCTACATCTGTCCCTTCTGATCCGCCGGGCGGCCACGGGGGCTTCCCCTGTGACCGCGCCCGCCCCCGTGGGTCGTCACCGGATAGGTCGAGCGTCTTCATCGTCAGTGCACGATGTCGTAGACGGCCCCACCCACGGCACCAACCCCCGCGCCGATCAGGGCGCTCTTGCCCACATCATTGCCTGTGGCGGCGCCGACGGCAGCGCCACCGCCCGCGCCGACCGCTGCGCCAACGAGCGTGCCGCAGGCCGCCGTCATCAGGGTGGAGATCGAGAGGGCAAGACCTGCAAGCCACTTCCGGATGTTGTGGACCCTCATGCTGCGCACTCCTTTCGACGCAAGAGATCGCATCCTCCCCCTTGCCGTTCTTCGCAGGGTGAGCCCATGATCTCCGGATGCGTGTCCCACGCCGAATCACCGGCACCCTCCAACAGGAGGATTCCGTCCTCTACGCTGGCCGCACATCGATCGAGGTTACGACCTTCTGGCCATTCCTCACTGCGTAGGTGGCCCGCAGAAGCCCCCCCGATCTGAGCTCCCGACGCGCCTCCTTCAAGGAGTCGGGGATCACGAGCTTCGTCTCGTCCTCGAGGATCACTTCCTCGCCGGATTGGCTCACGCTCTTGATCTTTCCTCGTACCTCGTCCGTTCGCCGAGTCTGGTCTGTCGCCTGGCTCCGCACCACCGCCGGCGACGGTTGCCCCGGCATGGTGAGCGGAGTGAGCTGGGCCAGCCAGGCGGGCAACACCACCAGCAACAAGGCGGTCGGCACCGTGAAAACCCAGTGTATGCGCATGGGTTCTCCTTCCTTCGTCCGTACCGAGCACCGTGTGGCCTCCACACTAGCGAGCCATCGAAGAGCGGGCGGATCTTCGCCCAGCCCTCTCGCCGGAGTGCGAATGGTGTGCCAGGCCGAAAACTGACCTGCGGCTGATCCGACAATGGCTGAGATTTCGGAGACTTACTCGAACATCGGTGGTGAAGACCCTTCGCTGGATAGCACCTTGGTCGAGCGCGGACACCTTGTAGGAATTACCAGGTCAACCGCAAAGGGGGCGATTCCAGGCGCAAGCACTCGACGCGACGGTATGTAAGACTTACCGGTCGCCCTTCCTCGCTCCCGCGGGCCTCGCCTTCACTGCATGGAATCTCCCGCCGCTTCGGTGAAATCCGTCTCCGGGATTCCAGGCATGCCGGGAGGCGCGCTCGGCTGCCGTGGAAGACTCCACGACGGAATTGCCCGGGCGATTGACGGCCGACGGGGCTCCCGCGACCCGCCTCGGCGGGCTGCCCGGGGTTGCTCAGTGCGCATTCACGACATGGAGCTTCTCCCCCTTCAAGAACGCCTCGAGGGTGGCGTACGCGATCCGCAGCATGTTCCGCCCTGCCTCTCTCGAGTTGTACCCGATGTGCGGCGTGACCAGCACGTTGGGGAGGGAGGCGAAGAGGTAATTCATGGGGGCCGGCTCGTCCTCATGGACGTCGAGGGCCGCGCCCGCGATGCGACCCTGCTGGAGCAGCTCCGCCAGGGCCTGGTTGTCGACGATCTTGGCCCGGGCCGTGTTGATGAAATACGCCGAGGGCTTCAGCTTGCCGAGGAGCTCGCGGCTGATGAGGCGCTCGGTCTGGGCGTTCAGGGACAGGTGGATCGTCACGACGTCCGCGGAGGAAAAGACCTCTTCCAGGGAGACAAGGCGCAGGCCGTGCCGGGCCCGATCCGGCGTGGCGTTCCTCGTCCAGCCAACCAGGTTCATCCCGACGCCGGCCCCGAGGCGTGCCACATCCGCTCCGATGGGCCCGAGGCCCACGATGCCCAGAGTCTTCCCCCTGAGATCCATCCCCAGGAATCTTGCCGAGAGCCATTCCCCATGCTTCAAGCTGTAATAGGATGAGGCGATGTGCCGGGTAAGGGAGAGGATGAGCCCCAGCGTGAACTCCGCCACCGAGGTCGCACCGTACCCCGGTGTGTACGACACCGTCACGCCGTGCCTGGTGGCCGCTGCCACGTCGATGCAGTTGGCATAGCCTATCCCGAGGAAGCACACGAACTTGAGCCTGGGACAGGCCTTGATGACTTCCGCGTCCATGACCGAGTAGTCGAGGAAGACCACCTCCGCGTCCTTGAGCCGCTGGATGAGGTCTCCCTTGTTCTGCGGCGGCTTCTCGAAGAAATCCACCGGCCCGATCGCTTTCAAGGGCAAGAGATCCTCTGGTCCGTGCACGCAGCCTGAGCCTTCCGGAAACACGATGTGCATCGTGGCTCCTTTCTTTTCCATCATGCCCATTCCCTCCCGAGCGCGCCACTCAATCCTGATAGATGCTCCGGGCCGCAATTTCGGTGACGCATTCCGCGCACCGCCGCGCCGCTCGCGTTGAGCGTGTCGAACCGCGAACGGCCCCTCGAAGCGAAGAGATCGCCCTCCGACCAGCCTGTCCTGAGCCCCGTCGAAGGACCTGTCCGGGGTCCGCGTTCGTCCTTCTACGAGCTCGGGACGACCTGGGGACGAACAGGGGAAACTGCGTCGTCGCAAGACACACCCCGAACCCGTGCGGCTCACCTCAAGGCTCCGGTCAACAGATATTCGCCCGACCGGGCAGTGCTTATCAACAGGAATCGACGGCGGAATTCCACCAGGAACGGACGTGTGGCGGATCCCGGGGGCTCGGCCTGCCGGGATGGCTACCGCGAGAACCCTGTCGGATTCCTCGCCGTGGCGGGAGCGGCCGAAGGCTTGGCCCGGGGGGCCCCGGCGTCCCGCTCCTCCGGGTCGATGCGCAGTCCCTCGCTCCTCAGGATGAACTGGTCGTCGCCGGGGTTCGGCTTGAAATCCAGCCGCAGCTTCTTCGCCTCGGCGGCGTACGAGCCCGTTCGCAGCCGGATCTGACCGATCGGGACCACGACGATGGCCGACTCTCCCTCCACCGGGCAGCGCTGCTCGCAGTAGCCGCAGCCGTTGCAGCGGGACGCGACCACGAACGGCCGGCGGTAGCCATCCATGGTGCGGAAGACGATGGCATCGTAGGGGCAGATCTCGTCGCAGATCAGGCAGAGCTTGTCCTGGGCCCAGACCAGGCACATCTCTTTCTTGAGGACGGCCGTCCCCAGCTTGGCGTGGGTCTTCTCCTCCAGGCCGAGGGACCGGATCGCCTGCGTGGGGCAGACCTTGCCGCACACGTTGCACTCCTGCTCGCACGCGGCGAGCCGGAAGTCCAGCTTGGGTGTCCAGAGACCCGCCAGCCCCCCCTCCCACAGGCTGGGCTGGAGCGTGTTGGTGAGGCAGGACTTCATGCACTCGCCGCAGCGGATGCAGGTCGTGAGAAACTCCCCCTCGGGCAGCGCGCCCGGGGGCCGGATGAGCTGTTGCTTGTTCTGGAGCGGCGTGAACGGGGACTGCTGGACCACGAATCCCAGCCCGACGCCGCCGGCCACGGAGTACAGGAAGCCGCGGCGGGTGAGGTCCGGCCGCGTGGGGTCCCCGGCCGGAAGCAGATGCGTCGAGGGGGGGAACGCGATGACGTCCTCCGGGCAGACCGCCACACAGGTGCGACACTGGATGCACTCGGCGAGACGGGTGCCCCCCTCGTCCACCGCCGCCCCCATCGGGCAGGCGTCCTGGCAGGCGCCGCAGGCCGGGCACTCCGGCCCGACCTTCCGCCGGAGGCGGGCCAGCGGCGAAAGGAGGCTCAGCAGCGCGCCGAGCGGACACAGGTAACGGCACCAGAAGCGGGGGGCCAGTCGTCCCAGCGCGATGATCCCGGCGAAGATGAGGGACGTGATGAGCGACATGTAGAAGACGGGCTGGGCGTACGACAGCGTCGCCAGGCTCACCCAGCCGATCGCCCCGGCGACCGGGCGAAAGGCGTCCAGCAGCAGGTTCGCCAGGCCGACGAACGGCGGCAGCACGGCAAAGGTGTAGGTGCGCGTGAGGAGGGCCATCGGGTCCAGGAGATACACGAGGGAGGACCCCGCCAGCGCCGCCGCGATGAACAGGGTCAGCACGACGTGCTTGACCTTCCGGAGCCTGGCGTCCGATTCAAGCGTCCGCCGCCTCACCCGGCGGAAGAGGAGAGGATCCAGGAAATCCAGGATCGCTCCGAGCGGACACACGTACGCACAGAAGAACCGGCCGAAGAGGAGCGTGGCCGCGATCAGCACCAGTCCCCAGGTCGCCCGGGCGACCCACGCGCGGCCGGCCGCGACCGCGCTCAGGCCGAGGAGGGGGTCCAGTCGCAGGTAGATGTCGGCCGGCAGCCAGTCCGGAAGCCGGTGGTTGGCCAGCGCGAACAGGACCGTGAAGAGCAGAAGGGAAAGGGCCTGGATTGCCGCCCTCATGCGGTGGCCTTCAGGATGTTCAATCGCTCGACGTCAAGTCTTCCCAGACCGCGCTGGCTGGCCGCCAGCAGGTGCTCCACCTGCCGGCCCTTGAACTGCTGGCCGTACCAGGGGGCCACGCCGACGCCGAAGGCATCCACCGCGACCGGATCGGTGCCGGCGATGATGAGGTTTGGCTTCACGACCTCGCCGGGCCCTCCCGGGCCCCCGGTGGTCAGGGCGCGCGTGGCGTCCAGGATCGTGAGCCCGGGACGCAGGACCGTGGCCAGGTCGGCCAGGGCCTGGTTGATGTTGTACTTGCTGTGGAGGCTCCAGCGGTCCCAGATCAGCCCCATCAGGCCCTTGATGCCCATGCTGATCCCGGTGTTCGAGTGGGACTTGGCCTGCGGCAGGCAGATCAGCACCTGGCTGTCGAGCACCTCCTTGAGGACTTCCACCCGGTCCAGCACCTTCCCCTGCGGGACCGTGATCTCCCGGTAGAACTTGTGGTCCGTGAACATCTGGACGTAAGTGTTCCTCAGCCCCTTGCAGGCCTCGGCCACGCCGGCGCGCCGCAGGCACAGCTCGGCGGACTGGAGCGGGTTATCCACGACCAGGACCTGCCCCGCCCCCGCCTCCAGGCACATCTGCGCCGCGGTGTACACCACGGCAGGGTGCGTGTTGGAGGCGCGGTCCGGCCCGCTGGCGAACGACATGTTGGGCTTGAGGACGACGCGATCCCCCTTCCGGACGAAGCGCGACATCCCCCCAAGCGACTCGACGGCCTTGCGGGTGGCCGCGGCCGGCTCCCCGCTGATCACGGCGAGGTCGGGTTCGGCCGCCCCGGCCGGACGCGGCAGCTCCGGCAGGCCGAGGGCCAGCCCGGCGGCCGCGCCGCGGAGCAGATCGCGTCTGGTCAAGCCGTGGGATCCAGTCATGGCTCGCCCCTCGGACTCTCCCCCGGACTGTGCCGTCCGGTGGTGGTCTGTCGCCCAAATTGGAGACCGCACGGTAGAATAGGGCCCAGTTTTCCCGGAAATGTGCCCCGGTGTCAAGCAAAGGAGGGAGTTTGTTGCGAGACTCGGATGACCGTTGATCCGGATTCTCGAGGGAGGGCGGCCAGACGGGAGGCGCCCGGAGCGGCAGCCGGGCAGTGCGTCGTCCCCTGCTTCAGGGGCGCCTCACGCAGAGACGCAGAGGGGCTTCCCTGTGCCTCCGCTCTGCCAGAAGGCAGACCCTGGCCCCTCACCTCATCATCGACGGCAGCCAGGTGCTCATCGT
This sequence comes from Methylomirabilis sp. (SeqCode), assembly GCA_035455275.1. Lineage (GTDB taxonomy): Bacteria > Methylomirabilota > Methylomirabilia > Methylomirabilales > 2-02-FULL-66-22 > 2-02-FULL-66-22. Next base: position 14,724 of record DATIFO010000195.1, on the reverse strand, counting down.
GGGGAAGAGCATCGTGAGGAGCAGGAACGCCCCCATCAGCACGATGAACGGCGCGACCCCCCGGATGACCTCGGACATGTGGATGTCCGCGTCCAGGCCGTTGATGACGTACAGGTTCATCCCCACGGGCGGCGTGACCAGCGCCATCTCCATGTTGACCGTGAGCACGATGGCGTACCAGATGGGATCGATCTTGAGCGCCTCCAGGATCGGCGCCACCAGCGGCATGGTGAGCAGGATGATCGACACCGTCTCCAGGATGCACCCCAGCAGCAGCATCAGGATGTTCATCGCCAGGACGAACATGAGGGGCGAGAGCCTCCACTGGATGATGAGCGCCGTGAGCTGCTGGGGGATCTCCAGCAGCGTCATCACGCGGCCGAACAGGATGGCGCCGCCGATGATCATCGCGATCATGCACGAGGTCCGTACGGCCTTCAGGCAGACCTCGGGAAGGTCGCGCGGCTTGAGCGTGCGGTGGATCACCAGCGTGATGAAGAGGCTGTAGGTCAGTCCCACCGCCGCCGCCTCCGTCGGCGTGAACGCCCCGGTGTAGATGCCGCCGAGGATCAGGAAGGGGAGGGCGATGCCCCAGAGGTTCCTGCGGGTCACGCGAAACCGCTCCTGCCACGAGGCCGGCTCCATGGGCACGTACCCGCCCTGCTTGCTCCGGTAGACGGCGTAGGCCACCAGGATCGCCGTCAGCACCAGTCCGGGGATCACCCCGGCGATGAAGAGCTTCCCGATGGACTCCTCGGTGACCGCGCCGTAGATGATGAGGGGGATGCTGGGTGGGATGAGGATGCCGAGCGTCCCCCCGCACGCCAGCAGCCCCAGGATGAACTTCTTCTTGTATCCCCGACCGATCATCGCCGGGTACGCCACCATGCCGATCGTCGCCGCCGTGGCCGCCCCCGAGCCGCTGATCGCCGCGAAGAAGGCGCAGGCCAGGATCGTGGCCACCGCCAGCCCGCCCGGCAGGTGCCGGACCCACGCGTTCATCACCCCGAAGAGGTCGTCGCCGACCCTGCCGTCGAGCAGGACCCGGCTCATCAGCACGAAGAGCGGGATGGCGATGACCACGAAGCTGTCCAGCGACGTGTAGACGGTGTTGGCGATGATCTTCATCGGCAGGTCGTACAGGGCGATCAGCAGGACCGACGTCGCCCCCAGCGAGAACGCCACCGGCAGGCCGGCGAAAAGGATGCCCAGCAGCAGCAGGCCGACGGATCCAAGACTCGTCATGCGGACACGCCTTCCTTCCCGCCGCGGGCCTTGAGCTCCACCAGCCGGTCCAGGATGAGGAAGGCGAACTGGAAGGTGAGCAGGACGAACCCCATGAGGAGCGCCGACTGCGGGATCCAGAGCGGCACCCGGAGCGGCGTGGCGGACACCTTCCCGAAGCGCAGCGTGGCGGCGATCATCTGATACGCCTGGACCGAGACGATGGCGCAGAAGATGGTGCCGACCGCGCCGGTCGCCACCTCCGTCAGCATCTTCACGCGGCCCGGCAGCCGCTCGATCACGAGATCGACGTGGACGTGCCCCCCCGTCTGGAGGGTGTACGACGCGGCCGCCAGCATGGTCCACATGTACAGGTAGGTCGACGTCTCCTGGGCCCAGATGGTGGGCGCGCTGAAGAAGTACCGGCACACCACCTCGTACGTCAAGATGAGGCCCATGGCCAGGATGCCGAGGCCGCTCAGCATTCCCAGGGCGAGGTTGCACCGCTCGACGACGGCGCGAAGCCGACCAATCATGGGGCGTCCCCGGTGCGGACGGCCGGACGAGTGCCGGGCCGTTCGCACCCGCCGTTCGGCTACTTGAGGCTCAGGGCCATCTCGATGAGCTTCCTGGCGAGGTCGCCGCTCTTCGTGGCGAAGGACTGCCGCACCGGCTCGGTGGCCTTGATGAAGAGCGGGCGGGCCTCGGGCGTCAACTGGTGAATCTGCACGCCGGCCTTCCGGATCACCTTTTCGGCCTCGTCCTCAGACTGGGCGATCGCCCCGCGGATCCACTCCTCGGCTTCCTTCCCCGCCTTGAGGATGGCCTCGCGCTGATCCTGGGGCAGCTTCTCCCACCACTTGAGGCTCGCCTGCACGACGAACTGCGCCGTCGTGTAGTTCGCCTCCGTCATGAACTTCTGCACTTCGTGCACCTTCCGGGACACGGCCGCCGGCATGCCGGTGGTGGCGCCGTCGACCGTGCCTCGCTGCAGGGCCATGTACATCTCCGAGGAGCTCATCACCGTGGGCGCAGCGCCCAGCGCCTTGAGCGTGTCGGCGTCCCCGCTGCTGAAGGTGCGCATCTTCAGCCCCTTGAAGTCGTCGGGCTTCGTCAGCGCATGCTTGTTGTTGAAGAACTGGATGTAGCCGTAATCGACCCAGAACAGCGTCTTCACCGTCCGCTTCTGGAACTCCCGGTCGAGCAGCTCGCCCGCCCCGGCGTCGATGAACTTCTTGATGGAGGACAGGTCCTTGTAGATGAAGGGCATCTCGAAGACGTCGGCGGCCGGGATCATCCCCGACCACTTGTTCACCGGCACCAGCCCGGCCTCGATCAGCCCTTCCTGGAGCCCCTCCACGATCTCGGTGTCCTTGAAGAGCTGCGCCGAGTCGAAGATCTTGACCTCGATGGCTCCCTTCGAGTACTCCTTCACCTTCCCGGCGAACACGACCAGCCCCTTCGAGATGTGGTGGGACGGGGGAAGCTGGTTCGACAGCCGAAACTCGGTCTTCGCCCACGCGGCGGGCGTGCCGCCCGCCACCGCCGCACCCAGCGCGAGTGCGAGCGCTGTTGCCTTCCGTGCCCATTCCATCATCGTTCGATCCTCCCTCGGTCCAACCAGAAGTCTGCGTCCTCCGGAAGGCGCGCCGCCCCCCGCCCCGCCCCCGACCCGCGGGATCCGAATGATCGGCCTGGCCCGGATTGTCGCGCTCGGAGATACCCCGGACCTGGATCGCGTGTCAAGCGCAAATCTGGAGGGAGCCGGAGAGCCTGCGCCCGGGCCGCACGACCTGGAGAGGCGGCTCGCCTTGGCCCGGGGCGAAGCGCGGGGCGGCAGGGTCGCGATGGGCGGCCGGCAGGGGCCCCGACCACCCGCCGGCCACGCCGCCTGCGGGGCGCGCGGCCAGGCATGCGGCCACCCGGCGCCGCACCTCATCCCGCTGCACGAACACCGCCACGTGCTCGGCCCGCCCCGGGGCGAGGAGCCATCCCCGGGCAGCCCCCGCGGTCAGGGGCGCGATAGCAGCAGGACCACCGACCGGGGCTGGACCACGTAGATGGACCTGGGGACGCTCGGCGCGGAGGCCCAGGGAAGGATGTCCTTCGGCGCCTCCAGCGCCGTGTCGAGCACGCGGCGCCAGCGCCGGCGCCTCCCCTCAGAGCTGGGCGGCAGCTCGAACGTCAGGGGCTCCCAGTACGCGTTCAGCATGAGGTGCAGCCGGAGCCGCCCCTCGTTGATCCGGGCCATGACCGCGAGCGAGTGGGAGGCCTCGCCCCAGTCCGGCTGCTGCAGCCGCACGCCATGCCACTCGATCTGCGCCCGGCGCAGGAGCTGGTTGAGGTTGAGGCCGGCCTCCTGGGCCGTCGGGTCCCGGTTCAGCCGGAACCGGACGAGCTGCTGCACGAACCGGAGGAGGCCCGCGTGCCGCGGGACCAGGGACCAGTCGAACCAGCCGATCTCGTTGTCCTGGCAATAGGCATTGTTGTTGCCGCGCTGGGTCCGCCGCACCTCGTCCCCCATGAGCAGCATGGGCGTCCCCAGGGAGAGGAGGGTGATGGCCAGGAAATTCTTCACCTGCCGGCTCCGCAGCCCCTCCACCGCCGGATCGTCGCTGGGGCCCTCCACCCCGCAGTTCCAGCTCAGGTTGGCGTCCATGCCGTCCCGGTTGTCCTCGCCGTTCGCCTCGTTGTGCTTGACGGCGTACGAGACCAGGTCGTTCAGCGTGAAGCCGTCGTGGCAGCTCACGAAGTTGATGCTCTGCTCCGGCTCCCGCTCCTTGTGCCCGTACAGGTCGGGGCTCGCCAGCAGCCGGGACGCCACCCGGGACACCGTCCCGGGATCGCCCCGGACAAAGCTCCGGACATCCTCGCGGAAGCGGCCGTTCCACTCCTTCCAGCTATCGCCGATGAAGCTGCCGACCTGGTAGAGACCGCCGGCGTCCCAGGCCTCGGCGATCAGCTTGACACCGGCCAGGATGGGGTCCGATTCGATGTCCCACAGCACCGGGGGGTTCTCCGAGGGCCGTCCCCTCTCGTCCCGGGACAGGATCGACGCCAGATCGAACCGGAACCCGTCCACGTGCATCTGCCCGACCCAGTAGCGGAGGCTGTCCAGGATCAGCCGGCGCACGATCGGCTGGTTCGTGTTCAGGGTGTTGCCGGTGCCGGTGTAGTCGGCGTAGCGGGAGCGGTCGGCCTCCAGGATGTAGTAGACCCCGTTCTCCAGACCGCGGAAGCAGACCGTCGGGCCCGCGTGGCTGCCCTCGGCCGTGTGGTTGTACACCACGTCCAGGATCACCTCCAGGCCCGCGCGATGGAGCGCCTTGACCATGTCGCGGAACTCGTCCAGGGGGCCCAGGGAGTCCCGCCGCGAGCTGTAGCCGTGGTGTGGGGCGAAGAACGAGACGGGACAGTAGCCCCAGTAGTTGACGAGACCCTGCGGGCAGTCCTGGGGGTCGAACTGGAAGACCGGCAGCAGCTCGACCGCGGTGACCCCCAGCTCTTGAAGGTAGGGGATCTTCTCGATCAGGCCGGCGTAGGTCCCGCGCCGGGCGGGGTCCACCCCGGAGCTGGGATGACGCGTGAACCCGCCCACGTGCATCTCGTAGATCACGGTCCTGGCGAAAGGCCTCCGGAGCGGTGTATCCCCCTCCCAGTCATACCCGCGCAGGTCCACCACCACGCTCTTCATGGCGGTGGCCGTGGTGTCGCCCGGCCGGCTTGCCGCCAGGCGGTCATAGCCCCCGGGCACCGCCACGGCGTGCCCGTACGGATCCAGCAGGACCTTGTCGCGGTCGAACCGCAGCCCCTGCTCGGGCGCGAACGGGCCGATGGCGCGATACCCGTAGACCTGCCCCGCCCGCAGGCCGGGGACGAAGACATGCCAGTAGTGGTACGTGCGGTTCGTCCGGGGGTCCAGGAGAATCACGCGGGCGGGCCGGGGGTCGTCCGGGCTCTCGAACAGGAGCAGCTCCAGGGACTGGCTGCTCTTCGAGAACACGCTGAAGTTCACGCCCTCCTGGGTGGGCGTGGCCCCCAGCGGGAAACTGTGCCCCGGTTTGACCTCCGAATCGACCATCTGCAGACCTCAGCCCGGGAATGCTGACATACCGGGCGGCGATCGTCGCCGCCTCCCACCCTTGGCGTACCGCGCTTGGATCGGGCACGGCTCGCCCCTCGGCTACGTCTCGGTAGCGAAGGAGTATACCACCTGGTTCTTGCGCTGGCGCGCAAAAACCAAACTGGTGGGGCATGGCGCAAGGCGCCGGAGATCAGAGGACAGAGATCAGAGGTCAGCGACCCTTGCTGACTTCTCACGTCTGACCTCTGCCCTCTGCCCAGCGTCCGTGCGCCATGCCCCATGCGCCATGCGCCGCACCTCGGATTGTCACAGAACTCTGACATGGCAACACTGCTGTTGTCGCGTGGGCGCGGTCTGTGCTAGCATCCGTTTCATGGAGACCCCGAATCAGAGTCGCCCGGCCATGCCTGCCGCCCCGCACCCGGCATGCAACGCCATGCTGATTTGCGACCAGGCCCTGGTGGAGGGCGCCACCGGGAAGACCAGCCTCGTGGGGATCTTCGAGAACATCAGCGCCCACCAGTACCCGGCCCGTTGCGGCCTCGTCACCGTGTACGCCAAGCTCACCGACGCCCAGGGTGAATACCGCATCCGGCTGGAACTCATCAGCCTGGCCGATTTCACGGTGATCGGGCAGGGGCAGATCCGGGCCACCATCGGCGATCGGATGGTGCCGGCGGAACTGGTCTTTCAGATCGCCGGCCTGGCCTTCGAGAAACCCGGCCGGTACGAGTTCCGGCTGTACGCCAACGACCGGTGGGTCGGCAGCAAGTCGCTGCGCCTCGTCCAGGCCGCCGAACCGACCCCCCAGCCGGAGCAGATCCGGGTCTTCGGCTCCACCGTCAGCGTCCGCTGGCTGAACTTCATGCTCCCCGCCGCCAAGCCCATCGTGGAACAGCCGTAGCCTCTCTCGATCCAACCTCGGACTGCCCCCAATCTGTCAATCACCGGGGGGTAACCCGAACCTCCGCACCCATCGATCCTTGCCCCCCATTCCCGGAAGAGGGAGGTGCTGGACAAGGACGAAAGGGAGTTCAAGCGGTTGCAGACGGCTGGCTGAACTGGACGGCGGATGCGTTCGAGCCCCCGGCGGCTCCCCGGCAAGACCAGAGGCGGGCACTGGACGAAGTGGGTCGCGCGTCTCCAGGCGCCCCAGCCGCTGAGGCTCCCCCGGTTCCCGGGGCCCCGGGTCCCCTCACATCGAGGCCGGGCGCGTGGGGCGCTGCGCGCCTGCCGTCGCCTAGGGCCGCGGCTCCTCGCGCTTCAGCCACAGCCCCGGTGGTGCCCCCGCCGCCCGCTTGAACGCGCGGTTGAAGGCGGCCTCCGATTGGTACCCCACCCGCGCCGCCACCTCGGGGATGGTGAACCGGTGCTCCCGGAGCATCTGTCTCGCCACATGCATGCGCCAGGCGGTCAAGTAATGCATCGGCGATTCCCCGATGAGCTCGCTGAACCGCAGCGCCAGCGAGGAGCGCGACACCCCCGCCGCGCGGGCCACCGACTCCACGGTCCAGGCGTGCGCCGGGTCCTGGTGGAGGAGCCGCAAGGCCCGGCCGACCTGGGGGTCGCTCAGTCCCGCAAGCCACCCCGTCTGCCCCATCGGCAGGTGGTGCGCATAGCGCCGCAGCACGTCGACGAAGAGCAATTCGGCCAGGCGGGCGAGCACCGCCCGGCACCCCGGTTGTCCCGCGGCGACCTCGGCCAGAAGGTACCCCAGGGTGGTCATGAGCCACGCCCCGGCATCGGGCGGGAGGACGACGGCCGCCCGCCCCGGCCCGTGGCCCGTGGTCTCGAGTGTGGTGATGTCCTGTCGGCGGCGGACCCACAGTACGTGCGGCAGAGCGCCCATCAACGGATTGAAGCGCTGGTCACATTGCAGGAATCCGCAGACAAACCGCGTCGCGGGGCCCCCGCCGCCGTGGCTCATCCTGAGGATGCCGTCCGCACCGACGTCCGGCAACATCCCATCCAGCGGCGTGGGCGCCGTGCCCACCCGACTCGTCATCACATGCGGGTGGCTGTGCGGGAAGATGATCGCGTCCCCCTGTTCCATGTGCAGCGGCGCCTCCCCTTCCAGGGCGATCCAGCAGTCTCCCTGGGCCAGCACATGGAAGAGCGCGAGACACTCGGCGGTGGGGAGGAGACGGGCGGCGAGCTCCAGCGAGGGGGGCGACGCGAGGGCAAACGGCGCCGTGAACTCCGCGCTGAAAAAGATGGCGCCGGATAACCGGATGACTCGCAGCACATCCGAGAGCACGTCCACAGGATCCCCCGGGGTCGCCGCCGACTCGCGGCGCGTTTTGGCGTCGTGAGCAAGGATCCCGGACTGCCGGGCATTGTGTCAAGGAGGAAATTAGTCCAGATTACGGGTGGACGGCGGAGCGCCCTGCCGCTGGCGAGCCTCTCCGGGAAGCGGAGCGTGGCAGCCATGCTCAACCCGGAGCTGCCGGCCCCGGCGGGCCGGCTCGGTTTCACGGTGAGTGCTGTTGCGTATCCACAAGACCAAGGCGGGCTCACATGGCGCGTTCGAGAGCGGACGCCTTGCGAGCGCCGCTCAACGCGAGTGTCAGGCTCATTGGGCCAGGACACAGGATAAGGGAGTAGCCATGACGACATTGCAGGCCAGGACGATCGAGAAGCTGAAAGGCGGCTTCACGGGGGAGATCCTGCTTCCGAGCGACGGTGCCTATGAAGGCGCACGGAAGATCTGGAACGCGATGATCGACAAGCGCCCCGCGGTCATCGCGCGCTGCGCCACCACGTCGGACGTCGTCTGCGGGGTGAACTTCGCGAGGGACAACGGGCTCCTGCTGGCCGTCCGTGGCGGTGGGCACAACATCGCCGGCAATGCCATCTGCGACGATGGACTCGTGATCGACCTTTCGAGAATGAAGGCCGCGCGAGTTGACCCGGCGAGGCGTCGCGTGACCATCGAAGGGGGTGCCACGCTGGCGGACCTCGACGCCGCCACCCAGGCCCACGGTCTCGCCACGCCGGTCGGCATCAACTCCACCACCGGCATCGCCGGACTGACGCTCGGCGGGGGCTTCGGCTGGCTCAGTCGCAAGCACGGCATGACTGTGGACAACCTGGAGTCGGCCGAGGTCGTGACCGCGGCCGGTGAGGTCGTGCGCGCCAGCGCGGCCGAGCACCCCGACCTCTTCTGGGCGCTCCGGGGCGGCGGCGGCAACTTCGGCGTGGTCACCCGCTTCGAGTTCCGACTCCACCCCGTCGGCCCTGGCGTGCTGAGCGGACTCATCGTGTACCCGATCGCCGAGGCGAAGTCGGTGCTGCAGCAGTACCGCGACTTCGCCGCCAAGGCGCCCGAGGCGCTCTCCGTGTGGACCGTCCTGCGCCTGGCGCCGCCGTTGCCGTTCCTCCCCGAGAAGGTCCACGGCCAGGGGATGATCGCGCTGGCGCTGATCTATGCGGGTGACCCGAAGCAGGGTGAGCCGCTCATCCAGCCGCTGCGCAAGTTCGGCACCCTCCTGGGCGAACACGTCGGCGTCCAGCCGTACGTCGCCTGGCAGCAGGCCTTCGACCCGCTGCTCACCGCCGGCGCCCGCAACTACTGGAAATCCCACAATCTCTCGACGCTCAAGGACGGCCTCTTCGACGCCGTCATCGCGTCCATCGGGAAGCTGCCGTCACCTCAGTGCGAGATCTTCATCGGCGCCATCGGCGGTGCCACCACACGGCCGGCCCCGGACTCGGCGGCGTACGCCCACCGCGACGCCGAGTTCGTCATGAACGTCCACACCCGCTGGGAGGACCCGGCCGACGACAAGCGCTGCATCGCCTGGGCGCGCGACTTCTTCAAGGCCTCGGCTCCCTTCGCCAGCGGCGGCGTCTACGTCAATTTCCTCACCGCCGACGAGGGCGATCGCGTGCGCTCGGCCTACGGCCCGAATTACGATCGCCTCGCCCGGGTGAAGCGCAAGTACGACCCGGACAACCTCTTTCGCATGAACCAGAATATCGAGCCGGCCTGAGAGAACACGATGCGCCCGGCATGCTTACGGGCTCGTTCCGTCAAGAGAAAGAGGACTCCCTTGACGGAGGATGGCAGGGTCTCCAGCGTGAACACGCGCATGGCGCGGAACCGGGGGTGCGGGTTCTGTCCTGGTTTCCCACGCCGGTCGCGGATCGATCCGGTTCATTCCCGGTTCATTCGTACAACCGCTCGGGGAGCGGCAGGCCGGCGAGCTGCTCCGGGGTGAGGGGGCGGTCGGGGGCGATGCCCAGGCGCGTGAGCACATCCGCGAGCTGCCGGCAGTGCTGCGCCGTGTGCCAGGTGGAGCGCTCGAGGAGGTCGTGCGCCGGACACGGCCCGAAATACGTGATCAGCGTCTTCCCGCAGGACCTGTCCTCCACGCGGTCCCACCACGCCTCGAACCTGGCGCGCACCGCATCGCCGTAGGCGACGATCTGCCGGGCTGTCTGGATGTCGGCTGCGGGCGGGAGACTGTGGAACTGCGCCGTGTACTCGGCGCCGTCCCACGCCTCGACGAACGACTCCGCGATGCGGAACATGTGATGGCAGAGCAGCCGGATCGTGCGGTCGCGGTTCGGGATGACGCGCTCGTGCATGCGCTCGTCCGGCACCTGAGCGATCAGCCGTCGCGTCGCCTCGAGAATGACGCGGTACCTGGGCACGAGCTCTTCGGCGGGCAACTTCTGCTGGCCCGTGCCGGCGAGGCCGACGAACCGGGCGACCTGCTCCAGCAATTGCCCGAAGACGTACCGGTCACCCTTCGCGACCACCGGAACCTTGCGCACGCCGAGCCGCAGCAACTGCTCGCGTCCTCCCGGATCGTTGAGCACGTCCACCACGATGTGGTCGATGCCGGCTTTCGAAAGAAACTCTTTCGCCCTGAGACAGCTGCTTCACCCGGGCTGGGTGAACAGGACGAACCTGTCCGCCGCCATTGTCATCGTCGTCCTCCCTTGGCCTGGTCCAATCCGCGTGTGGTGGACACCGGAAGAGGAGCCGGACTCCCGCTAGCCGAGAGAGTACCCCATCGGGAGGATCCAAGGCAATCTCGATCACCTCTTGTGATCCTCCTCCCCCCTGCCCCACTCCGGCTCGCACGGGCCCTCCCGCTTGACACATCTTGTCCCCTGCGGCATGCTCCGACCCACGGGCGAACCACGCCCTGACCGTGCGAGCATGTTGTGGACCCGTCTCGCACGTGGGGATGCCGGCGCGGACAGGGGGGCATCCCGGTCAACCCCGTTGCAGGAGGCGGCGTCCATGGCGAGGACGATTCAGCAGATCAGGAAGGTCGAGCTGCATCAGCACGTGGACGGGTCCATCCCGCTGCGGACGACCTGGCGGCTCATGAAGCAGCACGGGCTCAATCCCGTGCCCGGTCTCCGCGAGATGCGGCGGCTTCTCCAGCTCCAGAAAGGGGAAGAGGGCTCGCTCCTGTCCTACCTCGACAAGTTCCACTACCCCCTGTGGATCACGCAGTTCTACGAGAACATCCAGCGGGTGACCCTGGACATCGTCGAGGAGGCGTACGCCCATGGCGTACGGCTGCTGGAGCTGCGCTACTCCCCCGCCATTCACACCTACGCCGGGCTCACGCCCCGGCAGGCCATCCGGTCGGTCCTCTCGGGGATGAATGCCGCCCTGAGGCGGCACACCGACCTGGAGGTCGGACTCATCATCATCTCCATGCGGCAGCATGGACCGCACATCGCCAAGATCATCGCGCGCCAGGCGCTGGCCGAGGCGCAGCATCTCCACGAGCGATCCGGGGTCGTCGGCTTTGACCTGGCGGGCGCGGAACGGGGAAACCCTCCCCGCCTGTTCCGCGAGGCGTACGACATCGCGCGCCGCGGGGGCCTGGGGCTGACCGTGCACGCCGGCGAGGACGAGGGGCCGGAGCGCGTCTGGGAGTCGATCGATCTGCTCGGGGCCGACCGGATCGGCCATGGCTGCGCGGCCGTGCGCGACCGGAAGCTGCTCAGACGCCTGGCGCGGGACCGGATCCTGCTGGAGTGCTGCCTGACCTCGAATTACCAGACGAACGCCGTGGCCCGGGGGGCGCCCCACCCGATCTACACGTTCCTGGAGCACGGCGTCCCCGTCGCGGTCTGCACCGACAACACCACGGTGAGCGACACCGATCAGACCCGGGAAAACCGCCTGCTCCTCGATCGGCTCAGTCTCAAGGAGATCGAGGACATCCACCGAGAGGCGGCCGCCCACAGCTTCGTCCGGAAGGCCCCGTTCCTCGCCGAGAGAGGACGCCGGTTCGCGGCGCAACGCGCCCGAGACCAGTCGGACTCAGTCTCTTGAGTTTTTGAGTCTCCCCAGTCCATTGAGTACGTGACTCAAGGGACTCAACGGACTCAAGGGACGCCGGAAGATTCGGTCCCTCGTAGCGTCGCATGCGCAGCATTTCTGCTCCGCGGCAATCCCCGCACTTCGCCCTTGACTGCAAGCCTTGTGATGCTACGGTCTGTCGGACCCACGGCATTCCGGCTTCCGGGAGGGGTCCAGGCCCCGCGGCCGCCTGAGGCGCCGCGCGAACCCGGAAATGGGGAGGTTGCAACATGGCGGGCACACGAAGGATTGCGACACGGGGGGCGACACGTGGGAAGGCGACCAGGGCCGCCGGGCACCGCTGGGTGCTCGTGGGGACGAAGAAAGGCGCCTTCATTTTTCGCGGCGATCAGGCGCGGAAGAGGTGGGAGGCCGCCGGCCCCATCTTCCTGGGGAACGAGGTCAACCACCTCGTCCTGGATCCGCGCGACGGCCGGACGCTCCTGATGGCGGCCAGAACCGGTCACCTCGGGCCGACCGTCTTCCGATCCACGGACGGCGGCCGGACCTGGAAGGAGGCCCGGAAGCCCCCGGCCTTCCCGAAGGCGAGCGAGGCAGCGGCAGGGCCGGCGGTCGACCGGACCTTCTGGCTGACCCCCGGCCACCCCTCGCAGCCCGGCCTCTGGTATGCCGGGACATCCCCGCACGGCCTCTTCCGGTCGGAAGACGGCGGCGTCTCGTGGGAGCCGGTGGCCGGCTTCCTCGACTACCTCCAGGTCCTGAAGGCGAAGGAGGGCTTCATCGGGGCGACACCGGGCGGGCCCCTCACCCATTCCATCCTGGTGGATCCCCGGGACCCGGCCCACATGTACATCGGCCTGTCCACCGGCGGATTCTTCGAGAGCCTGGACGCCGGGGCCTCCTGGAAGCCGCTCAACAAGGGGGTCGCCGCTTACTTCCTGCCGGTGAAGCACCCCGAGTACGGCCACGACCCGCACTGCGTCGCGCTCCACCCCGCCAGCCCTGACCGGCTCTACCAGCAGAACCACTGCGGCATCTACCGCCTGGACCGGCCGGGCGAGGCGTGGAAGCGAATCGGTCGGGCCATGCCGAAGGATGTCGGCGACATCGGCTTCCCGATCGTCCTGCACCCCCGCGACCCGGACACCGCCTGGGTCTTCCCCATGGATGGAACCAAGGTCTGGCCCCGGACGAGCCCGGGGGGCCGCCCCGCCGCCTATCGCACCCGGGACGCCGGCCGCACCTGGCAGCGACAGGACCGGGGCTTGCCGCGGGAGCAGGCGCTCTTCACGGTCATGCGACAGGCCTTCGCGGCCGACTCGGCCGATCCGGTGGGTCTCTATTTCGGCACGACGAGCGGCGAGGTCTGGATGAGTCCGGACGAGGGCGCCACCTGGCGGAGCCTCGCGTCCCATCTGCCCTACGTCCTCTCCGTCACGACGGCGGTCCCGGCCTGATGCGCGTCCTCATCCCGCCGCCCCTGCGCTCCTACTCGGGCGGGCGCGTCTGGGTGGAAGTCGAGGGCGCCACGCTCGGCGCCGTCCTGGACGCGCTGGACGCTCGGTATCCGGGTCTCCGCTTCCGCATCGTGGACGAGCAGGACCGGATCCGCCCGCACATCCGCTTCATCGTCCGCGAGGAGTTCGCCAGCGCCCTCACCTGTCCCCTGGCACCCGGCGACGAGGTCACGATCATCTGCGCCCTGAGCGGCGGCTCGACGCTTGGAAAACGCCGTCTCACGCAGGGCCGCGGAGACGCCAAGGTTGGGATTCCCCCCCGGTTGGCCCGAGCAGCGCGCGGTCGGTCCCGAAAACCGGCCCTTGCGGGATCGTGATGTCCATGCTATCATTCCGCTATCAGTCACAAGGAGAATCCGATGGCAGACATCCTGATCCGGAATCTCAATCCCACCACGGTGGCCCGCTTGAAGCAAAGCGCAAGGCAGCAAGGCCGCTCCCTCCAAGCCCACCTCAAGCTCCTTCTCGAAGAGGCCACTGCCTTCACCATGGCCGAAGCCGCAGCAGCCAGCAACGCGTGGCACCAGCGCCTCCAGGACCGCAGCTTCGAAGATAGTGCCGCGCTGCTCCGCGAAGATCGATCACGATGAGGAGGGTTCCGCTGGTCGTCGACGCCTCGGTGGCGGCGAAATGGATCAAGCCGGAGGTCCACAGTGCCCACGCCACCCAGATCCTCCGCGGCCCCTACACGCTACTGGCACCCGATCTGCTCTGGCCGGAAGTGGGAAATATTCTCTGGAAATCCGTGCAGCGACGGGAACTGACAACCCTGGAAGCGCACGAGGGGCTCCGGATGCTCCTCCGATGTCCCATCACGGTGGTTCCTGGCCGATCCCTCGTCGCTGCCGCGCTGGAGATGGCGCTGCAATATCGGCAGACGGTGTACGATGCCCTCTACGTGACACTGGCAACAACCCGCGAGTGCCAGTTGGTGACCGCTGACAGTCCACTCTACGCAGAGCTCAAGGATACTCCCCTCCAGGAGCGCATCCTCTGGATCGAGGATGTCCCCAGCCAGCACTGAGTTCCCTGGTCAGCCCGTATCGGACAACTGGAGTGACTCGCGGTCACCCCGTCCCTCCACCTGGAGCGTCTTCCCTCGATGAGACAACGCGGCCCGGATCGCAACGGGGCGAGCGTGCCCGACGAGGACCAGCCCCTCATTGGCGGGGGGTGGATATCAAGGCAAGCTGACGAAAGCGACGCCGTCCCCCGGCTCGTCCCCTTGACACTGGCGAGGCGATCCGCGTGATTCCCGCGACGAGACGCAGGCAGCAGGAGCTGGGCCTCCGAGCCAGCCTCAGGCTCTTCATATCAGCGTTCAGCTATCAGCACTCAGCTTCAGATCCCAGAAGCTGTAGTTTGGCGTCAATCCCATGGTCCATGCCCTCCGGTCCGGAGCACCTCCGGGGCTGATAGCTGAGAGCTGACCGCTGACTGCTTACGGCTTTTCGACCAAGCCACCGCCCGGCAGCGAGCGAGACTCAGGGCTGACGCGCTGGACGCAAGCCACCCGCTCAGGCGGCACGAGCCTGGACTCGCGCCGAACTCTCGGGCCGCGCCTCCCCCCGCCGCACACGCCGACCTCGCTGGCCTGTTTCGGT
>DATIFO010000194.1:0-23346 GCA_035455275.1 Methylomirabilis sp. (SeqCode) | reverse complement strand
GGCCGTTCGCCCGGCGTGCTCGACGTGTGGTCGCCCCGCGAGACGCGTGACTTCTACGCGTGCATCGAGTGGGCGGGCACGCAACCGTGGTCGAACGGGAAGGTCGGTCTCAACGGGATCTCCTACTACGCCATGAACCAGTGGCAGGCGGCGGCCCTCCAGCCGCCGCACCTCGCCGCCATCTGCACCTGGGAGGGGGCGGCGGACTTCTACCGGGACCTCGCCTACCACGGCGGCATCCTGTGCACCTTCGGCCGGGCCTGGTTCCCCGCCCAGGTCACCAAGGTGCAGCACGGCAAGGGGACGCGGGGTTACCGCAGCCGGATGACCGGCGACTGGGTGTCCGGCCCGCCGACCCTCACCGAGGAGGAGCTGGGCGCCAGCCGGAGCGATTTCTACGCGGACTGCGTCGCGAACCGGTTCGCCGGCGACCTGTACTGGCGCTCGCGCATGCCCGACTGGTCGAAGGTCAACGTGCCGTTGTTTTCGGCCGCCAACTGGGGCGGGCAGGGGCTGCACCCGCGCGGGAACTTCGAAGGGTTCGTGCGGGCGGCCTCGCGAGAGAAGTGGCTGGAGGTGCACGGCATCGAGCACTGGACCCACTTCTACACCGACTACGGGGTGAGCCTGCAGAAGAAGTTCTTCGGGCACTTCCTCAAGGGCGAGGACACGGGCTGGGCCCGTCAGCCGAAGGTCCTGCTCCAGGTCCGCCACCCGGGCGAGCAGTTCGTGGAGCGGCACGAGAACGAATGGCCGCTCGCCAGGACGCGCTGGACCAGGCTCTACCTGAACCCGGCGGATCACAGCCTGGTCCGCGAGCCCGCGGCCCGCGAAGGGAGCGTGACCTATCACGGTCTGGGCGAGGGCGTCACCTTTCTCACGCCGCCGCTTGAGGCCGAGACGGAGATCACCGGTCCCGTGGCGGCGAAGCTCTACGTCTCCTCCGAGACCAGGGACGCCGACCTGTTCCTGGTGTTGCGGGTGTTCACGCCGAACATGCAGGAGGTCACCTTCCAGGGCGCCCTCGACCCGCACACGCCGATCGCCCAGGGATGGCTCCGGGCCTCGCACCGCGCGCTCGACCCGACTCTCACGCTGCCCCACCGCCCGTACCACGCCCACGAGAAGGAGGAGCCGCTCACCCCGGGTGAGGTGTACGAATTGGACGTCGAGATCTGGCCGACCTGCATCGTGGTGCCGGTGGGCCACCGGATCGGATTCACGGTGCGCGGTCGCGACTACGAGTATCCCGGTGGGCCCGGCGCCGGGCTGGGCACCTTCGCGCCGGCCTTCACGGGCGTGGGGCCCTTTCAGCACAACGACCCGCGCGACCGGCCGCCGGCCGTCTTCGGCAAGCAGGTCACCCTGCACTGCGGCCCCGGGCGGCAGTCGCACGTCCTGCTGCCCATCGTCCCGCCCACGGGGTAGACCGTGACGGCTGGATCGCACGTGCCTGCTCGAATGGCGGTCCCGCGGCTGCGCGGCGTGGGGGAGGCGATCTTGCCCTTCGCCGCGCTAGGCGTGGCCTGGGAGCTGTTCGCGCGGCTCGGACCCTTCCCGCCCAAGCTCTTCCCGAGCTTGGTGACCGTCGCCTGGACATTCGCGGACCTGACCGGCTCCGGGATTCTCCTGGCGCACGCCCGGGGGACGATCGTCCGGCTGGTCCTCGGATTCGCGCTGGCCGCCGTCCTGGGGGTCGCGGTCGGGATCGCCATGGGCCGCTACCGCTGGGCGGAGGATGTCCTGCTGCCCCTGGTGAGTCTGGGCAGCCCCATCCCCGGCCTGGCGTACGCCCCGCTGTTCATCCTGTGGTTCGGCCTGGGCAATCTCCCGGCCGTGCTCCTGGTCGGTCTGGCCTCCAGCTTCCCCGCTGCGGCCAACACCTGGACCGGCGTGAAGTCCGTGAAGGAGATCTGGATCCGGGCCGCCGAGGGCATGGGGGCGCGGGAGGACCGGCTTTTCCGGACCGTCATCCTGCCGGCCGCGCTCCCGTACATCCTGACGGGCCTGCGACTGGCCCTGGCCCAGGCCTGGCGCGTCCTGGTGGCGGCGGAGATGCTCACGTCGGTCCCGCAGGGCCTCGGCTGGCTGATCTTCGGCGCACGAGAGTTCCTGAACACCGACGTCATGCTGGCAGGGATCGCGGTGATCGGGATCATCGGCTTTTCCCTGGAGCGACTGGTGTTCGTGCGGCTCGAACGCTTCACGGTGGTTCGATGGGGGATGCTGCAGTCATGACCTGGCCCGGTTTCCGGGTCCGCCCCCCGCTGCTGCGCGGGGCGCTGGGGGTTCTCTGCCTGGCGCTCCTCTGGGAGGCGATCGCGCGAAGCCAGGTCTTCTCCCCGGTCCTGGCCCCAACCCTGGGGGCGATCGCCGCAGCCCTGGTGCGGATGACCCTGGATGGAACGCTCATCGGTCATGTCCTGTTCACCCTCTACCGGGTCCTGTCCGGTCTGGGTCTGGCCGCTGCCGTCGGCATCCCGCTCGGCATGCTGATGGGGCGCTCCCGCCCGGTGGAGCGGTTCTGCCTCCCCCTGATGAGCGTCCTGATGCCGATCCCGTCTCTGGCCTGGGTGCCGATCTTCATCCTCTGGTTCGGCCTCGGCAACACGGCGACCATCATGCTGGTGTTCTACGCGGCCACGTTCCCCTTGATGTACAACACCTGGACAGGCGTCCGGTCGGTCAACCGGCTGTGGCTCCACGCCGCCCTGGCCATGGGCGCCGACGAGCGGGCCCTCTTCCGCAAGGTGGTCCTCCCCGCCTGTCTACCCTTCGTGATCGCAGGGCTCCGGCTGGCCTTCGCCCGGGCCTGGATCGCCGTGGTGGGCGGCGAGATGATCGCGGCCAGCGCCTGGGGGCTGGGCTGGGTGATCTTCGACGCCAAGGAGTTCCTGAACACCGACGTGATGATGGGGGTTCTCGGCATCATCGGAGGGCTGGGTCTCGCCTTCGAGCGGGTGGTGTTCCAGGCCCTCGAGGGTCGCACGGTGACGCGGTGGGGCATGCTCGCCACGGGCAAGGGGTAGCCCGGGAGCGCAGGGATGAGCCAGATGGAGGTCCGCCACATCACCCACGAGTTCCGGACGGGCGACCGCACCGTCACCGCGCTCAGCGACGTGAGCTTCAACGTCGGCGTCTCGGAATTCGTGTGCCTGCTGGGGCGGAGCGGGTGCGGCAAGACCACGCTGCTGAATCTCCTGGCGGGATTCCTCACCCCGACCCGCGGGGAGATCCTCATCGCCGGCAAGGCGGTGAGCGGAAAGGGGCGGAACGGCGTGGATCGGGGGATCGTGTTCCAGGACTTCGCCCAGCTCTTCCCCTGGCGCACCGCGCTGCGGAACGTGGAGTTCGGCCTGGAGATGCGGAGCGTGCCGGCGGCGGAGCGGCGCGAGGTGGCCCTCCGCCACCTGCGGCTCGTCAAGCTGGAGGAGTTCGCCCAGGCGTTTCCCCACCAGCTCTCCGGGGGCATGCAGCAGCGGGTGGCCATCGCCCGGGCCCTGGCCTACAATCCGGCCGTCCTGCTCATGGACGAGCCCTTCGCGGCCCTGGACGCCATGACCCGGGAGGAGATGCAGCGGCTGCTGGTCGAGGTCTGGCAGGCGACGCGGAAGACGGTCGTGTACGTCACCCACAACGTGGCCGAGGCGGTGTACCTGGCGGATCGGATCATCGTCATGTCGCCGCACCCGGGCACGGTGAAGACGGACTTGCACATCCCGCTCCCGCGGCTGCGGGATGCGCTCTCGGTGGAGTTCCTGGAATACCAGAAGGAGGTCATCCGTCACCTGACGGGACAGGACGAGCCGGATTGAGCTTCGAGGGGCGCCGCACGGCGGCGGGGAGGGGAAGCCATGAGAAGGATGCAGGGATTGACGCGGCGTGAATTTCTGGCGCTTTCAGGTGCCGGTCTCGTGGCGGCACAGGATGTGCGGCCGGGTCCGGCCCTGGCGCAGGCGCAGGTGATCCGGCAGGGGTATCAGACGAACATGTGGGGGATGCCGACCTATTATCTGCTTCGCTCGGGCCACCTGGAGAAGCGGGGGCTCAAGGCCGAGGAGTTCTCGGTTCCCTCGGGGAACCTGACCATGCAGCAGATGGTGGCGCGCCAGGTGGACCTCGGGACCTACGCCACCCAGTCGTTCATCATCGGCTACGCCCGGGGGAGCCTGGTGGCCATTGCGCAGATCGAGAAGGTGGGGAAGACATCCCGAGTCATGGCGCGGAAGGACCTGAACATCTCGAAGGTCGAGCAGCTCAAGGGGATGAAGATCGGGAACCAGTCCGGCTCCTCCACCGGCAATCTCTTCGTGGATGTCATCGCGCCGAAGGCCGGTCTCAAGAAGGGGGACTACCAAGAGATCAAGATGAACGTGAACGAGATGGTGGCCGCCGCGGCCGCCAAGGGAATCGATGCCTTCGTGACGGTGGAGCCCTACTGCTCCATCGCCGAGGCCGACGGCATCGCGACGACCATCGTGAGCCTGTATGACTACGACCCGATGCCGGTCTTCATGGCCGCCACGCCGGAGTTCGTCGAGAAGAGCCCGCAGGTCGTCGTGGAGTACCTCCGGGCCTGGCTCGACGTGGGGAAGGATTTCAAACAGAATCCCGGCAAGGTGGCCGACGTGATCTACAGCTTCTACACGTCCAAGGGCTACAAGATGAGCCGGGAGACCTTCAGCAAGGCCCTGTCGAACGTCGAGGTGGACCCCGGGTTTCCCACCGATCTGCGGCCGTACATGCAGGAGACCGCGGAAGGACTGCTGAAGGAGAAGAAGATCAGCGACATCCCGGACTGGGGCAAGGCGCTGCGTCCGGAGTTCATGGAGAAGGCCCGGGCCTGATGCGGTGCAGCCGGAAGCCAAGAGGACAGGCCCTCCGGAAATATCGTATGGCGAATGATGAATCCTGAACGAGTACATGTGCGGGGCGCCTCTCCTCCGTGTTCATCATTCGCCATTGGGCGTTCGTCATTCGACATTTTGCTCTCAGCTTTGCCCGTAAGACCGAGGAGGGACGGATGAAGATTCACAACCTGAAACATATCGGGCACCTCGACATTCCCGGGGGGGGCCAGGTGTACGTGAAGGATCGGGTCGCCTACATCGGCCACATGACCCCGCCGATCGGGACATCCATCGTGGATGTGTCCGACCCCGGGACCCCAAAGATCCTTGCGCAGCTTCATATCCCGCCCACGACCCACTGCCACAAGGCGCGGGTGAACGGTCACAACATCCTGGTGGTCAACCACGAGCGGTACAAGGACACCCCGGGGGCCTTCCGGCCGGGCATCCAGATCCTCGACGTCACCCGGCCGGCCGAACCGCGAGAGATCGCCTTCGTGGAGACGGGCGGGGTCGGCGTCCACCGCTACGACCTGGACGACCGGTACGCCTACATTTCCACAGAGATGGAGGGGTACCTCGGCGCCATCAGCGTCATCTACGACCTGGCGGACCCGGTGCGACCGAGGGAGGCGGGGCGGTGGTGGCTGCCGGGGCAGTGGACGGCGGGCGGGGAGAAGCCGACCTGGGAGGGGAAGCGGCACCGGACCCACCATCCACTACGATTGGGCGACCGGCTGTACATCGGGTGCTGGTTCGGTGGATTTGCCATCGTAGATATCACGGATCTGGCCCGGCCCCGGACCATCTCCACCTTCGACTGGAGCCCGCCGTACCCGCACCCGACCCACACGGCCATGCGCATGCCATTCCCGCTGCGGGGCCGGAGCATCCTGGTGGTGAGCGACGAGCACACCACCGACGACAAGTACACGGACCCGTCTCCGTTCCTCTGGACCGTGGATATCACCGAGGAGACCAACCCGATTCCCATCGGCAATTACATCGTGCCGGAATCCGCGGTCGAGAACCGGGCGGGGCGGTTCGGCTGCCACCAGCCCCAGGAGCAGGTGTACGATAGCGTCCTCGGCGTCACCTGGTTCAGCGGCGGCCTGCGCCTGGTGGACATCAAGGATCCGTACCAGCCGGCCGAGGTCGGTTACTTCATTCCGGACCCGGTGGGAACGCACCGCTCGGCGCAGAGCAACGACGTCTTCTACGACGGTCACGGCCTGCTCTACGTCATCGACCGCTACAACGGCCTGGACATCCTGGAGCGGCGGCGGTAGCGCCTCCACAGCAATCATGCATCCCCTTCTCCCCTCCGGGGAGAAGGAAGGGATAAGGGGCGGAAGCGGCGGAGACATTCCCCGAATAGCAGATCGACGTAGTTGCGACCGGGACCACCGGGCAACGCTCGGCGCCGGTGTGTGCCCTTTTGCCCAGTTCGCATGCCACGGCGATGGGAATACCCGGGAGAAGGATCTTGACTCGCCAGAGGCGGACCTCTTAGCATGGACACCGCTGGAAACCAGAGGGCGGGAGGCTGAAGGGTGTCCGATGCCTCCTTACGGCAGCATCCTACTGAGCGGCCAATAGTGGGATACCGGGGCTTGTCATGAACCCATCTGTCTACGATCCTGGCAGCTTTGACGGCTAGAAGAGCGCCGGGCACTTTCGGAGCCTGATTGATTTCCACTGGGGCGATTTCGGAATTCCTGGGAAGCGGGACGCGAGGGTGGAGGACCATAAATCTGTATCCGGTTGCCGGGGATCTCCTTTGTCGCTGTATTGCGGGTGGCCATGCACCGCGGCCTAGGAGTCAGCGCATCTGCATCAGGCGGCGGAATCTGGCCGGAGGCATGGATTCTCTACGGGCTTCGAGGATAAGCAGACCTTGGTCATGGAGCAAGAGCCATCACCATCGAAGATCCCACCATTTCGACCGGATGGCTATCTGCCGGAGGGTGTGTATGTGTGCTCAGAAGCTGAAGTGATCTTTTGTTTCGGCTCTTCGAGTAGTCGACGTCGACGATTGGTGTTGCGATCACGCAGGTGGATTGACTTGGGACGGCAAGTTGGAGCCAGGCGGTTGTTGGTGGATGGCAGCTTTGTCACGGCGGAAGAGGAGCCCCATGATATTGACACCGTGATCCTGCTGCCGCAGGACTTCACTCAACAGCTTGAGCGAGAGTACGAACCGGCTTTGGAGTTGGAAGAGATGCTGTTGACTCGGAGACCCGAAGAAAGTTTCGCGGCCGAGGACGCGGGCGATTGGGAGGACTGGGTAGACTTCTTTAGCCAGACTCGTGAACGAGATGGCCGCCGTAAAGGGCTCGTGGAGATACGACTATGATCACCACCGCTGAGCAGTACGACAAGGCGCAGGACGAGCTCCACCAATTAGAGGCAAGACTCCACCGCTTACAGCAGAGCCATCCCCTCGGGGCTAAGGGATTTACGAAGGCTGGGATTCGGAAACTCATCGCCCGGTTGCATGAGGAATTGGCGATTTATGAGGGGAGTCAAGAAATCCACCGTGATCAGGCGGACGGGAGATAGGAGAGGATGGCCTTTGTCCCAATCCGGCTCGACGAGGATGTTCAGCGCCACCTGAAGAGCAACCCGGGGGTGGCTGCGGCAGAGCTGACTGCGCGGCTTCAAATTGCACTAGACGCGCACAAGGGGGGGCAGCGCTGTGACTGCGGAGCGCCGATCTGGGTTATCGGCTCGGCTGAGGCCGGGTTGTCGTGCTTCACGTGCATCACCGGAGAAGCGGATCCCTCGGATGATTACGAGATCGCCGAAGCCTGCGACAAGGGTGATGGCTGACGGCTCACCAAAGCTGGAGGCACCCCCCGCGGCTTTTTCAGGTCGGGGAGAGGTGGCGGGCCTGCGTGAGTTTGGGGAGGGCGTGAGAGATGCTATGGCCTGAGGTTCGCAATGCCTATCCCAGTCAATGGCTGGTCGTCGAGGCGCTGGAGGCGCAGACGATGGCTGGCAACCGACGACGGCTAGGCCGCCTTGCGGTCATCGAGAGCTGCCCGGACGGGAACACCGCCTTCCAGCGATACCGGCACCTGCATCAGGAGTACCCGGCTCGCGAGTTCTACTTCGTGCACACGAGCCGGGAGGAGCTTGATATTCGGGAAAGACAGTGGCTGGGGATACGGAGAGGCGATGCGGCTCGAGCTTGAAGGCAACCTCCCGTTCGTTGCCATCAGAGTCGGGTAGCGCGGGGCGGAGGGCGTGATCAGCAAGGTGCTGATCGATACGGGGTCGGCGGGCACCCTGCTTTCGGTTGATGCGGTGGCATCGATCGGCCTGTTCCCGCTGCCGGAAGATTCCCTGCACACCATTCGGGGCATTGGGGGGAGCGAGGTTGTGTTCTCCCGGCGGATTGACTGCCTCGCGGTGGGGGATCGGGCTCTCAACGGGTTTGAGGTTGAGATCGGGGGGATGGACTACGGCTTCGATATCAACGGCATCCTGGGGATGGATTTCCTCATGCTGGCCGGAGCGGTTCTTAACCTCAGCAATCTGACCATCGACTTTAGGAATTCGTAGATCGGAATTGCATGGCAAGGGTGCCGGACTTTGCCTCACCAGTTTGGTTATTGCGCGCCCAACGCGCAACAACCATGTGACAGAGCCATGATTGTGAGATTGCGCAGGAGGAACAGGCGATACCAGGACCTGACACCCGGCCAACAGTACTTGGTGATCGGGATTGAGGCTGACGACTTCCGGGTATTGAATGATAAGGGCCGGCCTTACCTCTATCCCCGTCACCTCCTTGAGATTGTCGATTCTCAGGAGCCCGCTGATTGGCTCACGGAATACGGCGAAGACGGGGAGCGGTATGCCTACCCGCGCCCCCTCAATCACGCTGGCTTCTTTGAGGACTTCTTCGACGGCAAGCCTGAGGCGGTGACGACTTTTTGGCGAGTCGTCAACCAACGCCTGGCTCTCGTGAGGGTGGCAAGCTGAAGCGGCTCTTTCTGTATCGTGGTCCAAGGATCGAGGCTCGGGAGAGGACGGCCTGACTTGCCGTCGCAGTGTGGCTCGCGTCGGGCTGTGACCGCATGACTCCACACGGCAGGCGAAGTCGGGCTGAGAGGTTGGCGCCCTCCAAGGCATGGGGCCAAGCCCCGAGAACGCACGGACCGTCGCCGCGGCGTGAGGACGCCATACACCGCATGGATGTGAAGGTCGACAGAAAGTCAGCGTCCCAGGGTGCTCGTCCGAAGCGGGAGGAGATTGTTGTCTTCTCGATCGTTCGCAACTCGGACTGCGCGGAGTGTGGCAGCGAACTCGGCAGGGGTCGGTTCATCCGCCTCGAGAATCAGCGTGCCCTCTGCCTGTCGTGTGCAGACCTCGATCATCTCGTCTACCTGCCGAGCGGCAATACGGCGCTCACGCGGCTGGCGACGAATTATTCAACGCTCTGGGCCGTCGTCGTCCGTTTCAGCCGCTCGCGAAAGCGTTACGAACGCCAGGGGGTGATGGTCGAGGAGTCGGCCCTTGAACGGGCGGATCTGGAGTGCCACGCCGATGAAGAGGCGCGGGCGCTTGCCCGGAAGCGGGCGGCTGAGCGAAGGGCTGAACTGGACAAGGAATTCGTCACGGCGTTCGCACAGCAGATTGGAGAGCTCTTTCCGCAGTGTCCGCGACAAGAGCAACGCGCCATCGCCGAGCACGCCTGCCGAAAATACTCTGGCCGAATCGGCCGGTCGGCGGCAGCGAAGCAGTTCGACGCGGACGCTGTCAATCTGGCGGTCCGGGCTCACGTGCGACATGCCCACACGCGATACGACGAGCTGTTGATTCAGGGCTGGAGTCGGGGCGACGCCCGCGCTGAGGTCGAGTCGAGAATGGAGGAAGTGCTTCAGGGTTGGGAGGCTAGGCCGTCGTCCGATCATGTCAAGGATATGAGCCCCGGCGTGGCAAAACCCGTTCGAGAGGAGCTTTTCGGACCGTAGCCGAGAAGGAGACGCTAGTGCCTCGCGGGAAGCAGTCAAAGGGGACCTGCACTTACTGCGGACAGGAGATGACAAAGGGTGCGGTGGCCAGACATCTCTCTGCCTGTCCAAAACGCCAGACGATCATCGATGAGGCCGAGCGCAGGAAAGCCAGAAGCGAGACGCTCTATCATCTTCGTGTCCAGGACGCCTGGCGAAACCAGTTTTGGTTGGATCTGGAGATGCGCGGCTCCAGCACCCTGGATGCCCTCGACACTTATCTACGCGGCATTTGGCTGGAGTGCTGTGGCCATATGAGCCAGTTTTCGGTCGGGGGCTGGCAGGGGCAGGAAATAAGCGTGAAGCGAAAAGCCGCCGAAGTATTCAAACCCGGGATTGAGCTCACGCACATCTACGATTTCGGCACCTCATCTGAAACCTTGATCAAAGTCGTCGGAACGCGCGAGGGCAAGCCTACCAGCACTCGTCCCATTGCACTCATGGTACGCAACGTGATGCCAGAGGCAAGCTGTATCGAGTGCGAGCAGCCGGCAGCGTGGCTGTGTATCGAATGCCTGACTGAAGAGAACCTCTGGGGGACACTGTGCGACGCACACGCGGAAAAGCATCCCCATGAGAATTATGGCGAACCGATACGCTTGGTGAATTCGCCCCGGCTGGGAATGTGTGGATACGAGGGTCCGGCAGAACCGCCTTACTGACCAGGCGTCGCAGCGTGGCGTTGAGATGAAGGCGCTGGCTTCCGCGTCCAGATGACCAAGGGGGTACGGCATGATCGGTCTGGATCCGAAGACGACGACGGTGGTCTCCATCGACATGCACCGGGGGCACTTGGATCCTGCGGTGGCCACGATGCCCCTCAAACCCGAACAATGCCAGCGGGTGATCGGGGCGGCACGGGAGCTGTTCGGCGGCCTCCGTCCCCTCGGGATTCCCATCGTCCACATGGTCACGCTGTACCGGGATCCCGACGAGGCGGCGTCGAACCCGTTCTGGAAGGCCATCGCCGACGACCCGGGCATGAAGCGGGGCACGAATCTCCGCCACAACCTGCTGGGCAGCCCGGGGACCCAGGTGATCCCGGACCTCTTGGATCCCCGCGACATCGTGATCGACCGGAAGAAGCGGTATGACTGCTTCTACCAGACGGACCTGGACTTCGTCCTCCACCACCGTCTGGGGGCGCGAACCGTCATCCTCACCGGCGTGAACACCACCTCCTGCGTCCAGTGCACGGCATTCGAGGCCCACACGCGAGACTACGCGGTGGTCATCGCCGCGGAGTGCGTGGATAGCATGGACGGGGAGGAGATGCACCGGTTCGCCCTGCGGAACATGGCGGCCACGGTGGGGTGGGTCCTCCGGAACGATGAGATCCTGGCAGCCGTGGGAGCCATCGCAGAGAAGGCGGGCGCGTAGCCCCAATACTACTCACTTGGGCTGTTTGCCGGGTGAAATCCCCCCTCGCCCCCCTTTGGCAAAGGGGCGCGAGGGGGGATTTGCCCGATCACCACGGGCGCTGTCCAGCCTTATGTGAACAGTACTGCGGCAGGCCCGGATTTGTCACGAGGGGAGAGGCATGAAGGGGATTCACGAGAAGCTCCTGGAGGTCGACCTGACCGCAGGGACGACACGGGACCTCCCCATTCCCGAAGAGGCCTTCCGCCGCTACCTGGGGGGGAGAGGCCTGGGCGCACGACTGCTGTTCGACGTGCTGCCCGCGGGCGTGGACCCGCTTTCGCCGGACAATGTGCTGATCTTCCTGACCGGGCCGCTCACCGGATCGATGGCCACCGGCTCGTCCAAGTTCGTGGTGGTGACCAAGTCGCCCGTCACCCACGCCTGGTGCGACAGCTATTCCAGCGGCCGGATCTCGGTCCAACTGAAAAAGATCGGCTACGACGGGATGCTGGTCCGCGGGAAGGCGAATCATCCGTGCTACCTCCGGATCGACGGGACCGGCGTCGAGATCCGCGACGCGACGGCGCTCTGGGGTACGGATAGCTTCACGACGGAGCGGAGGCTCAAAGAAGCGGAAGGGGATGCCTCCGTGGGGGTCTCGTCGATCGGGCCGGCCGGGGAGAAGCTGGTCAAGATCGCCTGCATCAACAGCGATCTGTACCGGCAGGCGGGACGCGGCGGGGTCGGTGCGGTGATGGGCTCGAAGAACCTCAAGGCCATCGTGGTGCGAGGCGCCGAGGGGGCCGGCCTCCACGACCGGAAGCGGCTGATCGAGCTGAACCGGCAGAACTACCAGCGCGCCCTCGTCAGCCAGGTCGCGCAGGCCCGGATGAAGTACGGCACCCCGCTCACGCTGAACGTCACCCACGCCGGCGGGCTCCTGCCCACGAAGAACTTCCAGTTCAGCACCTGGGAGAAGGCGCTGGAGAAGATCGACTCGGTGGGCGTCTACAAGAGCGTCAAGGCGCACAAGTCCTGCCTCTCGTGCTTCATCCATTGCAGCCTGATCACCGAGGCCGCCGAGGGCACGTACCAGGGGGTGAGGGTGGAGGGGCCCGAGTACGAGACCCTCGGCCTGTTCGGCCCCAATCTACTGATCGATTCTCTCCCGACGATCATCCAGGCAAATGTGCTCTGCGACCGATTGGGGATTGACACGATTTCCGCCGGGAACATCATCGGCTTCCTCATGGAGTGCTTCGATCGGGGGCTGATCTCGGCGTCCGGGGCGGACGGGTTCGAGATTCGCTTCGGGGATGAAGAGGCCACGCTGGCGGCCATCGAGATGATCGCCTACCGAGAGGGAATCGGGGACATCCTGGCGGAGGGAGTCCGGGCCGCGGCCGGGCAAATCGGCGGAGGCTCCGACCAATTCGCGATGCAGGTGAAGGGGCTGGAGTTCCCCGCCTACGACCCACGGGGGGCCTTCGGCTCCGGACTCTCCTACGCCGTGAGCCCGCGGGGGGCCTGCCATCGGAGGGCCTGGCCGCCGGCCAAGGAGATCCTCGGGAACTATCCGCCGTACACCGCGGAGGGCAAGGCGGAGATGATCCGGCAGTTGTACGATGACAACTGCGTCCTGCACTCCCTGCTGGTGTGCGACATGCCGGGAAAGTTCATCCCGCTGACGCTGGATGATTACGCGAACTATTTCCATGCGGTCACCGGGGAGCCCGTTTCCCGGAATGACTTCCTGCACATCGCGGGCAGGATCGAGACGCTGATCCGGATGTTCAATCTCCGGGAGGGGTTCACCCGGGCGGATGACAGCCTGCCGCATCGAACCCTCCGGGAGCCCTTGCCGGATGGCCCGGGCAGGGGACAGTGCGTCGGGGAGGAGAACCTCAACCGGATGATCGACGAGTACTATGCGTGTCGAGGCTGGGACTCGGCGGGAGTCCCCACGGATGCGACTCTCAAGAAGTATGACCTGGCGCCGAGCGCCGAGGGGATTGAGCTTCGCCGATGAGGGTCCTCGTGAACACGTTCGGGACCCAGATCCGGCTGAGGCAGGAAGTCTCCGTGGAGCCGGTCTCCTCGACACTGCCAGAGGTGCTCAAGGCTCTCAGGGACCGGCATCCGGCGGAGTTGAGGCGGTTCATCACGGACGATCTTTCGCCGGCCGAAGGCTGCGCCATTCTCGTGAACGGGAGGAACATCCTGTCGCTGGATCGGCGCGACACGGAGATCCACGACGGGGATGAGCTGACCTTCACGGTCCAGGTCGCGGGAGGCTGAGCGTCAGGGGGGGGAGCGTGCGGACGTACCGGTTGCTGATCGGTGGGCGCTGGGTGGATGCGGCGTCGGGGAAGACGTTCGACGACCTGAATCCGGCGACCGGCGAGGTGCTGGCCACGGTGGCCGAGGCGGACAGGGAAGACGTGGCGCGCGCCGTCGTCGCCGCGCGGGCGGCCTTCGAGGCAGGGCCCTGGGCGCGCATGTCCGGCGGGGAGCGCGGGAAGATCCTGATGCGGATCGCCGATCTCCTGGAGCGGGAGGCGGAGGCGATCGCCCGTCTGGAAAGCCAGGATAACGGTCGGCCGATCCGGGAGACCTCGGCCCAGGCGGGGATCGTCCCCCGCTGGTACCGCTACTTCGCCGGGTGGGCGGACAAGATCGAGGGCGAGACGATTCCCGTCGAGGGACCCTACCTGAACTACACGGTCCGCGTCCCGGTGGGTGTCATCGGCCAGATCACGCCCTGGAACCACCCCCTGCTCATCGCCACCAAGAAGGTGGCCCCGGCCCTGGCCGCGGGAAATACCATCGTCCTGAAGCCTTCCGAGCTGGCGCCCCTCTCCGTCCTGGAGTTCGGTCGGATCTGTCAGGAGGCTGGCCTGCCGGATGGGGTCCTGAACATCGTCCCGGGCTTCGGAGCCACGGCGGGCCAGGCCCTCTGCGAGCACCCGGGGGTGGAGAAGATCGATTTCACCGGCTCCACCGCGACCGGCCAGGCCATCGGCCGTCTCGCGGCGCAATCCCTCAAGCGGGTGTCCTGCGAGCTGGGGGGCAAGGCGCCCAACATCGTCTTCGAGGACGCCGATGTCGAAGCGGCGGTCAACGGGGCGCTCTTCGCCGGATTCGTCGCGCAGGGGCAGACCTGCGTTCAGGGCGGGCGCCTGTTCCTCCAGAGCGCGATCCACGACGCGTTCCTGGAGCGCCTCCTGGAGAAGGCCAGGCGGATCCGGGTGGGCGATCCCCTGAAGCCCGACACCCAGATGGGGCCGCAGATCTCGCGACCCCAGCTCGAAAAGATCCAGGGCTACGTCGAGATCGGCCGGGCGGCAGGGGCGACGCTCGTCCTGGGGGGCCGCTCTCCGGAGGACCCGACTCTCCGCGGGGGCTTCTTCTACACGCCGACCGTCCTGGCCGGGGTCCGGAACACGATGCGCATCGCCCAGGAAGAGATCTTCGGGCCGGTGGTGGTCGTGCTCCGCTTCGGCGACGAGGCGGAGGCGATCCGCGAGGCCAACGCGATCCCGTTCGGCCTGGGCGCGGCGATCTGGACCCGCGACGTGAGGCGAGCCCACCGGGTGGCGCAGGCCGTCCGGGCCGGCGTCGTCTGGATCAACGACTACCACAGGATCGACCCCGCCTCGCCCTGGGGCGGGTTCAAGCTGAGCGGCTTCGGGCGCGAGAATGGTCTGGAGGCGATCCGCAGCTACACCGAGGTGAAGAGCGTCTGGGTGAGTCTGGACGAGCGTCCCAACCGGTGGTACGAGGCAGACGCCGGCACGCAGCGCCTCAACTGATCCCGGACACTGCAACTGAACCGCAAAGGACGCAGAGCACGCAAAGAAAGCCCCATATTTCCCGGCGGGCTCGATGACAGGTACGGGGGGGTCAGGTCTTGGGAGAATGCGGTAGTCCTTTGCGGTCTTCGCGTGCTCTGCGGTCAGAGACTTGGATCGGGCAGGAGGGAGTGCCATGGCGTGGAGCGAGCGGTACGACTACTCGGCGATCCTGGACCGGAAGCGGCTGAAGCTGCCCCGGGGGGCGCGGGTGGCCGTCTGGACCATCGTGAACGTGGAGGAATGGGACATCACTCAGCCCATGGCGCGGACCGTGCTCCCTCCGCCCGGAGGCGGAGCCAACCCGGTCCCCGACGTGCCGAACTTCAGCTGGTTCGAGTACGGGCTCCGGGTCGGATTCTGGCGGTTGAAGGAGGTCCTGGATCGGCACAAGATCAAGGCCACGGTCTCCCTCAACGGCTCGGTGTGCAAATCCTACCCGCGCATCGTCGAGGCCATGGTCCAGGCCAACTGGGAGATCATGGGCCACAGCTACATCCAGCGGCCGACGCAGATGGAAGCAGACCAGCAGGGCATGATCCGGAAGACCATGGCCACCATCAAGGAGGCGGCGGGGAGGGCTCCGCGCGGCTGGATGGGGCCCGGCCTGACGGAGACCTGGGAGACCCCGGACCTCCTGGCGGCCGAAGGGATCGAGTACGTCTGCGACTGGGTGAACGACGACCAGCCGTACGAGATGCGGGTCAAGACCGGACGGCTGGTGTCGCTGCCCTACACCGTCGAGGTGAACGACATCCCCATCTTCCCCCTGCAGCACCACGCCGCCGAGGAACTCTTCCGCCGGGCCAAGGACCAGTTCGACACGCTCTACGCCGAGGGCCGGCGGAGCGCGCGCGTCATGGCCATCGCCGTGCACCCCTATCTCTCCGGGGTGCCTCATCGGATCAAGTACTTCGACAGGATCTTCCGCTACCTCAGGAAGCATCCGGGCGTCCTCTTCTGGAAGGGCGAGGAGATCCTGGACTGGTTCAATCGCCAGGGCAGATGACGCGGGGGCACTCTCTGCGCCAGGGGGGGAGAGCCGAAGACGCGTCGGTAGCAGGGATGGGATGGATACGCGAGGCGAAGAGCATCCAGTCTTACTCTTTCAACGCCCGATGGGGTTCAGAAGGGAGGGTGCGATGCACAAGCGAATCGGATGGGGCGTCCTGTTCTCGGCTGTGGTCGCGGTGTGGTGCGGCGTCGTGCACGTCCCCGGCGCATGGGGGGCCGAGGATCCCTCGAAGTATCCGTCGCAGCCGATCCGGATGATCGTGCCCTTCGCGCCGGGAGGGGCCTCGGATTTCGCGGCGCGCCTCCTGCAGCCCACCATGTCGGAGTTCCTGGGCAAGCAGGTCGTGGTCGAGAACCGCGCGGGCGCGGCGGGGAACGTCGGAATGGACGTGGCCGCCCGGGCGACGCCCGACGGCTACACCATCTTCCTCGGGAACGTCGGAACCGTCTGCATCAATCCCTTTCTGTTTTCGGATCTGACGGTCAAGCCGGACAGGGATTTCATCGGGGTGTCGGTGGTGGCGGAGACGCCGGGACTCCTCATCGCCAACCCCAAGTTCCCGCCGAACACGGCCAAGGAATTCGTGGAGTACGTCAAGGCACGACAGGGCCAGATCAACTTCGCATCGCCGGGCAGCGGCAGCCTCAACCGCCTTGAGATGGAGCTGTTCCGCAAGAATGCGGGGCTGGACATGACGCACATCCCGTATAAAGGGGGAGCCGGACCGGCCGTGGCGGACATCATCGGCGGGCACGTCAGCGTCATGTTCGTCACGATCTCTTCCGCCATCGATCACGTGAAGGGGGGCCGCCTCAAGGCTCTCGGGGTGACCACCCGGGAGCGGGTGGGCTCCCTGCCGAATGTGCCGACGATGCTGGAGCAGGGATTCCCGGACAACGTGAGCTCCTCCTGGCAGGGCGTCCTGGTACCGGCCGGGACGCCGCGACCGATCGTGGAGAAGCTTCACGCGGCGGTCCTTCGCGGCATGGCAAACCCGCAGTTGCAGGCGCGCTACCAGGAAGCCGGGGTGATCGCGGCGACCAGCAAGACGCCGGAGGAGTTCAAGAAGTACATCGACGCCGAATCGGCGAAATGGAGCCGCGTCATCAAGGAGACCGGCGCGAAGCCCGATTGATCCGAGCCAAGGGCGCCGCGCACGCCCGCCCCGATCCGCGCGGCGCCCCGCCCGACACCAGTCCGCGGATTGGGTGGGCTTCCAATGGGGAGACGACCGGCGCTCGGGCGCCGTCATGTGAGCGGGGCGGGCATGCAGGCCATCCGCGACGGCAGGGACCGACCATGAGACTCAGTCGCAGCACCGACTTCCTGACCGGCTGCTTCTTTCTGGCCCTGGGAGGGTTCGTCCTCATCTACGGAACGCGCTACGCCATGGGCAGCGCCGTCCGCATGGGCCCGGGCTACTTCCCCCGCCTGGCAAGCTCCGGCCTCGTGCTGCTCGGCGTTATCCTCGTCGTCCGTTCGTTTGTCCGAGAGGCCGAGCCGGTCGGAGGGGTCAGGATCCGGCCGCTGTTCTGCGTGCTCCTTGCCTCGCTGGCGTTCGGACTCCTGATCGAGGGGGCCGGCTTCTGGCCGGCGAGCGTCGCGCTGGTCGTGGCCAGCCGCTTCGCCGAGCGCGACGTTCGCATCCTGGAGGTCGGCGCGCTCGCCGTGTTCCTCGCAGCGCTGATGGCGGCGATCTTCCGGTACGGGCTCGGGCTCCCCATGCGGATGCTGCCCTTCTGACGAGGTGAACGATGGGGTTCCTCGAATCCATCGCCCTTGGATTCTCGGTGGCGCTGACCCCGATCAACGTGCTCTACGCCTTCTTCGGCGTCCTGCTGGGGACCATCATCGGCGTGCTCCCGGGGCTGGGGCCGGTGGCGACCATCTCCATCCTCCTCCCGGTGACCTTCGCCCTCGGCCCGCAGCAGGCCATGATCATGCTGGCCGGCATCTACTACGGGGCGCAGTACGGCGGCTCGACCACCGCCATCCTGGTGAACCTCCCGGGCGAATCCTCGGCCGTCGTCACCTGCATCGACGGCTACCAGATGGCGCGGCAGGGTCGCGCCGGTCTGGCCCTGGCAACCGCGGCGCTGGCCTCGTTCTTTGCCGGCACCTTCGCCACCCTGGTCATCGCCGCCGCGGCTCCCCAGCTCGCCCAGGTCGCCCTGAAGTTCGGACCCGCCGATTACTTCTCGCTGATGATCTTCGGCCTCATGGGGGCGGTGATCCTGGCCCGCGGGTCCGTGGTGAAGGCCATCGGCATGATCCTGATCGGCATCCTCATCGGCGTCATCGGCATCGACGTCAATACCAGCGTCCCGCGCTTCACCTTCGGCATCATGCAGTTCGGTGACGGCATCGATTTCGCCGTCGTGGCCATGGGCCTGTTCGGGCTGGGTGAGACCATCGCCAACCTCGGGCGGGGGGAGGAGAGCCGGGGCTACGTCCGGAACTACGCCGGTCTCTGGCCAAAGCTGAAGGACCTGCGGGCCATCTTCCCGCCGGCACTCCGCGGCACGCTGCTCGGGTCCGCCCTCGGCATCCTCCCTGGGGGAGGGCCGGTGCTCTCGGCCTTCTCGGCCTATTCGCTGGAGAAGAAGATCGCCAAGGACCCCAGCCGGTTCGGCCGCGGGGCCATCGAGGGGGTCGCCAGCCCGGAGGCCGCCAACAATGCCGCCGCGCAGACCTCGTTCATCCCCATGCTGACCCTCGGCCTTCCCTCCAACGCGGTCATGGCGCTCATGATCGGCGCCCTGATGATGCAGGGGCTGCGTCCCGGCCCCCAGCTCCTGCGCGACCGGCCCGACCTGTTCTGGGGTCTGATCGCGAGCATGTGGGTGGGGAACCTGTTGCTGGTGATCCTGAACCTGCCGCTGGTCGGCATCTGGGCCAAGTGCCTGACCGTGCCGTACCGGTTTTTGTATCCCGCCATCGTGCTGGTCACCTGCGTGGGCGTCTACAGCATTAACCGGAGCGCGATGGACGTGGTGCTGGCGTGCATCTTCGGCCTCGCCGGGTACGTGTTCAACCTGCTCGAGTGCGAGCCGGCCCCGCTCCTGCTCGGGGTGATCCTGGGTCCCATGATCGAGGAGAACCTGCGGCGGGCGCTGCTGATCTCGCACGGCGACCCGTCCGTCTTCCTGCGACGGCCGATCAGCCTGAGTTTCCTCATCCTGACCGTCCTGCTCATCGGGGTCCTCGTGGCCCCCATGGTCCGGTCCACCCGCCAGCACGCCTTCGACGAGAAGGGGTAAGCCGGGATCGTCTGCTCCCCCCCGACCTCAGCGGGCCAGGAGTCGGCGCAGGCGTTCGACCGCCTGCACCAATCCCCCCGGGAGCAGGAGCACGATGACGATGAAGAGGACCCCGAAGATCAGCAGGTGGAAGTCCACCCAGCGAACCGCCAGGTACTCCTTGAGGAACACGTAGAGGGCGGCGCCGAGGATGGGGCCGTGCACCGTCCCCACGCCGCCGATGAAGGTCATGAGCAAGGCGTCGAAGGTCCAGTGCGGCCCGAAGGGATGGGACGGGTAGTAGCTGATGTGGTAGTAGGCGAAGAGCCCGCCGGCCAGCCCGGCCAGCCCCGTGGAGAGGGCCAGGGCCGTCAACTTGAGCCGGAGGGCGTCGACGCCGGAGGCCTCGGCCGCCTCCTCGTCCTCGCGGACCGCCTGCATCCCCAGCCCGACCCGCGAGGTGGCCAGGGCGGCGACGGCGGCCACCGACACGGCGGCGAGTCCCAGGGCGAGGTAGTAGCGGTGCGTGAGGCGGTAGGCGGCGATGCTGGCGGTGGGCAGCGTGGAGATCTCCGGGAAGAGGTTGCCCACCGTGGTCCGCAGGATCTCCCCCAAGGCGAGGGTCCCGATGGCAAAGTACGCCCCCCGGAGCCGGAAGGCGGCCCCGCCGATCAGCAGGGCAAAGGCCGTGGCCACGGCCGCGCCCGCCCCCATGGCCAGCAGGATGGGCGCCCCCCGGATCCAGAGGGTGCGAGCCACCAGCGCTCCCAGACCGAAGAAGGCCGCGTGCCCCAGGTTCACCTGGCCGGCGTAACCGGCGGCGATGTTCCAGCTCTCGGCCAGACTGATCGACAGCAGGAGGAGAAACACCAGGTTGAGGACATCGTCGTGGCGGACCAGGAGCGGCAGGAGTGCCAGCAGGGCGAAGGCGAGAAGGATGGCCGCCGCCCAGCCGACCTCGTGCCGCGCCGGGAGGTCCTTCATTGCCCGAACAGCCCGCGCGGCCGGAGGACCAGCACGACCACGAAGAGGACGAGGCCTGCCATCTCGCGGTACGGGCCGCCGAAGGCGGCCGCGCTGGCCGCCTCCGCCACGCCGAGCAACAGGCCGCCGAGGAAGGTGCCGAACATCGAGCCCAGCCCGGCCAGGACGACGACGATCAGGGCCTTGAGCGTCCACTCCAGCCCGATGGTGGGGCTGATCGAGTAGCCGACGCTGACGAGGGTGCCGGCGGCGCCGGCCAGACCCGTGCCGATGGCGAAGGCCAGGAGGTAGGCGCGGCGGACGTCGATGCCGGTGAGGAGCGCTGCCCGCCAATCCTCGGCCGCGGCCCGGATGGCCTTGCCCCAGCGCCAGTGCGTGAGCAGCAGGTGCAGCCCGCCGGTCAGCGCAAAGGCCAGGGCGAGGCTGGCGAGACGGACCAGCGGGATCGACAGCCCCCCCACGCTGATGGCGGCGCCGCCGTAGGGAATGTCGATGGAGCGCTCGTCGGCAGTCCAGAGGCGCACGGCCAGGGCCTGGAGCGTGAGGGCGAGGCCGAACCCGATCAGGAGCGAGTTCTTCACCCGCGTCTCCTCGTCGGCGCGCACCACGAAGCCGAAGAGGGCGCCGTACAGTCCCAGGCCCAGGAGCAAGGAGAGGGGCAGGACCAGGAGCAGCGAGACGAACGGGTCGAGACCCAGGAGGGCGAAGAGCCAGAACGCCCCGTAGCCCCCCAGCATGATCAGCTCGCCGTGGGCCACGTTGAGGACCTTGAGGACGCCGAAGACGAGCGACAGCCCCACGGCCGCCAGCCCGTACAGCCCGCCGATCAGGCACCCGAGGACCAGTTGCTGGGCCAGGATCATCACGGGACGAAGTACTCGGGCGCGGCCAGCGGGCCCAGGTAGGCGCGCCGGACGTGCGGGTCATGGAGGAGCTCTGCGCCGCTGCCCTCGCCCACGATGCAGCCGGTCTCCAGGATATAGGCCCGGTGCGCGAGGCCGAGCGCCGCCTGGACGTTCTGTTCGACCAGGAACACCGCCACCCCGCCGCGGTTGATGTCAACCAGCGCGTCGAGGATCGAGCGCACCATGAGGGGGGCGAGCCCCAGCGACGGCTCGTCGAGCATCAGGAGCCTCGGGTTGGTCATGAGCGCGCGCCCGATGGCCACCATCTGCTGCTGGCCGCCGGACATCAGGCGGACAACCTGCCGGCGGCGCTCGGCCAGGATGGGGAAGAGGGCGTACACCCGCTGCAGGTTCGCCCGCTCCGCCCCGCGCGCGCGCGGGGCGAAGGCGCCCAGCGTGAGATTCTCCTCCACGCTCATGCTGCCGAAGAGGCGCCGCCCCTCGGGCACCAGCGCCAGGCCGCGCTCCACGATCAGGTGGCCGGCGAGGCGGGTGAGGTCCTCGCCCTCCCAGCAGATCGCGCCCGCGCGCGGGCGCAGGAGTCCGGCGATGGTCTGGAGGAGCGTGCTCTTGCCCGCCCCGTTCGGGCCCAGCAGGGCGACGATCTCTCCCGGCGTGATGGAGAGCGTCACGGCCGACAGGGCGCAGGCGTCGCCGTAGGCGACCTCGAGATCCCGGATCTCAAGCACGTGTCCAGCTCCCCGGATCACCGCCGAGATAGGCGTCCAGGACGGCGGGGTCGGCAGCCACGGCCCCCGGCGGGCCCTCGGCGATCTTCTCGCCCGCGCTGAGGACGATGATCCGGCGCGACAGATCCATGAGGGCCCACACGATGTGCTCCACCATGAGAATGGTCAACCCCTGGGTCACGAGCGTCCGGATGAGGGCCATGGCCCCGGCCGTCTCGGCCGGGTTGAGGCCGGCCAGGAACTCGTCGAGCAGCAGGAGATGGGGGGACGTCGCCAGCGCCCGCGCCAGCTCCAGGCGCTTCCGGTCGATCAGGGTGAGCTGAGCGGCGGGAACGCGGGCCCGGCCCTCGATCCCGACGAGGGTGAGCAGCCGCTCGGCCTCGGCGATCGCCTCGGCCCTGGTGGTGCGCGCGCGGCCGTAGAGGCGGCCGACCAGGACGTTCTCCAGCGCCGAGAGGCCGGCGAAGGGCCGCACGAGCTGGAAGGTGCGCGCGATACCGAGGGCGCAGATCCGGTGGGGCGTGAGATGGGCGATTTCCTGGCCGTGCAGGCGGATGCACCCGGCGTCGGGTTGCAGGGCGCCGGCGATCAGGTTGAAGAGGGTGGTCTTCCCTGACCCGTTCGGCCCCATGATGCCCAGCAGCTCACCCGCCTCGAGCGTGAAGCTGACGTGGTGGACGGCCCGGACGCCGCCGAAGTCCTTGGATAGGTGCTCGACCTCGAGGAGGGGCACGGCGCGTGGCTACGAGATCGGGCGCATCAGCGCTTGGCGAATGCGGGCGCCGGGTAGGCGAGGGGAGCCGTCGCCGACTCCTTGGGCCAGACCAGCTCCTGGGTGCCGTTGATCCACTGCAGGAACACCGACTGGACGATCCCCGTGCCGTCGGGGCGGAACTTCACGGGCCCGATCACGCTGGTGATGTCCGTGGCGGCGATGGCGTCCCGTAGCTTCTCCCGGTCGAGGGCGCCCGCCCGGGTCACGGCGGCCGCCAGGATCTGCACGCAGGCGTAGGCGGGGCCAACCAGGGGATCGGCCGGCCGACCGAACCGCTTCAGGTGCGCCTCGTTGAGTTCCTTCACGCCGGGCGCCTTCACGGCGTGGTGCCAGCCGGGCGCGAGCACCACGTAGTCCCCGTCCTTGCCGAGGTTCTTGGACCAGATCGGCGGGTCCGGCGCCCGGATGAAGAAGGTGAGCTTCGGGGTGTAGCCCAACTCCTTCATCTGCTTGACCATGGTCATGCCGTCGGGCGGCGTGGGCAGCGCGAAGACCGCGTCGGCGTTGGCGGCCTTGGCCTTCAGGATGAGGTCGGAGAAGTCCTTGGCCCCCGGGGCGTACTCGCCCCGCACGGCGACCTCGTAGCCGGCCGCCTTGCCGGCCTCGACCCAGGCCGCGGCCATCTCGGCCCCCCAATCCGTCTTCTCCTGGAAGA
>DATIFO010000193.1:0-6399 GCA_035455275.1 Methylomirabilis sp. (SeqCode) | reverse complement strand
GTGCAGTACCTCGGGATCATCCTGGTGTTCCACGTCAAGGACCGGCTGGGCGAGCCGGGCAACCGCCACGGCTGGCTCTGGCACGGCGGCGCCTTCTACGGGATGAGCGGCCTGCTCGGCTACGCGCTCTTCGGCGTGCTGCCGTTCGGGCTCGCGGCGTCGGGCTTCGGGATGGTGGAGAGCACGCTGCTCACGGTGGCCGCGATCAACATCCACCACTTCGTCGTGGACGCGTACATCTGGCGGTTCTCCGGCGGTGACCGCAACCGGCGCATCGCCGAGGCGGCCTGAGCCCGCTACCCTCCGCGCGTCCGGGGACGTTCCTAGAGAAACCGACTTGGGTAAGAACTCGGGCCCGGTGCGCATCCGGGCCCAACTCGGTTTCTCTAGGAACGTCCCCGGTTCAGAGGTGCACGTGTTCGCGGTGGTTCGGTTCCCCGGATCGAACGACGACCGGGACATGCAGTTCGCGCTGCGAAGCGCGCTCGGCGCGCCTTGCGAGCTGGTGTGGCACAAGCAGGCCGAGCTGCCTCCCGGCACGCGCGCGGTGCTCCTGCCCGGCGGCTTCTCCTACGGCGACTACCTGCGCACGGGCGCGATGGCGCGCTTCTCGCCGATCATGGCCGCGGTGCGCCGCTTCGCCGACGCCGGCGGGCCGGTGCTCGGCACCTGCAACGGCTTCCAGATCCTGTGCGAGGCGGGCCTGCTACCCGGGGCGCTCCTGCGCAACACGTCGCTCCAGTACCGCTGTCGCTGGGTGCACATCCGGACCGAGAGCACGGACACGCCCTTCACGCGGACCCTCCGAGTCGGCCAAGCGCTCCGGATCCCCATCTCGCACGGCGAAGGACGGTATCATGCAGACGCGGAGACCCTCGCCCGCCTGAAGGGGAACGGCCAGATCGTCTTCCGCTACAGCACCCCGGACGGCCGGCTCGCCGAGGAGGCGAATCCGAACGGCTCGCTCGCGCACATCGCCGGCGTGTGCAACGAAGGCCGAAACGTCCTGGGGCTCATGCCGCACCCGGAGCGGGCCGCCGAGGCGCTCCTGGGCTCCACGGACGGCCTGCCACTGCTGCGCGGGGTGCTGGAGGCCCTCCTCCCCGCCTCCTGAGCGCCACTCCACGTCGAGGAGTCTGATGCACGAACCCGCCGCCATCACCCCGGAGCTCATCGCCCAGCATGGACTCACACTCGAGGAGTATGGGCGGGTCCAGGAGATCCTGGGCCGGGCGCCCAACTTCACGGAGCTGGGCATCTTCTCCGTGATGTGGTCGGAGCACTGCAGCTACAAGAGCTCGCGGGTGCACCTCAAGGCGTTCCCGACGCAGGGAGAGTGCATCCTGCAGGGCCCGGGCGAGAACGCCGGCGTGGTGGACATCGGGGAGAGCCTGGCCATCGTTTTCAAGATGGAGAGCCACAACCATCCGTCGTTCATCGAGCCGTACCAGGGCGCGGCCACGGGCGTGGGCGGGATCATCCGGGACATCTTCACCATGGGGGCGCGGCCCATCGCCCTGCTGGACCCGCTGCGGTTCGGCCCGCTCACGGACGCCAAGACCCGCTTCCTCGTCGGGGGCGTGGTGGCGGGAATCGCGGGCTACGGGAACGCGGTGGGCGTGCCGACGGTGGGTGGGGAGCTGTGCGTCTCCGAGACGTACGCGGGCAACCCCCTGGTGAACGTCTTCTGTCTCGGCATCGCGCGGAAGGACCGGATCTTCCTGGCGCGGGCCAGCGGCGAGGACAATCCCGTCATCTACGTGGGCGCCAAGACCGGCCGGGACGGGATCCACGGGGCCACCATGGCCTCGGAGACGTTCGACGAGGGCTCGGAGGAGCGGCGGCCGACGGTCCAGGTGGGCGATCCCTTCCGCGAGAAGCTGCTCATCGAGGCCTGCCTGGAGCTGATGGCGGGGGATGCCGTGGTGGCCATCCAGGACATGGGGGCGGCGGGGCTCACCTGCTCCACCTGCGAGATGGCCAGCCGCGGCGGGACGGGGATCGAGATCGATCTGGCCAGGGTGCCGCGGCGCGAGACCGGGATGATCCCTTACGAGATCATGCTCTCCGAGTCGCAGGAGCGGATGCTCCTGGTGGTCCGGCGCGGGAGAGAGGAGGAGGTCCTGACCATCTTCCGGAAGTGGGACCTGGACGCGGTGATCATCGGCCGGGTGACGACGGACGGGCTCATGCGCGTCAGGGAGCGTGAGCGGGTCGTGGCCGAGATCCCGGCGGCGGCGCTGGCGGAGGAGGGCCCGGTCTACCATCGCCCCATGCGGCGGCCGGCCTATCTGACGGAGACGGAGGGCGCCGACCTCCAGGCGGTGCCCGTGCCGGAGAGGCTGGACCAGCTCCTGCTGCAGTTGCTGGCGTCACCCAACATTGCCTGCAAGCGGCCCGTCTGGCAGCAGTACGATCACATGCTCTTCTGCAACACCGTCGTGCCGCCCGGGGGAGACGCCGCGGTCCTGCGGGTCCAGGGGACCCGGAAGGGACTGGCGCTCTCGGCGGACGGCAACGGCCGGCACACCTACCTGGGTCCCTACGAGGGCGGGAAGCTGGCGGTGGCGGAGGCGGCGCGGAACGTGGTCTGCGCCGGCGCGCGCCCCCTGGCCATCACCAACTGCCTGAACTTCGGCAGCCCCGAGCGGCCCGAGACCATGTGGCAGTTCGCCGAGGCCGTGCGGGGAATGGCGGACGCCTGCCAGGCGCTCGGGACCCCGGTCACCGGCGGGAACGTCAGCTTCTACAACGAGACGCTCGGGACGGCCATCCTGCCCACCCCCATCGTGGGGATGGTCGGCCTGCTGGACGACATCGCCCACGCCACGACCCCATGGTTCAAGTCGGCGGGCGATGTGGTGCTCCTGCTGGGCGAGACCCGGGAGGAGCTGGGCGGGAGCGAGTATCTCAAGATCGTCCACGAGCTGGAGGCGGGCCTGCCGCCCCGCCTCGACCTCGCCCGGGAGGCGGCGATCCAGCGGGCGTGTCTGGAGGCCATCCGGGCGGGGTATGTGCGCTCGGCGCATGACTGCTCCGACGGAGGGCTGGCCGTCGCCGTTGCCGAATGTTGCATGGCAGGCCCGGACCGGCCGCTCGGGGCGAGGCTCGCGCTCCCGGGGGAGATGCGGCCGGACGCGCTCCTCTTCGGAGAGTCGGCCTCCCGGATCGTGGTGAGCGCCCGGCCCGAGGCGGTCGACGGGGTCCGGGCGATCGCGCGCCGACACGCGGTGCCCTGCGCCGAGCTGGGCGTGGTGGGCGGGGACCAGCTTTCGCTCTCGGGGGACGGATGCAATCTGAACCTGTCGGTGGAGGCGATGCATCGGGCGTGGTCCACGGGCCTTTCCCGCTTCCTGGGGTGAGCCGCCGGTTCGGCTACGAGAGAGGGGCGATCGGATGAAGACGATCAATGTCGGGGTCCTGGGACTGGGAACGATCGGATCGGGGGTGGTGAAGCTCCTCCAGCATCACGCGGCGCTCCTGGATCGCCGGGTCGGGGCCAAGCTCCGCATCCGGCGGATCGCGGAGACCGGGACGCCGCGGGTCCCGGTGGACCCGAAGCTCCTCACGACCGACGCCATGGAGGTGATCAACGATCCCCAGGTGGACATCCTGGTGGAGTTGATCGGCGGGACCACCGTGGCCAGGACCCTCTGCCTGGAGGCGGTGCGGAAGGGGAAGCACCTGGTCACGGCCAACAAGGCCCTGCTGGCGGAGCACGGCCTGGAGATCTATCAGGCGGCCGCCGCCGCCCGCGTCGACCTGGGGTTCGAGGCCAGCGTCTGTGGGGCGATCCCCATCATCCGCTCGGTGCGCGAGGGGCTGGTGGCGAACCACATCCAGTCCATCATGGGCATCGTCAACGGGACCACGAACTACATCCTGACCAAGATGACCGAGAGCGGGCAGGCCTTCGGGGACGTCCTGGCCGAGGCCCAGGCCAAGGGCTACGCCGAGGCCGACCCGACGCTGGACGTGGGCGGCCTGGATGCGGCTCACAAGCTGCAGATCCTGGCTTCCCTGGCGTACGGCGGCTACATCCGCTTCGGCGACATCTACATCGAGGGCATCCAGAAGGTCGAGGCCGCGGATATCGGCTTCGCGCGGGAGCTGGGGTATCGCATCAAGCTCCTGGCCATCGCCAAGGAGGACCAGGGGGAACTGGAGGTGCGGGTCCACCCCACCATGATCCCCGAGGGCCATCTCCTGGCCTCGGTGGGGGGCGTGTACAACGCCGTGCACATCCGGGGCGACTCGGCCGGCTCGCTGATGTTCTCCGGGCGGGGGGCGGGACAGATGCCCACGGCCTCCTCGGTCGTGGCCGACATCGTGGAGATCGCCCACAACATCGTGTTCCACCGCCCCTCCCGTGCCTCCCTGTTCCCGACGGAGACGGTAGGCGAGGGGCTCGCGCTCCGGCCCATGGAGCGTATCCGGAGCCGGTACTACCTGCGGGTCATGGCGGTGGACAAGCCGGGCGTGCTGTCCGCCATCTCCGGTGTCCTGGGGGAGCACCACATCAGCATCGCCTCCATGATCCAGAAGGGCCGGGCCGAGCAGGCCGCCGTCCCCATCGTCATGCTCACCCACGAGGCGGCGGAGGGGGACATGCAGAAGGCCCTGAAGCAAATCAACCGGCTGCACGTGGTGTCCCAGGACACGCTGTGCATCCGGGTCGAGGGAGTCGAGGACTAGCCCATGCCCTGGCGCGGGATCATCCACCAGTACCGGGAGTTCCTGCCGGTGAGCGAGGC
Source organism: Methylomirabilis sp. (SeqCode) (assembly GCA_035455275.1). Lineage (GTDB taxonomy): Bacteria > Methylomirabilota > Methylomirabilia > Methylomirabilales > 2-02-FULL-66-22 > 2-02-FULL-66-22. The sequence continues at coordinate 1,645 of DATIFO010000193.1, read as the reverse complement.
CACACCGGTCGTCACCCTGAACGAGGGGAACACGCCCCTCATCCGCGCGGACCGCATCCGGCGGCACCTCGGACTGCCCTGCGAGGTGTACCTGAAATACGAGGGGCTGAATCCCACGGGGTCGTTCAAGGACCGGGGCATGACCCTGGCCATGAGCAAGGCGATGGAGCAGGGGGCCAGGGCCGTCATCTGCGCCTCCACCGGAAACACCTCGGCCTCGGCAGCCGCGTACGCGGCCCGCGCCGGCCTCCAGGCCTTCGTGCTGATCCCCGAGGGGAAGATCGCCCTGGGGAAGCTGGCCCAGGCGATGTTTCACGGCGGCCGGGTCCTGCAGATCCGCGGGAACTTCGACGACGCCCTGAAGATTGTCCGGGAGATCTCGGAGAAGTACCCCGTCGTGCTGGTGAACTCGCTCAACCCGGACCGGATCGAAGGGCAGAAGACGGGGGCCTTCGAGATCTGCGACCAACTGGGCGAGGCGCCCGCCTACCAGTTCATGCCCGTGGGCAACGCGGGCAACATCACGGCCTACTGGCGCGGCTACCGGGAGTACCGGCAGGCCGGCAAGTGCGGGCGGCTGCCGCGGATGATCGGGTGGCAGGCGGAGGGGGCGGCACCCATCGTTCGCGGCCACGTGGTGGAGCGACCGGAGACCATCGCCTCGGCCATCCGCATCGGCAACCCGGCGAGCTGGAAGGGCGCGGTGGAGGCGGTCCAGCAGTCCCAGGGCGCCATCGACATGGTCTCGGACGAGGAGATCCTGGAGGCGTACAGCCTGCTGGCCCAGGCCGAGGGGGTCTTCTGCGAGCCGGCCTCCGCGGCCCCGGTGGCCGGTCTGGTCAAGTGGGCGAAGGCGCATGACTTTGCGGCGGAAGATCGGGTGGTCTGCATCCTGACGGGCCACGGCTTGAAGGACCCGGACACCGCGGTGAAGCGCTCCCCCAAGCCGATGAGCGTCGAGGCAGACATGGCCACGGTTCTTCGGGGGATGGGACTCGGGGACTGAAAGAGTTCGAGGCTACGGTGGTTCGATGGTTCGGTGGTTCGTTGATCCCCGGGTCCGACCAGTGCAGCCGTACCGCCGTACAATCGAGCGCCATTCGTACTTCCTGTTCAGGCCCTGTCCCGTACAGCCGAACAGCCGAACGGTCGTACCGCCGAACGCCCTTGTTCCGTAGTGGCTTTTCCGTTGACAATTCCAGGGCTCGCTTGCTATCGTGTGCGCCACCTGCGGGAATAGCTCAGTTGGTAGAGCACAACCTTGCCAAGGTTGGGGTCGCGGGTTCGAATCCCGTTTCCCGCTCCAGCGGTCATCCGGAGGGGTTGTGAGACGATCGGCTCGCAACCCCTTTTCGTTTCCAGCCGGGCGGTGTGTGGGTTGGCGTTGACCGCTCGGCCGATTTGACTTATCATCCTGCCACGGCGCGGTACCCAAGAGGCTAAGGGAGAGGTCTGCAAAACCTCGATTCGGCGGTTCGAGTCCGCCCCGCGCCTCCACGCAAGACCTCCACGAATCGTCTGCCTTCACTGCTCCGCTGCCTATTGTCTCAGGCCTGCGGGCCGCAGTATCCCTGATCGGCCGAATCCCGACTGCGGCGCCTCCATTCGGGTAGCCTCAAGTTTTTCCTTGACATGCATTATGCAT
>DATIFO010000192.1:0-15820 GCA_035455275.1 Methylomirabilis sp. (SeqCode) | reverse complement strand
CCTCCGCAACCCCATGAACCAGAACCTGCCCCGGAAATTCAAGATCAGCTTCTCCGGGTGCCAGGATCACTGTGGCCTGGCCCCCATTCAAGACGTGGGGGCGGTGGCCGTCGTCGGGGGAGAGAACGGGATCGGCCGGCGGGGATTCCGGTTGTACGTGGGGGGCGGTCTGGGGGCATCGCCGCAGGTGGCGCAACTGCTGGAGGAGTTCACGCCTGCGGACGACCTGCTGGTGAGCATCGCGGCCATCCTGCGGGTCTTCGACCGCACCGGGAACCGGGAGAACAAGAGCCTCGCCCGTCTCAAGTTTGTGATCCGCACTCTTGGCATGGACAGATTCCGGACTCTCGTCTTCACGGAGCGCGCGACCTTGCGGATGGTGCTGGCCGGGAAGATCCCCCCGGTGGTCGTGCCGCCGAGTCCCCAGCGATCCGTGCCAGAGGGGGCAGAGCACGCCGGCCAACCGAGCGACGATCCCGAGTATCACCGGTGGCAGGCAACGAATGTCCGGCCCCAGAAGCAGGGCGGGTACGTCATGGTCACCGCGCGCCTGCCCCTGGGCGATGTGTCCGCCCAGCAGCTTCGGCTGCTGGCCTTCCTGGCCCGGCAGTTCGGGGATGGAACGGTCCGAACCACGAACCAGCAAAACATCCTGCTCCGCTGGATCCCCAAGAGCAAGCTGCCGGCGGTCTTCCGCCTCCTGAAAGGGGCGGCGCTTGCGGTCCCGTCGGCGGATCGCCTGGCGGACATCACGAGCTGCCCCGGTTCCGAGACGTGCCAGCTTGGGATCACCTCGTCGTGCGGCCTTGCCTTGGAGATCGGCAAGCTCTTCGAGAACCGCCACGCGGATCTGGCAGACGAGGCGGGGATCCGGATCAGGATCTCGGGATGCCCGAACTCCTGCGGCCATCACCACCTCGCGGAGATCGGGTTCTCGGGCGGCGCCAAGGAATTTCGTGGCCGGCAGGTACCGGCCTACCAGGTGTACCTCGGGGCCTCATTGAGCCTGGATCGAACGACGTTTGCGCGTCCCGCGGTGAAGGTCCCGGCGATCAATGCTCCGGCCCTGGTGGGGCGGTTGTTGGATCTCTACCGAATGGAGAGGCTGAAAGACGAGTGTTTCGCCGCCTTTGTGGAGCGGATCGGATTCCCCAGGATCCGGGAGTGGGTGCGGGATCTCACGGAGTTGCCGCCGGAGCACGACGCGCCGGAGGCGTACCAGGACTGGGGATCCGCAGGGGACTTCGTGGTGGAGACCGGGTCCGGCGAATGCGCATCTTGAGGGGAATGGACGAGGGCCCGCACGGCGCCGGCGTGCGGGTGCCTCGGCACTCCAGCCAACCACTCCGGGCCTCGCGCCGGAGACACCGAACGGGAGGGGGGACATCATGTCGAGCTACGCGAATCCGAACGTCGTGGTTGAGACCAAGTGGGCAGCCGAGCATCTGCACGATCCGAACATCCGCATCCTGGAGGTCTCGGTGGACGCCACGGCATTCGACCAGGGGCACATCCCGGGAGCGGTGGCCCTGAACTGGTTCCGGGATCTGGAGGAGCATCCGGTCCGGGACATCGCCAGCCGGGAGAAGATCGAGCGACTTCTCGGACAGGCCGGGGTCGGCAACGATACGACGGTCCTGCTGTACGGGGACAACAACAACTGGTTCGCCGCCTACGCCTACTGGCTGCTCAAGTATTACGGGCACCGCGATGCGCGGCTCATCAACGGGGGCCGCAAGAAGTGGATCGAGGAGGGGCGACCGTTGACGAAGGAGCCCACCAAGGTCATCCCGGCCGCTTACAAGGCTCAGGCGCCAAACGCATCCATCCGAGCCCTTCGGGAGTTCGTCCTGGGGAACGTCGGGAATCAGGGGGGGGCCCTCGTGGACGTCCGCTCCCCCAAGGAGTTCAGCGGGGAACTCCTCGCGCCGGAGCACCTGCCCCAGGAGGGGGCGCAGCGCGGGGGGCACATCCCCGGCGCCGCGAACATCCCCTGGGGAGAGGCCGTGGCGGTGGACGGGACCTTCAAGCCCGTTGACGAATTGCGGAAGCTCTACGAGGACAAGGGGATCAGGCCCGACAAGGAGATCATCGCGTACTGCCGGATCGGGGAGCGATCCTCCCACACCTGGTTCGTGCTCACCGAGCTTCTGGGCTATCCCAAGGTGCGCAACTACGACGGGTCGTGGACCGAGTACGGGAGCCTGATCGGGGCCCCCATCCAGAAGCCGTAGGCTGGACCATGGATCTTCGGCAAGGGGAGCAACTCATCCGGATCCACCGTTTCCGCTTCGTGAAGCCGAGCGGGTGCGGTCTCGGCAGCATCGACCTGATGGTGGAGGAGATCCTCGGCCCCGCGACAGACGGCGCTCCGCGATGCACGGCACGGCCGGACCATCGCGAACTGGTGCCCCGACCGGAGTTCACGGCCCATGGGGATACCGTGGAGGAGGCCCTCGGGAGCTGCCTGGCGGCCATCCGGCCTCGCCGCTTCTACGAGCTGTTCTTGCCCGCGGCATGAGGACCCATCGTGAAATCGGCGGACAGACAAGACGATCACGCGGGTGAAGACAGGAGCCGAGCGAGTCGGCGGCTGCTCCGCGGCCGCTCGGATTCCTGTGTTCAGGCACCCCGGACGTTGAGACACGGCCAGACAGCAGGGGGAACAACGTGACAGATTCGCCTGCGGTGAAGGAGACCAAGGCGCAACGCGTGGAGCGCCTGAAGCGCGAGAAGAACCCCTGGGAGTGCCTGGCGGAGATCCGCCGGTTCGCCCAGGAGGGGTATGAGTCGATCCCGCCGGAATGGCTTGGGACCTATTTCCGCTGGTGGGGTGTTTACACGCAAGGGGATGGGGTCGGCGCCGTGGGCGGAAAGGGGGGCGAGGGCAAGGCGGTGCCCTACTTCATGGTCCGCATCCGAATCCCCAATGGGATCCTCCGAGCGCGCCAGCTCCGCACCATCGCCGGGCTCGGCGCTCGCTACGCACGCGGCGTCGCCGACATCACGGTGCGGCAGAATATCCAGCTCCACTGGGTGACCATCGAGGCACTGCCCGAGCTTCTCGCAGGCCTCTGGCAGGCCGGGCTCACGAGCATGGGCGCGTGCGGGGACGACACCCGGAACATCACCGGCTGCCCGCTGGCGGGGGTGGACCGTGACGAGGTGGTGGATGCTTCCCCGCTCGTGCAGGCGGCCACCTGGGCGCTGAACGGCAATGCGGCGTTCTACAACCTGCCCCGGAAGTACAAGATCTGCATCACCGGCTGTCGGGTCTGGTGCTCGTACCCGGAGATCAACGACGTCGGCTTGACCGCCATCACGCGGGAGCGGAATGGGCGCTCCGAGGTCGGCTTCTCCCTCCGCGTGGGGGGAGGGCTGTCCACCGACCCCCATCTGGGGGACCGGCTCGATGCCTTCGTGCGCTGGGAGCAGGTCGTTCCCGTCGTCCGGGGCATCACGGAGCTTTTCCGGGAATCGGAGATCCTGCGGGAGAACCGCGAGCGGGCGCGACTCAAGTTCCTGTTCCTCCGCCACGGCTGGACGCCGGAGCGCTTCCAGAAGGAGCTGGAGCTGCGCCTGGGCTTCCCGCTGGACCCCGCGGTGCCGGAGGCACCACCCGACGACATCTACCGCGACCACGTGGGGTTCCATCCGCAGCGGCAGGAGGGGATCTCCTATGCCGGGATCGCGGTGCTGCGGGGACGGCTGACGGCCGAGCAGATGGTGCGGGTCGCCGACCTCGCCGATCGGTACGGGACCGGAGAGCTTCGGACGACCGGCATGCAGAACCTCGTCATCCTCAACGTTCCCAGGCATCACCTGGACTCCCTCAACAGAGGCGTCGAGGATACGGGGCTGCGCCTGTCCGCTTCGCCTTTCTGGAGAGGGACCGTCGCCTGCACCGGCACCGAGTTCTGCAAGCTGGCCATCACGGAGACCAAGGGCTACGCGCAATGGCTGGTGGAGGACCTCGAAGCGCGACTGCCCGGCTTCGCGCACCATCTCAAGATCCACATCACCGGCTGTCCGAACAGTTGCGGGCAGCACTGGATCGCCGACCTCGGACTCGAGGGCAAGAAGGTCACCGTGGATGACAAGATGGTGGACGCCTACTACTTCTGCGTCGGCGGGGGCGTCGGAAAGCACCAGGCCACGGCGCGCCCGATCGGGTACCGCTGCCCGGCGACAGAGGTGCCCGACGCCATCGAGCGGCTCCTCAGGGGGTACCTCGCGGATCGGGAAGAGGGAGAGAACTTCCGCCAGTTCTGCGCCCGGCATGCGGATGAGGATCTGCGGGCCCTCCTGGCGGGGAGGGTGGTCGGGGCCGCGCCGCGCGACGCGTCACCGGGGAGGGCCCCGCACGGGGTGGATGGGTGATCGAAGTCACCCACACTAGAGTTCCCGACAGCGACAGGGACAGCGAGAGCGATCGCGGCTCGACGAAAGGGGGAGATCGCCCATGAGAATGGACAAGGCAACGTCGCGGCGGTTCGCCACGTTCTTCACCGAGGACTGGCTGGCGGTGGCGGTGGGCTTGGTCCTGGTGGGCCTAGTCCTCACCGGGACCCTCAAGCACATCCCATGACCCTGCAGGAGCATTTCGACAAGAAAGGAGCAGGCAATGACCGATCGGGTGTTGTCGTCTGAGGTGACGGTTTCCACCGGGCGCACGGGACCCGCGAGGCAAGGGGCGTGGTGGTCGGGGTCCTTGCTCCTGGTGGTTGCCCTGACCGTGGCCACCTGGTGGCTGAACAAGACCGTCCCGACCTTGAGCAAGCCGCTCCGGGTCATCGAGTTTCCGGTGTATGCGGTCCTGCTGGGGCTTCTGGCCAGCGGATTCCTGTCGCTTGTCGGACTCCGTGAGCGGCTGGCGGCGTACTTTCGGACCGAATTCTTCCTCAAGACCGGCCTGGTCCTGCTGGGGGCGACCATCAACCTGGCGCAGATCGCGGCCTTTGGGGTCAAGGGCCTCCTCCAGGCGGTCATCCTGATCAGTAGCGTCTTTCTCTTCACCTGGTTCGTGGCGCGCTGGTTCGGAATCGAGGACAAACTCCGGGCGTTGCTCTCGGCCTCCGTGGCCATCTGCGGGGTTTCCGCGGCCATCACCGCCGCGGGCGCGGTCCTGGCCAGGAAGGAACAGCTCGCGTACGTCACCGGACTGGTGATCCTCTTTGCCCTCCCCCTCATGTTCTTCCAGCCGGCGGCGGCCACGTGGCTCGGGCTCACCCCCGATGTGGCCGGCGCGTGGATCGGCGGGAACATCGACACCACGGCGGCAGTCGTCGGGGCGGGCACGATCCACAGCCAGCAGGCGCTGAAGGTCGCCTCCATCACGAAGATCTCCCAGAACGCCCTGATCGGTGTAGTGGCATTCCTGCTGGCGCTCTACTGGGTGGCCGTAGTGGAAGGGAAACCCGGGAAGCGACCTAGTCTCTGGGAGATCTGGGATCGGTTTCCGAAGTTCGTCCTGGGGTTCATCCTGGCCTCGGTCGTGGTCACACTGGCCCTGGCAAGAGGATGGGTCACCCCCGGCGCGACTCGAGACCTCCAACACCTCCGAGAGTGGTTCTTCATGGCCGCTTTCCTTTCGATTGGATTCGGCCTGTCGTTCCGCGGCCTGCGGGAGGCGGGCTGGCGGCCCATCGCGGTCTACGCCCTGGCGACGGTGTTCAACACCGCGGTGGCCCTGGCGGCGGCGCAGGTCATCTTCGGGTGAGGCGGAGCGCCGCCGGGGAAGAGGAGAGAGGATATGCGAATCGCGAAGGATGTCACGGAGCTGGTCGGCAACACGCCGCTGGTGCGGCTTCGGAGCGTGACGGAAGGTTGCGTGGCGGACGTCGTCGCCAAGCTCGAGTTCTACAACCCGGCGCACAGCGTCAAGGACCGCATCGGCGTGGCCATGATCGAGGCCGCCGAGGCGGCCAAGGCGATCCGGCCGGACACGATCATCCTGGAGCCCACCAGCGGCAACACGGGCATCGCCCTGGCCTTCGTCTGCGCGGCGCGGGGGTACAAGTGCGTGCTGACCATGCCGGAGACGATGAGCAAGGAGCGGCGCATGCTGCTCAGGGCGTTCGGCGCGGAGCTGGTGCTCACCCCGGCCAGCGAGGGCATGGCCGGGGCCATCCGGAAGGCGGAAGAGATGGCGGCCGCGGACCCGCGATACCTCATTCCCCAGCAGTTCAAGAATCCGGCCAACCCCGAGGTCCATCGCCGGACGACCGCGGAGGAGATCTGGCGCGACACGGACGGCAAGGCCGATATCCTGGTCGCGGGCATCGGGACGGGGGGGACGATCACGGGGGTCGGAGAGGTCATCAAGGCTCGCAAGCCGTCGTTTCGGTGCGTGGCGGTCGAGCCCGAGGCGTCGGCGGTGCTCTCCGGTGGACCCAAGGGCCCGCACCCCATCCAGGGGATAGGTGCGGGATTCGTGCCGGACGTACTCAACACGGGAATCTATGATGAGATCATCCGGGTCAAGAACGAGGATGCTTTCACGACAGCCAGACGCATGGCGCGGGAAGAGGGTCTACTGGTCGGGATCTCCTCAGGCGCCGCCACCTGGGCCGCCATAGAGGTGGCGCGCCAGCAGGAGAACTCCGGCAAGCTGATCGTGGTGATCATCCCGTCCTTCGGCGAGCGATACCTGAGCACCAGCCTGTTCGCGGACCTGGCGGAGTAGGCGCAGGGCAGGGTCCGCGGCCCACCGGGCCTCCTCACGCGGGGGTGAAGACATGTTTCAGACATTTCGGCGAGATATTGGCTCCGTGCTGGAGCGCGATCCCGCAGCGCGCAACGCGCTGGAGATTCTGTTTTGCTACCCCGGGCTCCATGCCGTGTGGGGATACCGGATGTCGCACTGGCTGTGGACGCACGGGTTCAAGCTGCTGGCGAGGTGGGTGTCACACCTCGCCCGGGCATTGACAGGCATCGAGATCCATCCGGGCGCCGTGATCGGACCCGGCTTTTTCATTGACCACGGGATGGGCGTGGTCATCGGGGAGACGGCGGAGGTCGGGGCGAACGTGACGCTGTACCACGGGGTCACGCTCGGTGGAACGAGCCTGGCCAAGGGCAAGCGCCACCCCACGCTCCGCGACCGGGTGGTCGTCGGGGCGGGCGCCAAGATCCTGGGTGCCATCACCATTGGCGAGGACAGCCGGATCGGCGCCAACGCGGTCGTTGTCAAGTCCGTCCCGCCCAACTCGGTCGTCGTCGGGGTCCCGGGGCAGATCGTCCGGCGCAGCAAGCCCCACACCGCGCAGGACGCCCCGGACCTGGAACACACGGTGATGCCCGACACGATCGGATTGGCGCTCCGCGCCCTGATGACTCGTGTGGACGCGCTGGAGGAACGGGCGGGGAACCGCAGTGACGTCGCACTCGACCCGCAGACCCCGGATCTCGTGCCCCGGCGAGGCCAGGATTTCTCCATCTGAGGAGGGACCGGCCGCCCGCGCCGCGGGGCGGTTGACAGAACACCGGACACTTCGCGGGGGGGCGCACGAACGGGATGCCGCCGGATCACGCCTGGGGGGAGGGACCGTCCGCGAAGACCGCCTTGGCCGCCCGCAGGGTATTGCAGTGGGCCTCCACCGTGTCCTGGAGCGACTGGCCGTAGCCCCCACCCAGGGTGACGGCCACGGGGATGGCGGCGTCCCGACACGCCTGGAGGACGTACTCGTCTCGCCGGCGTAGCCCCTGGTGGGTGAGGCGCAGACGGCCCAGGCGGTCTCGTTCGTGCGGGTCCACGCCCGCGATGTAAAAGACGAGGCCGGGACGGAAGTCGGTGAGGATCCTTGGCAGCGCCGATTCCAGGGCGAGCAGGTATCCCTCATCGCGCGTGGCGTCCGGAAGGGCGATATCCAGATTCCCGGGCACCTTGACCAGGGGATAGTTGTTGGCCCCGTGGATGGAGAACGTGTACACGTCCGGCTCGTCGGCGAAGATGGCCGCGGTGCCGTTGCCCTGGTGGACGTCGCAATCGATGACCGCCATGCGCTGCATCCAGGCGTCCTTCTGCAGGCAGCGGATGGCGATGGCGATGTCGTTCAGGACGCAGTATCCCTCCCCACGATCCGGGAAGGCGTGGTGGGTTCCCCCGGCCAGGTTGATGGCGACGCGATCCCGGATGGCGATGCGCGCGGCCGTCAATGTCCCCCGGGCCGAGGCGCGAGAGCGTCGGACCAGCGCCTCGGACCACGGCAGGCCCAGGCGCCGGACGGCGCTCGGCGCGAGAGTCCCTGCGGCCAGGCTCGCCCAGTAGTCCGCGGTGTGTACCAGGCAAATATCGCTGGGCTCGATCAGCGTGGGCTCCAGGACCTCCTCGGGGGTGAGGGTTCCCTCGGCGAGGAGCTGCTCGCGGATCAACCGGTACTTCTGGATGGGAAAGGTGTGATGCGCTGGCAGGTCGATGACGTATGAATCGGAGGAAAGGGCAAACATTCCTCGGAACCAGGAGCGTTCGATGGTTCGGTGGTTCGCCTACAGCCGAACTGCCGAACAGCCGTACTGCCGAACGCTCTTTCGGCTAGTCGGTGAATTCCGGCTCTACGTGATGGGGGATGAGGCCGCGCTCGTACCCAAGGGCGAGCAGGCGGCGCACCGCGGCACGCCCACGCTCTCCGTAGTCCAGGGTCAATTCGTTCACGTACATTCCGACAAAGCGGTCCACCAGTGCTCGATCCATGTCGCGGGCGAACAGCATAGCATGGGCCAGGGCATCCTCTCGGTGCGCCAAGCCGTAGCGGATGCTCTCCCGCAGCAGGTGGGAAACCCTCCGTATAAGCTCTGACCCCAGGTCCTTCCGGATCACGTTCCCCCCAAGCGGCAGGGGCAGCCCGGACTCCTTCAGCCACCACTCGCCCAGATCCACCACCATGTGGAGACCCAGGGACGCGAACGTGACCTGGCCTTCGTGGATGATCAGGCCGGCATCGACACGTCCAGTGATGACCGCACCCATGATTTGATCGAAAGGGATCACCACGTGCTCTAAGCCAGGCTTCCAGAGTTGCAGGGCCAGGAAGGCCGTCGTCAGGGTTCCGGGAACTGCGATGCGTCGACCCCTCAAGTCCTCTGCTGTCCAGGGTTCCCTGGCCACGATCATCGGCCCGTAGCCATCCCCCATACTGGCCCCATGCGGCAGGATGGCATAGGTGTCGGCGACGTGTGGGTAGGCGTGGAAGGAGATGGCGGTCACCTCGTACTCACCCCGGCGGGCCAACTGATTGAGGGTCTGGATGTCCTGGAGAACGTGGACACATTCGAGGTCCGGATCGCTCACCTTCCCCTGGGCCAGCGCATAGAACATGAAGGCGTCGTCGGCGTCGGGGCTGTGGGCAATGGTGATTCGTCTGGGCATGGGCCCTCGCATGGTGAGTGAGCCAGGGGCGGTGTCCTGATATCCGGCCCCTCAGGTCGGTCGCATGATACTCCAGAAAGCAGGGACGGACCAGTCCCACCAGGAGCAGGGATTCGCACGGAGGCTGCGACGAGGCGGATCGGGAGCGATCGAGGAGCGGGGGATCGTGGCGGCTCCGGGCTAGCCCTTGACGGAGCCCGTGAGGCCGGCCACGTAGTGCTCCACGAAGAACGAGTAGATGAAGGCGACCGGGATCGAGCCGAGCATCGCCCCAGCCATGAGCTGCCCCCAGAAATAAATGTCCCCGCGGATAAGCTCCGACACGACCCCGACCGGCACCGTCTTCCGCTCCGGAGAGGACAGGAAGACGAGCGCGTAGATGAATTCGTTCCAGGACAGCGTGAAGGCGAAAATGCCCGCGGACAGGATGCCCGGCAGGGCGATCGGGAAGATGATGCGCAGCATGGCCTGGAACCGAGTCGCCCCGTCGATCCGCGCGCACTCTTCCAGCTCCTTGGGGATCGTCTTGAAGTACCCCATGAGAAGCCACGTGCAGAATGGCGTGAGGAATGTCGGGTAGGTCAGGATCAAGGCCCAGGGAGTGTCGCCGAGCTGAAAGTCCCGGATGATGTTGGCCAGCGGGATGAAGAGCAGGGTGGGCGGGACGAGGTATGTGATGAAGATCCCGGTGCCGAGGATGCCTGCCATGGGGAATCGCAGCCGGCCGAGGGCGTAGCCCGCCAGGAGTCCGCAAAACAGGGAAATGATCGTCGACAGGAGCGCGACGAACAGCGTGTTGATGAGCCAGCTGGGAAAGGTCGTTCGGGCCAGCAGGTCCTGGAAATGCGCCAGCGTGGGGCGCAGCGTCCAGAAGGGTGCGTTGTTCACCGCCCGCCAGGAGCGGTACAGTTCCTCATCGGGACGGATCGCGGTGATGAACATCCAGTAGAATGGGAAGAGCGTCCCGATGATGAACAGCACCAAGGGGCCATGGAAGAGCAGCCACCGCTTCCACCTGCGCTCGACGGCCATCAGACCCCCTCCAGCCGGCGGACGTAGCGCAACTGGAGCCAGACCACGACGAAGAGGACCGGGAACATGAACAGGGACACGGCCGCCCCTTCCCCGAGGAGGCCGGTCGCGACGCCGATCTGGTACGCATACGTCGCGAGGAGGTGCGTGGAGTTCGCGGGTCCGCCGCCCGTCAGCACGTAGATCAATTGGAAGTCCGCAAAGGTCTGGATGATGGAGAACACCACGACCACCACCGTGATGGGCCGCAAGAGCGGCCAGGTCACGTGCCAGAAACGGTGCCAGCCGTTGGCGCCGTCGAGGGACGCGGCCTCGTGCAGATCGGGGTTGATCGTCTGGAGGCCCGCCAGGAGGGTGATCGCGAAGAACGGCATGCCGCGCCACGTGTTGACCACGATGGCGCACCACATGGCCCAGGTTCCGTCCGAGAGGAAGGGGAGCTTGGCGCGGATGAACCCCGTCTGGTACAAGATCCAGTTGAGGACGCTGAACGTGGGATCGAACATCCACCGCCAGGCGAAAGTCGAGAGCACCGTGGGAACGATGAACGGCAGGAGCATGGCGGCGCGCACGAAGCGCTTCCCGCGGAAGTGGCGGTTCAGCAGGAGGGCCAGCCACATCCCGAGCGCCAGCTTGAAGAGGGTGGCCCAGAAGGTGTAATAGACAGTGTTCACGAAAGCCGTCCGGAAGATCGAGTCGTCCCAGACTTTCGCGAAGTTCTTCAGGCCAACGAAGACTCCCGGCGTGCCCACGCTCGTGCTGCTCAGCGAAAGCTTGATCCCCATCACGAAGGGGTAGGCGATGAACAGCCCCAGCAGGATGAGGGTGGGCGTCATGAGGGCGAACCCGAGCACCCACTCGTTCTCGGACAGCGGCGGGCGCCGCCGGACGGTCTTAAGTTGGGGGAGCGCCACCTCCAGGCTGGTGACGCTCCCCGTTCCATTCGGCATGGTCGGCCCCACAGGCTACACGTAGATCTTCTTCAACTCTCCCTCGGCCCACGCCACGGCGTCCTCGGCCTTCATCCCCTGCACCGCTTTGGCGTACATGTCGGTGACGATGTACTTGGAGAACACCTCCGTGGCCTTGGCGGTCGAGGGGCCCGCGTGGCCGAAGATGCGGGTCTTGCGCGCCGCCGACCGGAACACCTGAAGCGGCTTGTCGATCTTGTCCCACATGGCGTGCTTCTCCCACGCGACGGTCGCCCCCACGCTGTAGCCCTCGGAGATGACGAACCACTTCTCGAAGTTCGCCTTCTGGTGCAGCCAGCGCAGGAAATCCTTGGCGAGCTTCTGGTTCTTGGAGTACTTCATGAGCCCGTGGGCGTGGTTGAGGTAGAGGGGGAACTGGCCGGCGGGACCGGCGGGCAGGAGCCCGGCGTGCTCGATGTCGGTCCACATCGGCTCGCCCTTGTCGTCCTTGATCTTGTCCTTCTGGCGCTTGGCCACGATGTAGATGGAGGCGCCGTTCAGGGAGGCGGAGATCTCGCCGGCGTGGAAGGCCCGGTTGTTGTTGGTGTCGTCCCAGGCCAGGCCGCCCTCGTCGCAGCCTTCCTTCCAGAAGGCCTGCATGAACTTCACCGATTCGACCGTGCCCTTGCTGTTGATGACCGTGTTCTTTCCGCTCGCGTCCGTCTCGGCCCCACCGAAGGACCACAACAGGGGGTAAGTAAACGTCGGGGCGTCCCCGAACGTGTGGCCGAGCGTCTGGCCGTAGGGCCTACCCTTCTTCTTGAGGACTGCCGCAACCTTCCGAAGCTCGTCCCAGGTCTTGGGGAACTCTCCGGCACCGGCCTCCTTGAACCAGGACCGGCGATACGCCACCGCGTTCCCGATGATGGAATGGGGCATCGCCATCCATTTTCCGCCAACCTTGGTCGAGGGAATGTACACGTCGTAGAACCCGCCCTCGGCCTTGGCCACCTCCTCGGCCACGTCGCTCACGTCAACCAGCGCATTGGCATACAGTTGGGGCCAGTTATACTGCAGCATGAAGAGATCAGAACCTGACCCCGACTGGATGGCCGCCGTGATGCGAGGCTGCAGGTCGTTGGCGTTGATCGTCTCCAGAATCACCTCGGCCCCCAGCGCCTTGGAGGCCTCCCCCATCTGGCGCTTCAACTCCACGTCCGCCTCCGGGATGAAGTCGTTCCAGCGCACCAGATGCAGCTTCGTCCCCTGGGCGAATGCGGGCGCCCTCCGAGCCCCCAGGATCCCCTCCAGACCCCCCGCGGCCGCGACGACGCCCACCGCGCCACCGATCTTCATGAACGTCCGACGATCCATCCCACCCAGAAGAGACGCATCGCGATCACGTGTCTTCATCGGAATCCCCTCCCCCTTGTTCGGCAGTGCATGTGTGAAACTGGCTGGGAAGCTGATGCGACCGGAACCCTGTGTGGATCCCAAACAGGCGGAGGCTTCTGCTGAGGGGAAAAGCCTCCGCTCCGAGAGGTCAAGTCCCGAGCGGATTCCCCAGCGTTTCGGCTGGGTAAAGCGGCGAAAACCAGACGCTGAGACCTTTATTAGGACAATCAGACCAATCTCATCTTCTATACCACCGGGTCTCAAAGGTGTCAATCGAAAACCAGGAGGAAGTGACTCTGGTATCATGCCTCGCGGATTGCCTTCGTCCTCAAAGGGGCTCGCCCCAGCGCTCCCGGATCGCATTTGTCCAGGGGACTTGACACGTCCGTGAACACGCGGATACGATGGTACCCAGAAGCCAGGAGGGGGGAGCGTCCCCCCTCGGTCATTTCGATCAGAGTGGATCTCGGCCAGATGGCCGATGCGGAGAGGGTGCGTATGCAAATCGACCAGCAGAAGTGTGTGGCGTGCAGTAACTGCATCCCCGTGTGCCCCATGGGGGCCATTTATATCGATCCCGCCGTGAACCGGGCCACGGTGAACCTGGACGAGTGCGTGGAGTGCTTCACCTGCCACCGGGGGATGAGCAAGGAGCACCTGAATCCCACGCTGGTGCGCAGCATCCGGGGGTTCCTGAAGCTCCTGCGGATCCGGTTCGACCCCGAACCGGACGTGTGTCCCACCGATGCCCTCACCCCCCAGGAGCTGACCTGGCCGCGGATCGTACGGCAGGCTTTCAGCGACCCCCTGGTGCCTCACGAATCCACGGGGGTGCATGGCCGCGGGACGGAGGAGGTGAAGACCAACGACGTCACCGGCCGCGTGAATGAAGGCGAGGCCGGCTTCACCATCGAGTTCGGCCGGCCCGGCGTCGGGGTCCGGTTCCGGGACATCCAGAAGATGACCATGGCCCTGGCCTCCCTGCCGATCACGTTCGAGCGGAAGAATCCGGTGTTCTCTCTCATGGCGGATGCCGCGACCGGGACGATCCGGGAGGACATCCTGAACGAGAAGGTCCTGTCGGCCATCGTGGAGCTGAAGACCTCGCTGGAGCACGTGCCGGAGGTCCTGCGCCGGGTCGAGGAGGTCGCCCCGACCCTGGACACCATCGTCAGTATCGGCGTGGCCACCCGCTGCGATGCCCAGGGGGACAACGGCCTGGAGCCCGTGCTGAAGCGCGAAGGCTACGCCTTCTATCGCGGGAAGACCAACCTGGGACTGGGCCGGCGGCCGGCCGCGGTCCCTGCCTGAGGCAGAGGGCAGCGAGCACAAGGGGACGACCATGACGAATACTCTTCATCGCTTCGGGAGCCGCGACAGCCTTCGCGACGACTACATCGTCTTTGCCATGGCCGCCCGGGGCATCAACGACCAGGACGCGCCCCCGAAGCTCCAGACGTTCCTGCGCCTGGCCCTGAAGCATCGGCCCATCAATGTCGGCAATGCCGTCAAGGGGGGGATCTTCAAGGGCTCGGAGAATCTCACACCCCTCGCGCACTGGCGGTCCAGGCCACCCAGGGAGCCGGCCGAGGTCGTGGCCAGCATCGACACCTGCACCACGGTGGCGGCGGTCTTCGATGATCCGGCGCGGCTGGAGGCGTTCCTGTCGGAGCTGCGACAGGCCGACCTGGGCATCTCGATCAACGTGAGCGCCCTCACGGACGAGGCCCGCACCTGCTGCCAGCGGGCCGGGATCACCCGGCACAGCGTCGAGTACTCCCTGGGCTTCCACGGGGACCTGACCTTGCTGCCGGACCGCCACGTGCTGGAGCTGTCCACCATGTGCGGCCACGGCATGGTCTCCCACAACCTGGCCAAGAAGATGATCGACTGGGTGCGCGAGGGGCGTCGGGATCCGGGCCAGGCCTCCGCGTACCTGGCGCGCTTCTGCACCTGCGGGATCTACAATCCGACGCGGGCCGTGCGGATCCTGGAGGCGGCGCGGAAGGGCGAATAGCACAGAGCGCATGGCGCAAAGCGCATGGCGCAGAGCGAGCGTCCATCGCGGTCGGAATTCGCTGTTGCCCCGCCGGGTCGGGGAACCAAACAAAAGGGCACATCCCCCTGGCAGGGCAGGATGGGCGGTGATAGATTAGCGTTTCAGAACGACCGTTTTCTCTCTCGGCGGGCTGGCTCTGGCTTCGGTCCATTCTCATCAGAAGGAGGCATCCATGCGTGATTCCCTGCAGTCCTACATGCAAGTTGGCATTGTGCACTTCATGGCCTACCCGGAGTGCATGAAGGGGGAGGGCCCGGTCTACGACACCCTGACGAAGATCGTGGAGGACGACTTCTTCTCGGCCGTCGAGATCACCTGGATCAAGGACCCGGCGGAGCGGCAGCGGGTGAAGGGCCTCCTCGCGGCAAGTCACATGACCGTGGGGTACGGCGCCCAGCCGTGCCTGCTGTCCCAGAAGCTGAACCTGAACAGCTTCGATCCGGGCGAGCGGAAGCGGGCCGTGGATCAGGTCAAGGCGTGCGCCGACGAGGCGGCGGAGGTGGGGGCGAAGGCCCTGGCGGTCCTGAGCGGCGTGGACCCCGGCGAGCGGCGGGACGAGGCCATGAAGCTCCTGATCGATTCCCTGCGAGAGCTGGCGGGCTACTGCAAGGAGAAGGGCCTCCGCTTTGTGCTGGAGAGCTTCGACTCCAAGTACGACAAGAAGTGCCTGGTCGGCCCCGCCAAGGACGCCCTGGCGGTGTGCAAGGGCCTGCGCAAGGACTTCCCCGATTTCGGCATCATGGTGGACCTGAGCCACCTGCCGATCCAGGACGAGTCGCCCAAGAAGGTGTTCGGCACGCTGAAGAAGTCCAACATCGCCCACATCCACATCGGCAACAGCGTGAAGCAGCAGGGGCATCCGGCGTACGGGGACCAGCATCCCCGCTTCGGCATTCCGGGGGGCGAGAACGACGTGCCCCAACTCGTGGAGTTCCTGAAGGCCCTCTTCGAGATCGAGTACCTGGCCAAGGGGCGCCGCCCGGTGGTGGCCTTCGAGGTCAAGCCGCTCCCGGGCGAAACCTCGGGCGCGGTCATCGCCTCCGCCAAGCGGACGCT
>DATIFO010000191.1:0-6642 GCA_035455275.1 Methylomirabilis sp. (SeqCode) | reverse complement strand
CCTGCAAGGGTGGGGCGAGCCCCTCTTGCACCCCCGCCTTTTCGAGATGATCGCCCTGGCCAAGCGCGCCGGGTGCCAGGTGGGCCTGACCACCAACGGCATGGAACTGCACCGAGACGCGGCAAGGCGCCTTCTGGAGCTGGAGCTCGACCTCCTGTCCGTCTCCATCGCGGGCGCCACCCGGGAGACGCACGAGCGGATCCGGATGCACTCCGACCTTTCCGTGATCCTGGAGAACATCCGCCACCTCCTGAATGACCGGGCGAGGCGGGCGGGCAAGCCGACGAAGGTGGAACTCTCCTACCTGATGACCACGAGCAACCTGGCCGAGCTGTCCCAGGCAGTGGAGATGGCGGGGTCCCTCGGCGTGGATGAGCTGTACGCCACCAATCTTGACTACCTGGTGATACCGGCCCACCGGGACCTTGCCGTCTTCGGTTGCACCCTCCTGCGAGAGGAGTGTGGCCGCGCCATTGAACAGGCGCGAGCCAGGGCGCAACGCATCGGACTCGTCTTTCGTCCCTACCCGCTCGACCTCGAAGAGGTTGCCGTCTGCGAGGCCCACCCGACGAAAACCCTGTTCGTCTCCTGCGACGGCTGGGTCGCCCCGTGCACGTATCTCGCGCTGCCCGGACAGACGCAGATCCCGCGATGCTTTGAGGGGAGGCAGGTGACCGTGCCGGCCGTGCGGTTCGGGAACGTCCGGGACCAGGATCCTCTCGATATCTGGAACGCCCCAGCATACGGGGAATTCCGCCAGCGGTTCGCCGAGCGCCGGCTGGGACTCGCAGCGCGAGCCCTCGCCGCCGTGTCGGCCGGAAGCGACGACTCGAAGATGCCCCCTCCTCCCGAACCGTGCCGCACCTGTTACAAGCTCTACAGGGTGTAGCCCGTCGGGTCTTCGCGTTTCCCACCGGTAACGCTCCCTCCCTCGGATGTTTCCCTTCGGTAACTCGCGATGACCCCTCTTCGAAAATCCAGGGGAACGACCGCCATATTCTTCGTGGGTTGCACGCCGACAGGCTTGCGGCAGACTTCTTGCTAATCCGACAAGCGGAAAAGCGCGTGCTCCGACCCTTCAAAAAGGAGGAAACGACCATGCCAGCGGCGAAGGAGAAAGGGAGTGGAGGCTCTACCATTATCAAGAGCGAGGACTGGATGACAGTCTGGCTCGGATTCCTCATCATCTTGCTCGTCCTGTTCGGTCTCCGGTTCAAGACGCCGACATTCAGGTGGATGGGAGACGGGGGGTTCCAGTCCGTGGCGGCCGAGAGCAGCGCCGGGGTGGACAAGCTGCTCAAGGCGGCCCAGGACAAGAACGAAACTGACCTGGTGGCGGCTGCCACGGGCCTCAAGGCCGCTCTGGCCGGCCAGGAGCGGAAGGCGATCGGCGATGCCGCCAAGAAGCTGGGGGCGGCACCGGTGCAGGATGCCGGGCTGAAGAAACAGGCCGCGGGCGTCAGCCGGAAGCTCAGTGGAGACTCGGGTGCCACCCTGGGGAAGGTCTTCTCAGGCGAGAACCTCTGGACCTCCATCCTCATCGGTGCGGGGTTCCTGATCCTGGCCGCCATCGGCAATGCGCTGATGGGCAGGAGCGTGGGCAAGTTCCTCGTCGGCTTCCCAGCCGTATTCATCCTGACATGGCTGTCCCTCTTCATCGCGGGCAACACGACCGTCACGTACTACGGCCTGGAGTTTGCCTTGTGGGCGCTCGTCCTCGGGCTGTTCATCAGCAACGTGCTCGGCCTCCCCGCCTGGATGAAGGAGGCGGTCCGTACGGAGTACTACATCAAGGTCGGCTTGGTGATCATGGGGGCCGGGATTCTCTTCGGCGAGATCCTCCAGGCCGGCGCCTACGGGGTGATCCAGTCCATCGTGGTCGTGGTGGCCGTCTGGTACTTCGCGTACTGGCTGGCCCAGAAGCTTCGGGTGGATGACGAGTTCTCCGCCATGCTGGCGACCGCCGTCTCGATCTGCGGCGTGTCGGCGGCCATCGCCGCGGCCGGCGCGATCCAGGGTGACAAGAAGAAGCTCAGCTACACCACTTCCATCGTTCTGGTTATCGCCGTTCCGATGATGATCCTGATGCCGATCCTCGGAAAAGCCATCGGGCTTCCGGAACTGGTCGCGGGGGCCTGGATCGGTGGGACGATCGACACGACAGGCGCTGTGGTCGCCGCGGGTGCGTTATATGGCGACGCCGCCATGAAGGTGGCCACCATCGTGAAGTTCTCGCAGAACGTCCTGATCGGTTTTGCAGCCTTCCTCTTGGCGATCGCGTGGACCGTCAAGCGAGGGGCCGAGACCGGCGAGCGGCCAAGCGCCATGGTGATCTGGGAGCGGTTCCCGAAATTCGTCCTCGGCTTCCTGGTGGCCTCGCTCGTCTTCTCCTTCTTCTTGAGTCAGGGAACCATTGACCTGGTCAAGGGCCCCCTGGGATTCATCCGGCTGCTGACGTTCGCCCTGGCCTTCGTCTGCATCGGCCTGGAGACAAACTTCAAGGAATTGCTGCAGTTGGAGGGCGGCCGGCCGGCCGCGGCCTTCCTCGGCGCGCAGGCCTTCAACATCGTCTGGACACTGGTCCTGGCGTTCCTGTTGTTTGGAGGTATCCTCTTCTCGGCGCCGGTAATCAAGTAGCGGGGAACGACAACCCCCCGGCCGGCCCATCCCTTGCTTTGGTGATCACGTCGGGATGGGTCGGCCGGGGGGGGTCCCGTTGTCGTCAGCCTGTCGCAGGCGAATCGTATGATGGCCTTCGAAGAAAGACCGGGTCCGGGCAGCCTGGCGCGATCACCTTTCCGCGGGCAGGAGCGATCCCTCGGGAAAGTCCGGGAAGAGGCGGAGAAGGAGTACATCCTTTCCGTCCTCAAACTGACCGAAGGGAGAAGGGGCCAGGCGGCCCAGATCCTGGGGATCAGCCGGAAGACCCTCTGGAAGAAGCTCAAGCACCTGGGGGTCTCCTGAGCTTTGCATGTTACTGAAGGGTAACAGTTTAGGATCGAGTGTTACCTTACGGTAACACGAGACTTGAACGGCTGCTTCGTCAAGCTCAACTTCTCAACGACTTCTGACGAATTCACGGGCCGGCAAAGTCCTTGCTCATGTTCGAGCAGGCAATCAGGACAGAAGAAAAGGAGAACCTGATCGTGCCCATTGTTGTCAAGAAGGTCCGGAAGCTTGGGGCGGGAGGAGCCGTGTCGGGCGGCGAGCGGGCCGCGTCCTCCCTTCGGCCCGTTCTTGTCCAGAAGACGCCGGCCTGCATCAAGGCCTGCCCCAACCATCACGACATCCGGGCTGTCCTGACCACCATCGCCCAGGCCGAGGCCCGCGGCAAGTCCCAAGAGGCCGCGTTCCAGGAGGCTTTCGACATCCTGGCGGACGGCAATCCCCTGCCCGCTGCCTCCAGCCGAGCCTGCCCTCACCAATGCGAGGCGCAGTGCAGCAGGACGCATCTGGACGGCTCCGTGTCCATCAACGCCCTGGAACGTTTCCTCGGGGACTTCGCCCTGGAGAGAAACCTCCCCTTGCGGTCTCTGACCGATGAGCGGCATCCGGAACAGGTCGCGGTGGTCGGCTCGGGCCCCGGGGCGCTCTCCTGCGCGTACCAGTTGGCCCGGCGCGGGTACCCGGTCACCGTGTTCGAGGCCTTCCCCAGGTTGGGCGGGATGCTCCGCTACGGCGTCCCCTCCCATCGTCTGCCCCGTCACATCCTCGACGCGGAGATCGATCGGCTTCTCGCGCTGGGCATCCAGGCGCGCTGCAGCACGGCCATCGGGAAGGACGTGATGTACGAGGATCTCCGCCAGCAGTTTGCGGCGATCTTCGTCGGCATCCGAGCGGCAACCGGCCCGCGCCTGGGACTGCCCGGGGAGGACGCGCCAAACGTCCTCTCGGCCCTGGAGTTTCTCCATCGGGTGAATACCGGTGAGGCCCCGCAGGTTGGCGGGTCCGTCGTCGTGGTGGGCGGCGGGGAGGTGGCCGTGGATGCCGCCCGCGTCGCCGTGCGCCTGGGGGCACGCACGACGCTCCTGTCACGCCGGACCGTTGAAGACATGCCGGCCACGAGAGACGAGGTGGAGGAAGCCCAGCGCGAGGGGGTCCGGATCGAGTGTCCGGCCACGCCCTCCAGCCTGGTGATGGAAGGTGCCCGCGCCACGGGCCTCGCCTGTCTGCGGGTCGAGGCAGACAGGCCCGACGCGGTCGGCGGCTCCGAGTTCATTCTGGGTGCGGACACGATCATCGTCGCCGCCAAGCCGGAGCGGGACTACACGGGGCTCACGGCCCTGCGTGACGCGAGCGGGCACATTCCCGCGAGCGATCTCGGCGAGACCGCCGTGCCGAATACCTTCATCGCGGGCGACGACCTGGACCTCGGGATCGTCAGCACCGCCATCTTCCGCGGCCGCCGGGCCGCCGAGACCATCCACGCCCGGTTCCGGGAGCTCACGCTCGAACCGCCGGCCGCTCCCCCCGTGGTCGCCCACGATCGGATGCGGCTGGATTACTACCCCAAGCAGCCGCGGACAGCCGGCGCCACGGTGCCGGTCGAGGAGCGGCTCGCGTCTCCGGAGCGAGAGGCCAGTCTCCCCTTCAGCGCGGCCGAGGCCGTTGCCGAGGCCAAGCGCTGCCTGAGCTGCGGCCTGTGCTTCGCCTGCGACACCTGCTGGCAGTACTGCCAGGACCAGGCCATTCAGAAGCCGGTCGAGAAGGGATCTCCCTACCGGATCAAGCTGGAGTTTTGCACGGGCTGCAAGAAATGCGCGGAGCAGTGCCCCTGCGGCTACATCGAGATGCGCTAGGTCCCATCACGCGGGCGAGGCCGCCCAGGAGGAGCCCCGATCATGGCCGACGAGCAGGAACTCCCGAAGACGCCGAAGCTGGACGAACTGGAGAGCGGCCCCTGGCCCAGCTTCGTCACCGAGATCAAGCGGGCCGCGGAGAAGAACCGCATGAGCCAGGACCTCCTCGGTCTCCTGGAGCTGTCCTACACCCAGAAGATCGGGCACTGGAAGCACGGGGGCATCGTGGGGGTGCGCGGGTACGGCGGCGGGGTCATCGGCCGGTACTGCGACATCCCGGAGCAGTTCCCCAGCGTGGCCCACTTCCACACCATGCGGGTGAATCAGCCGGCCGCCTGGTTCTACACCACCGAGGCCTTGCGGGGACTCTGCGACCTGTGGGAGCGCCATGGCTCCGGCCTCACCAACTTCCACGGGTCCACGGGGGACATCATCCTGCTGGGCACGCGCACCGACGAGCTGGAGCCGGCATTCAGCGAGCTGACCCAGCACGGCTTCGACCTGGGCGGGTCCGGGGCCGTCATCCGCACGCCGAGCTGTTGCGTCGGGCCGGCCCGCTGTGAGTGGGCCTGCTTCGACACGCTCCAGTTCATCTATGAGATCACCATGCACTACCAGGACTCCATCCACCGTCCGTCTTTCCCCTACAAGTTCAAGTTCAAGGCCGCGGGCTGCGCCAACGACTGCGTGGCCTCCATCGCCCGCGCCGACCTCAGCATCATCGGGACCTGGCGCGGCCCCATCCAGGTGGACCCGGCCGCGGTCAGCGCCTATGCCACGGACGGGATCGATATCCAGGCAGACGTCTGCGACCGCTGTCCCAGCAAGTGCATGACCTGGGACGGCAAGGCGCTCAGCATCGACAACCAGTGGTGCGTCCGGTGCATGCACTGCATCAACGTCATGCCCAAGGCCCTGCGCCCGGGCACCGACCGGGGCGCCACCATCCTGATCGGGGCCAAGGCACCCATCGTCCAGGGGGCCATGCTCTCGTCCGTGCTGGTACCCTTCATGAAGATGGAGCCCCCCTACACGGAATTCAAGGCGCTGACCGACAAGATCCTGGACCTGTGGGGCGAGGAGGGGAAGAGCCGCGAGCGGGTCGGGGAGTTCATCATGCGGGTCGGGCTGGGGAACTTCCTGGAGGCCATCGGCCTCGAGCCCAAGCCCGAGATGGTGGCCCATCCCCGGGAGAACCCGTACGTGTTCTACGAGGAGTACCTCGAAGAGGAGCCCGGCAACGCACAGGCGTAAGGATAGCATTCAGCGTCCAGCCCCAGCGTTCAGCACCTGGCGACGAAGCGCGAAGAGCTGACGGCTGATGGCTGACGGCTCAGAGAAGGGAGAGTCCGGACATGGCAGAGACCCAGACCCAGCGCAAGACCGACATCGGCCCCCCGCACTACCAGAAGTTCTTGCCCCCGGTCATCCAGAAGAACTACGGGCAGTGGCGGTACCACGAGATCCTCAAGCCAGGGGTGATGGTGCACGTGGCAGAATCCGGCGACAAGCTGTACACGGTGCGCGCCGGCTCACCCCGGCTGCTCTCCATCCAGACGGTTCGCGAGATCTGCGACCTCGCGGATGCGTACAGTGAGGGCCACCTGCGGTTCACCAGCCGGAACAACATCGAGTTCCTGCTCACCGATCCGGCGAAGATCGAGCCGCTCATCGCGGATCTGGCCGCCCAGGGCTTCCCGGTGGGAGGTATCGGCAACGCCATCTCCAACATGGTTCACACCCAAGGGTGGGTACACTGCCACGTAGCCGCCACCGACGCCTCGGGAATCGTGAAGTCGCTGATGGACGAGCTGGTGGGCCACTTCTCCAGCATGAACCTGCC
>DATIFO010000190.1:0-13719 GCA_035455275.1 Methylomirabilis sp. (SeqCode) | reverse complement strand
TGTCGGGTCGGAGGAGGCGCACTCGAAGGTGCTGGCCTCCGTCCGCCGCTCAAACTGCACGTGCGGTTTTCCCGCATGCAGCTTTCACGACGGCGCAGCGGATGGCTGCGGGGTCAAGGAAGGAATCAGTGCGATCAAGCTCACCAGCCCCCACTCGCCCCGGAGCCGGCGCGTCGGGAGCGTCTTCCACCCGGCGCAGCGCCACCGTTTGTAGTGATGCGACCACAGGCGTCGCTCGATCCAGCGGTCGAGTTGGTTGAAGAGTCTCCGCACGTGGGCTCGCTTGTAGTACTCGCCCCATCCACGAACCACAGGGTTGAGCTCGCGGATCAGCTCGGCGGTGCGAAGCGGGATGCGGCGCCGCGTCTTCCGGCGAACGGCCTCTTTGAAGCGGTCGATCGCTTTCTGGGTGGGGTACGCGTACAGATCCCCGCCTCGCGCCCCGGACCGGATCTGCGCTGCCGCCAGGTACAGCCGGCGACTGCCGCGCTTGATCTTGTAGCCCAGGAAGGCGAACCCCTGGCGCACATGCACGATCCGCGTCTTCTGCAGATTGAGCTGCACGCCCAGGGCCGCGAGAACCTTGCGGACCACCTGCCCCGCCGCCTCTGCCTCGCGCCGACTCCGGCACGTAATGAGCCAGTCATCGGCATACCGCGTGAGCTGGTACCCTCGCCGGCGCATCTCCCGATCGAACGGGGTCAGGAGGATGTTGCTCAGCAAGGGGGAGACCACCCCACCTTGGGGGGTGCCCTGCGGCGTGGGGAACAGGCGACCCTGGGCGATGTAGCCCGCCGCGAGCATCCGCTCGATGAGCGTCAGCACCCGGCCGTCGGCCACCCGCTGGGCCACCAAGGTCATGAGCTTCGCGTGGTCGATCGACCCGAAGTAGTCTTTCAAGTCGCCGTCCACGATCCACTCGGCGCCCGCGTCGATCTCCCGCCAGACCTTGCGCAGCGCGTCCTTGGTCGACCGGCCAGGCCGGTAGCCAAAGCTGCTGGCGTCAAAGAGGGGCTCAAAGATCGGCTCCAGCCGGTTGCGGAGCGCCTGCTGGCACACCCGGTCGTAAATGGCCGGGATGCCCAATGGACGCCACTCCCCCGGCTTGCCGGCCTTCGGGATCTCCACCCGCTTGACCGGCAATGGCTGGTAGCGGTCGGTGCGGAGTTCCTCGTGAAGCCGAGCCAGGTGCTGCTCCAGATCGTGCTCGAACTCCCCGAGACTCTGCCCGTCGATCCCGCCGCTCCCGCGGTTCGCCTTGACCTTCTCCCAAGCAGCTCGCAGGTTCTTCGGCTGGTACACCTTGTCCACCAACGAGTGGACCTTCCTCTGCCCGGCAGGGTTGAGCCAGTCCGCCAGTCTCCTCGGGTGTTGCCAGAGGGGTTTTTCCGGGTTCCCGGAACTGTTCCGTGGCATCACCGTACTCGCTGGCCTCCTGCCCCGCCCCTGCCACCCTCGCGGACGGCCTTCCCCGGGCCACTCGCCCGCCTCGGTCGAGGTCACGCGGGTTCTCTTGCCCGCGCTTCTGGTAATATGCCGTCCTCCGACCTCTCACCGGACATCGACCGCCACTTCACCTTGTGGGCTTATAGGCGCGTCTTCGCCCCGCGCTCCCTGCGCGCCAGGCATCCGATGAGATCTCCCAGGGTCACCCCGTGCTCTTCCGCACCGTGCCGCCCGCACACACCTTGGTACGAGGGGAGGATGGAAAACGCCTTCGTCGCCATAGTGCCGACTCGACCGGACCCCCTCTTTGGCCGACCGGTTCATCGCCGGGGTCGCCCCCATCGATTACGGCCCGGTGCTTCTCCGCAAGCCTTTCGGATTCCACCTCGCGGTGGACACCCTGCCCTCCCTGGTCACCGTAACCAGGGCCAGCGAGGCATTACCCCCGCTTTTGGATATGGCGCCCTCCATCCGAGCGCCAGGAGGACTTTAACCTCCCTGAGCACGTTGCTGCCTGGCACACACTGTGGACCCCTCCGACTCCCAGGAGCGCCCCCATCCCGACGATGGGGCGAGGGGCGCGACCCCTCGCGGCCCTGGGTCTCCCGTGTTGCGCTGGGCCCTGTGCCGGCGTGCCACGCCCCTTACCCCGGTGAGCGACCCCATGGTCATCGGTCGGTTGCTCCCATGCGGTCCAGCGGCCTTCCCGGTAATTCAGGCCGGTCGGCGCTCACGACTTCCCTTTCGAGGCCTGCGCGGGCTTCACACACGTTGCGGCCCGTCGGCTTGCAGACCCACCCAAGGTGGGCCACTGTCCCGTGGGCTTCGACGCATTGGTTACCCGTTGCATCGCCACGGTAGCTACTGGGGTGTACCGACAATTCCCCAGGCGGGACTTGCACCCGCTAGAGACCAGCGCCTTTTCACGGCGCGCCGAATTATCCGGGTTAGGCAACCTGCCTATGGAACCACCGAGAATTTTCGACCTGGTGATCAATCTGAAGACGGCCAAGCATTTGGGCCCGAAGATCCCGCAGTTCCTTCTGGTCCGGGCGGATCAGGTGATCCAGTGAGTACCATTTCGGATTTCGAATTGTGGATTTCGGTTGGGAGAAGGCACCGCAGCCCTGCACGCAAGTTGCTTCTGCTCATACTTGCGGTGAGGATCCTGCTAACGCCACCCGCCGCCGACGCACAGCAACCCCGGAAGGTCCCCCGTATCGGGTTCCTGTCGTCCGTCTCCGCGAACGCTGTGCGAGCCCGTCTCGAAACATTCAAGCATGGGCTGCGGGACCTGGGCTGGGTCGAGGGGCAGAGCATCACCATTGATTACCGCTTGGCCGAAGGCAGGAATGAGCGACTGCCCGGTCTCGCGGAAGAGCTGGTGCGCCTCAAGGTAGATGTGATCGTCACCCACGGGGTCGTGGCGACCCTCGCCGCCCGGCGCGCGACCTCGGCGATCCCGATCGTCTTCGCGTCCGCGGACGACGCCGTGGCAGCGGGTCTCGTCGCCAGTCTGGCGCGGCCGGGTGGGAATGTCACGGGCCTGACCGTTATCTCTCCGGAACTCAGCGGGAAGCGGCTGGAGCTGCTGAGAGAGGTGATCCCGAGATTGAAGCGGCTGGCCGTGCTCCGGAACCCCACGAACCCAGTTTCCTTGCCCGAGCTGAAGGAGACACAGGTAGCGGCCCAGTCGCTGGGGCTGCTGATCCAGTCTCTGGAGGTGACCGACCCCGGCGGGTTTGCGGACGCGTTCTCGGCCATGACCCGCGAGCAGGCCAGCGCCCTCATCGTGCTATCGGACGCAATGTTCACGGGTCGGCACGCACAGATCGTGGATCATGCGGCAAAGAGCCGGCTGCCTGCGGTCTACTGGACGCGGGAGTTCGTGGATGCGGGTGGCCTCATGAGCTATGGGCCGAACTATGCCGACTTGTACCGCCGCGCGGCCACGTATGTGGACAAGATCCTCAAAGGTGCCAAGCCCGCTGACCTGCCCGTGGAGCAGCCGACGAAGTTCGAGCTGGTCATCAACCTCAAGACCGCCAAGGCGCTGGGCCTCGAAATCCCGCAGTCGCTGCAGCTCCGGGCCGACGAGCTGATTCGATAAGGGGCAGGGTACAGTGCCAGGTATAGCACTCAGGTCCCTGACGCGCCGCTACGGCGATGTCGCCGCCGTGGACGGGCTCTCCCTCGACGTCAAGCCGGGGGAATTGGTGTCGCTGCTGGGTCCGTCGGGGTGCGGGAAGACGACGACCCTGCGTCTCGTAGCGGGCTTCCTCACGCCGGAAGCCGGCGAGATCTGGGTGGAGGACCGCTGCCTCTCCTCCCCAACCACGGTGATCCCGCCGGAGCGGCGACGCATGGCCATGATCTTCCAGAGCTACGCGCTCTGGCCCCACATGACCGTGGCCCAGAACGTCGCGTACGGCCTCCGCTTCAAGAAGGGGATCGCGAGGTCGGAGCGGGACCGCCGGGTGCGGGAAATCCTGAAGGTCGTGCAGCTCGAACTGTTTGAATTTCGTTACCCGGGCCAGCTGTCCGGCGGCCAACAGCAGCGGGTGGCGCTCGCGCGCGCCCTGGTCGTGGAGCCGGAGATTCTCTTGCTGGATGAGCCCCTGAGTAACTTGGATGCCAACCTGCGCGAGGAGATGCGCTTTGAGATTCGGCGGCTCCACGAGGCGTTCGGGATTACCACCCTGTATGTGACCCACGACCAGGCAGAGGCCATGGTGATCTCGGACCGGATCGCGGTTCTCCGCCGGGGTCGGGTGGTCCAGACGGGGACCGCGGAGGATCTGTTTCAGCGACCCCGCAGCCGCTTCGTCGCAGAGTTTATCGGAAAGACCAACCTGCTGGATGGGATCGTGGCCGAACCCGGCGTGGTGACGCGTGGCGGTTTGCGCCTTCGGGTGGCGTCGGCGGACCTGACGGTCGGAGACCCGGTGACCCTTTCGATCCGCCCCCACCAGATCGAACTCGTGGGGGATCACCAGGCGGGAGCCACGAGCACGCGGGGCGACAACCTCGTTCGGGGGACCGTGCAGCGGGCGAGCTACCTCGGGGACGCGGTGGACTGCCAGGTGAAGGTCGAGGGAAGCGATGTCGTTCTGCGAGTGGTGGTCCCCGTCACGCTGGCGCCGGGATTCCGCCAGGGAGAGGGCGTCCGCCTGGCCGTCGCTCCCTCCGCCTGCATCCCCCTGGCCGAAGAAGAAGCCTAATCCGCCGGTACCAACGGCATGGCCTTTGGTGCGCCAAGTCCCCCAGGACTGATGAGCTACCTCGCGGCAAGCCGCGGGGCATGAACCCTTAAGGAATCAGGCCGTAGATACCGGAGATGGACTTCTGGGGAAGCATCACGCAAGCCTCGGTCAACCGGACCGGAAGAGCCTCCGGGCCGAATGTGGAAAACAGCACCTGCTGCTGTTCCAGCTCCCAATCAGCGTACCCTGGGGCCATCCGGGGGGTGAGGCGAAACCCCCGGGCCCTGGCGTCCGCCGAAAGATCCCGCCGCAGCGCCTTGGCCAACGCGTCAATGGCCACCCAGCCGGCCGTATCCAGGAGGAGCGCCTCCAGGAATTGTTCCTCGGCCATCATCTCCCGCGCGCGCGTTTCCAGGCGGGGCCCGATTGTGAGCAGCACCCCGACTGCCTCGGTCGCGTCCCGGAGGAGGCGGGCCAGCGCGCGGCTCTGAAACGCAACCCCGTCGCCTACGAGGACCGGCCCTTCCGGCTCTACCCGCCTCACGCGGGCGCGCCAGAGTCGGCCCTCGGGCTCAACCAGGGATTCGGCCAGCGCGGCCATCGCCCGCGCCGCCTGGCGCACCGGCGCGGGCACCGCCTCGAGCCTGCGGTACTTCTGCAGCCGCAGGATCAGGTCCGGATCCACGCGCGGCCGCATCAACGATGCGTGTTCCACGCTAACGAAAACTCAGCGAAAGGTGTTCGGCAGTTCGGTCGTTCGGTCGTTCCTTGCCGGAGGAACCACCGAACAGCCGAACACACGAACCACCGAACGCATTTGATTAGCTACGCCCCCCGGCGCCGCTGAACGAATTCGTTTGCCAACTCCACCCCATCCTGCGCCGTCTGCCCATACCCATCCGCTTGGATCTTCTTGCAAAAGGTTTCCGTGACAGGACCGCCGCCGACCAGGATGGTATGCCTGTCCCGGATGCCCTTGGCCTGGAAGAACTCGATGACCTCCCGCATGCTCGGCATAGTGGTGGTCATCAGAGCCGAGAGGCCCAGGATCTCGGCCCCGGTCTCTTCCGCCTTCTCGAGAAACTTGCCCGGATGGACGTTCACACCCAGGTTGTGGACCTCGAATCCGGCCACCTTGAGAAGGGTGCCGAACAGGTCTTTCCCGATGGAATGGACGTCCCCCTTCACGGTGCCGATGATCGCCACGCCGCGCTTAGGTCGCCCCTCGCCCAGGGCCAGGATGGCCGGCTCTAGGATCTTCATGGCCTCCAGGAAGACCTTGGCGGCCATCATGAGCTCCGGCAGGAAGATCTCCATGGCCTGGAACTTGTCCCCGATGATCTTGATCCCTCTGGAGAGTCCCTCATCGATCGCCTCCAGGGGGCCCAGGCCGCTGTCGAGGGCCTGCCGTGTGAGGCGCTTGCCCGCCTCCACGTCATAGGCAAGGACCGCCTGCTTCAGTCCCTCCAGTATCTCGTCCCGCGTCATCGAGTTCCCCTTGTGTCATCGCAGCTTCAGGCCCAGCTTGCGCATGTGCTCTTTGGCTTCAGTGTAGATGTCATAGTGTTCGGAATCCGGCTCCAGCGTGTCCAGGTTGAAGCAATCCTGGAACCGCTTCCCCTCCGGTGGGTTCTCCAGGTGCGGCCCGTACCGCGCCAGCAGCTCCTTCACCATCTCGTTGGCGTCTCGTCGGCTCACCCCGGCGGCGGCGTGGGCCACCTCGCAGGCAAAGCGCATCTCCATGGGGCTGTAGTTGTCCATGAGGATGCCCTTGGCCGGATGCACAGTCTCGATGTTGGCCCCGGACACGACGTCGGCAATGATGCGGGCGGCCGTCTCGTCGTACAGTTGCCGGGTGCACGTCCCGGCCGCCGCATACCCGAGATCGAAGTAGGGAAACGGCATGTTGCGGCTGACCGCCTGGCACCCGAGGGCCACGCTGGTCAGCAGCTCCCGTGCCGTCGAGTTGGACTGGTTGATGTGCAGGGAATACAGCAGGTGGTAGGTGGCGCGCACGACCAGCGGCGCCGCCATGATGTAGGCCGCGTTGACGACGGCCGATCCGATGACACCGCCCGCGAAGCCGCCGTAGATGGCGCCGGCCGCGAAGCCGACGTTGCCGCCGAAGGCCAGGATGGCGGCCGTCTTGTTCAGGACGTTGTAGTCCAGCTTGAACTCGGTGAGGGAGACGATCAGCCAGCCGTCCGAGGGCCGGAGTCCGTGGTCGGAGTTCGTGACCGCCAGCACCCCCATGGGCGAGGCCGAGGTGGACAGGAGATTGATGATGGGCAGGCCGGGCCGCCCCGCCCGCCGCATGGACTCCCGGCCGAGGCGCACCGAGTGGATCGCGGCGAAGATCTCCGAGGGCGCCGCCGCCTGGACCGTCAGTCCCCGGATCTGGGTGAGGGCCGGGATGCTCATGGAATCGGCGTGGGGGATGCGGGCATAGCCTTCCACCACGGCCGAGGCGATCTCGTCCGAACTCACCGGGATGCCGCCGCCCACGTGGCACCAGGGAATCTGGGGGTCCTCCGGCCGGCGCGGGCGCATGGCCCCTCGCTCTTTCCCCTCGCCCAGCCAGCACTCCCGCGGGGCGAAGCGGATGGCCTCCTCCAGCTCGTCCCGTGAAAAGGTGATCACCCGGTTGGTGTCCGGGCAGTACACCCCTGTCTCCACCAGAAAGTCCTTGGCCGCCAGGAAGAGGCGGTCGGCCAGGTCGTCGTCCCAGGGGATCACCACGTCCTTGGGCGGCGCCTTCAACCCATGCTGAGCGATCGCCTTCTGAAGGTTCGGGACCATCCGCTGCATGTCGAAGTCGTCGGGCGCCACGATCGGCCCGGTGGCCGCCCGCCGGCAGATTTCCAGAAAGCTCACCATGACTCGCTCCTAGTTATTCCCCCCAGCACCTTCCTCTCCCCCGCCTGGGGGGGAGAGGCACCCCACCCAAAGGGTGCCCGGTACCCGGTGAGGGGGGCGCAACGCTAGCACTTGATCCGCTCGTTCTTCGGATCGAACAGCGGCTCCTTCTGGACCAGCGCGGGCACCTGCGCGCCGAACATCTCCACGGCGACCTCTGTTCCGGGCTTGGCGTGCTCGATGGGCAGATAGGCCAGTGCAATGTTGCTCCCCAGCGTGTAGCCGAATCCGCCGCTTCGCACCCGCCCCACGACCTGCCCGGCGGCGTGGACCGGCTCGTTACCGTAGATGACGCCGGCCTCTCCGGGCAGCGTCAAGGCACACAGCTTTCGCTTGATCCCCTCCTGCTTCACCCGCTGCAACGCCTCCCGGCCGATGAAGTCGCCTTTGTCCAGCTTGACGAATGGGCCCAGGCCCGCCTCGTATGGGTTGTCATCCGGTGTGAGGTCGACGCCCCAGACCCGGTATCCCTTCTCCAGCCGCAGCGAGTCGATCGCCTTGTACCCGCCGGCCGTCAGGCCGAAGGGTTGGCCCGCCTCCCACAGCGTGTCCCAGAGCGTCAGGCCGTACTCCGACGGGACGTATAGCTCCCACCCCAGTTCCCCCACATAGGTCACCCGCAGGGCCAGGACCGGCACCCGCCCGACCACGATCGGGCGGGCCATCATGTACGCGAAGCCTTCGTGGGAGATATCGTCGTCCGTCACCCCCCGCAGGATGTCGCGCGCCCGCGGCCCCCACAGGCCAAAGGTTGCCAGACTCGAGGTCACGTCCCGGGCCTGCACCGAGCCGTCGCGGGGCATGTGGAGCTGGATCCATCCCAGGTCGTGCGGACCCCAGGCGGTCCCCGTGATCAGCAGAAAGCGGTCGGTCGCAAGACGCGTGACCGTGAGGTCGCACTCGATGCCGCCCTTCCGGGTGAGCAGCGAGGTGTAGGTCACACTCCCCACCGGCCGGTCCAGATCGTTGGCGGTGAGATGCTGGAGCAGCCCGAAGGCGCCGGGACCGGAGACCTCCAGCTTGCTGAAGGAGCTTTCGTCGAAGAGCGCCGCGCCCTCGCGCGTGGCGGCGTGCTCCCTGCCCACCGCCTCGAAGTAGGCCGGGCGGCCCCAGTCCGTCTGCTCGCGCACCGCCTGCCGCCACGACTGCCCGGGCCGGAAATAGTTCGGCCGCTCCCACCCATTCTTCTCGCCGAAGACACACCCCAGCCCCTTCAACCGCTCGTAGGCCGGGCTGGTGCGCAGCGGCCGCCCCCGCTCGTGCTCGTCGAAGGGAAAGCGCATCAGGTAGTAGTGCTTGTACACCTCCATGACCCGGTCCAGCGTGTAGGCGCGGCTGGCAAAGCGCGTCCCGAACCGGCGGATGTCCATGTGGTGCATGTCCAGGGACGGCTCCCCCTCGACCATCCACTCCGCCAGGACCTTCCCCGTGCCGCCGCCCCCCGCGATCCCGTGGGCGCAGAGTCCCGCCGCCACAAAAAAGCCGCGCACCTCGGGCGACTCCCCCAGGATGAACTCCCCGTCGGGCGCGTAGGCCTCCGGCCCGTTGATGAGCTGGGTCACCTCGGCCCCTTCGACGCACGGTGCCCGCGTCAGCGCCCCCTTCTGAATCTCCTCGAAGCGCTCCCAGTCGGGCGGCAGGAGCTGGTCATGGAACTCCCACGGCGGCCCCTCGATGCTCCAGGGGGCCGGACGGGTCTCGAAGCCCCCCACGATCAGACCACCCACCTCCCCACGGAGGTACACCAGCAGGTCCGGATCCCGCACCACCGGCGCGCTGCGCGGCACCTCGTGGCCAGGAATGGGCTTGGTGATCAGGTACTGGTGGGCCATGGGGATGATCGGGACGTTCACCCCCACCATGGAGCCGATCCGCTGGGCCCAGATCCCCGCCGCGTTCACCACGGCCTCGGTCCGGATGGTGCCGTGATCGGTCACCACCTCGCTCACTCGGCCGTTCTTCGTCCGGATCTCCAGGACCCGCACCCCGGTGTGGATCGCGGCCCCCCGCTTGCGCGCGCCGGTCGCCAGGGCCTGGGTCAGCCCCGTGGGATCCACCCACCCGTCGGTCGGAAGGTAGATGGCGCCCAGCAATCCCCTGTCCGTCATGAGGGGGAACAAGTCCATCGCTTCTTTGATGCTGATGGGCTGAAGCGGCAGCCCAAACGTCTTGGCCCAGGCGACCTGGCGGCGGAGGTCCTCTACGCGCGCCGGCGTGGACGCCAGCCGCAGGCTCCCCACAGGATGCCACCCCGGGTCATATCCCGTCTCCTCCTTGAGGCGGCCGTACAGCGATGTCCCATACATCATCATGCGGGTCAGCGTGACGCTGGACCGCAACTGCCCAACCAGCCCGGCTGAGTGGAAGGTCGAGCCGCTGGTGAGCTCGCTCTTGTCCACCAAGACGATGTCGGTCCAGCCCATCCTCGCGAGATGGTAGGCCACGCTGCAGCCGATGACGCCCCCGCCGATGACGACCGCCCTTGCGTGCGCTTTCATCCGGGTCCTCCCGACCTCGTGTGTTCTCCTGGGATTCACGCCTCCGCCGGCAGCAGGTGGGTCGCATCCGGAAAGAGCAATCCGGATCAGCGTAAATCTGGTCGCCTGGCGCCCTCCCCGGTTGCCGCGACCGAAGGGAGATTCCTGTGCGGAGTGATGGCCCGGAAGTCTGTCCCAGCACAGGGTTTGGGTCAAGGGAATTGTGCTGGAGGCACAGGGATGCTTGGCACCTAGGGTCGCAACTCGGCAATCTGGCAATCGAGAGTTGCTGGTTGCCCAGTTGCCTGGGGTTAGAAGTTACCGGCGGCGGGCCCGGACCACCTCGGCGATCCGGCGGATATGCTCGGGCGTGCTGCCGCAGCAGGCGCCGACGATATTCGCGCCGGCGTCCAGGATAGGCGGGTAGGCTTGGTCCATCGCCTCGGGAGGCAGTTCGTACACGGTGCGATCGTTCACGATCCGTGGAAGGCCGGCGTTTGGATAGGCCACCAGAAAGCCGTCACCGGCCTGGCGCATCTCTCTCAGGATGACCGCGGCACGCGCCGGGCCGCCGTCTCCGCAGTTACAGCCGACTACGTCGGCCCCGGCCTCCCAGAGCAGGCGGGCAGCCTGCCCCGGTGTCGTCCCCCACATGGTCCGGTCAATGTTCTTGTCCCGACCCCACTGGAAGAACATGCTGCACATCACGGGAAGGCCGGTCGCCTCCTTGGCGGCCTTGATGGCGAGAACCGCCTCGTCCGGGATCATCATTGTCTCGATGGCGAAGAGGTCCACGCCCCCCTCGGCCAGGGCCAAGGCCTGTTCCCTGAAATTCTCGTAAAAGACCTCGGCCGGCGTGTCGCCCAGTGGCTCGAACGTGTCCGGCAGGTGGCCCGTGGGTCCGATCGAGCCGGCAACGAATTTCCCCGGCGGACACACCGACCGGGCCAGCCATGCCCCCTTCAGGTTCAGCTCCCGCACGCGATCCTGGAGGTCATACGGCTTCAACTTGAGGCGGGTCCCCCCGAACGTGTTGGTCTCCACCACATCGCTGCCCGCCGCGAAGTATGCCCGGTGGATGGCCTGGACCACTTCGGGCCGCTCGGCGTTCCAGAGCTCCGGGCAGGCGCCGTCCACCAGTCCCGCCTCGAACAGCATCGTCCCCATGGCGCCGTCGAAGACCAGGACCTCGGTCTTCAATCGATCCAGGACGTCCTTCCCCGCCGGATGCATCCGCCCCCGACCTTTCCGCGTCTGCTCGGTCCACGGTCTTTGTATCCCAGGATTCACGGGATTGACAAGGAGAATTCAGATCAGGAAGGAGAGACGCAACGGGTCCGCCGACCCCGCGCAATGGGGTCGAGGAGATCCCCTGTCCCGTCACCAGGGGTGCACAGGGCGCGGGACGCGGAGACCAGTCGTGGAGGGTGCTGCGGGAAGCTCAGCGGGCCTGCAGTGGCGGCGCCCCGAGTCCTCTTGCCGGGTACTCGGTAAGGCAATCCTGCTTGCACTGCTCCTTCTCGGGCCACAGGGAGCAGCTCTTCACGCGAACCACGGGCCGTCCGAAGGCCGAGGTGAGCGCTGCGCGCGACGCATCAATGCCAACCTCGGCCGGGCCGCCGGTCTCGGGGCAGCTCAGCAGCCTGGAGCTCCGGAATCGGCGAAAAGTATCGGCCATCAGGGGCGTCAGGACGTACAGCAGCCCCAGCGCGACCACGGCGAGCACGACGATCCACGGATAGCTCATGGCTCCCTCCCTTTGCTGGACATCAGTCGCACCTCGTGCTCCAATCCTCGACTATTCATATCTTAATTCAGCCTGGCCTTCTGTCAATGATGCGGGTAATGCATCTGCATCATTTGTTAGGGAGGGATAGTCTTGGCGGACCCGGTGCGTGGTGGATGGCGCTTGGGGCGGGCGCGGCCTCCGATCGCAACGAGATCGGTGGGGCCGGGTAATACTCGGGTGCCGGTTACTGGTACTTACTGCTCAGGGGTTGAACCAGCTCTTTCGCCAGGGTTTTCAGGACCTCTGCCATCTGGGCCCGCTGCTTCCGGAAATGGTCGTTTTCCCGACGGACCCTGGTGACCTCCTCCTCGAGCCGCTCGCACTTCCGCTCCGCAGTCTCGGCCCTGGCCACGACCTGGCCCTGCTCCCGGAGAAGCTTCGAGCCGAGCCCGGACATGCGCACCCCTTCCGAGATCCAAGTGGTCACTCGCTCGCGCGATTCAGTCGCCTTGGTCTCCTCAGGCTTGCGGGGGCCGGCAAGGTTGACCGCTTCCTCGGACGGCCGCGAGATCCATGGGACCGGACGCCTCTGGCCGTCCGGTAGCTGGCGCACGATGATCAGCCCGTAATAATGCAGCCGGTCATCCGTACCCGGCCCGCTCCGGCGGTCACCGCGACGTCGCTCCGGTTCATGCGGGTCGATTCGACGCCGTCGCTCCCCACGCCGGCGATCCAGGAGAATCTCGACCCTGTCGTCGCCCGAGAATTGCCGTCGCAGATAATCGTGGAGGTCCTGGCGATTCCGCGCCGCGACTACGAGATATCCAACCATGACCGTTTCCCCCTGCCCAAACCCTGGTGCCCTGGGCTCGACGGACGCGAAAGGCTTGTCGCGACTGCTCTTTCAGCGCCAGACGCCCGGCTTGCAGGGAAACATTACGCTCACTTTCCCTTGCGGTCAAGGTGCGGGCCGATCCGGACGAGCTGGGTCGCGCCATCGCGGGAGGGTCGGTCTCCCCGTGGGCGATAAAGCGATAACTTTTTTCAGCGAAGAGTTCTTGACCTGGGAAGGACCCCGGAGATAAGCTGTGGCTCCCTTCCAAGCCTCTGAAAGCCTGCCGGAATGGATCCCGGCATCGAGCGAACCTCGGTACGGAGACGGATGAGGACGGGCGGGCCGCGTGGGCTCTTGGCGAGCCCCGAGCCTTTGAACCAGAACAACGCAGGTCAGGGGAGATGGGGTATGGCGAGTGTGAAGGCGGGAGAGGAGCGGGAGCAGGTGATCCGGTGGATTGAAGAGGGTCGAAATGTCATGGGGTCGCTTCTCGGCATTCTCAATGACAATGACCGGCTCAAGAGCGCGCTGGATGCCTCAGAGAAGGAGTGCGACCGGCTCCGGGGTGTGACGGAGGAGCTCGAGCGCGTTCGGAGTCTGGCGGACACCCTGCAGGGCGAATGCGATCAGTTGCGCACCGAGGTGAGCCGGCTGCAAGTCGACAATGAACGGGGCCGGAAGGAGCGCGAAGAGATCGCCTTGTCGTTCACCAGCTTCATGAACGAAGCCGTGGCGCGGCTTCGCCCCCAGCAGCAGCCGGCGTGAAAGCGGAAACGCTGCGCAGAGTCGAAAGCCTTCAATGCAGAGCGGCTTCCGGACAGCTTGGCCCCCCGGAAGCCGCCTCATGCCCCGCGGAGAGCGTTCGCCGCGAGGGACTCTAGCCGCCTGCCGGCTCATCCCGGAGGGGCAGCGGCGTCAAACTCTGCCTTGGTGATGAACCGCCCCCCCTGCAACTCCTGCGTCTGAACGCGATAGCTTCCGTCGAACGATATTTCGGCCGTCATCAGTCGGAAGCACTTGCTGTCCATGATCTCTTTCCGGACAAAGTGGCCGGCCCCCTCCCCTTGACTGAGATCGTGCCGCTTGTCCAGGCGGACGTGCACCTTTGACTTG
>DATIFO010000189.1:0-27275 GCA_035455275.1 Methylomirabilis sp. (SeqCode) | reverse complement strand
GGTACGTGCTGGAGGGGAGTATCCAGAGGGAAGGGGATCAGGTGCGCATCGCGGCCCAGCTCATCGATGCCACCACGGGCCTCCACGTATTCTCCGAGCGGTACCAGCGGAGGTTGCAGGACATCTTCGCGCTGCAGGATGAGATGACGAGCAAAATCCTGACTGCCCTCGGGGGGGTGATAGGCCGGCGCGAGGACGCTCGCCTGGTTCCATAAGGACGACGAACCTCGTGGTGCAGTGGCAGTGCCGGCCGATCAAATGAAAGAGGCCCTCGCGATGGTTGCGAAGGCCTCCACTCACTGCGTCGCGCGGCGGGCTAGAGGTACCGCTCGACCAGCACCTCGGCGATCTGCACCGCGTTCAGGGCCGCGCCCTTGCGGAGCTGATCGCCGACCACCCAGAAATTGAGGCCGTTTGCCACGGCCAGATCCTCGCGGATCCGCCCCACGAAGCAGTCATCCTTCCCGGCTGCGTAGAGCGGCATCGGGTACTGCTTGTTCGCCGGATCGTCCTGGAGCTGGAGGCCCGGGAAGGACTCGAACAGCTCGCGCGCCTTGGCCGCCGAGATCTTCGCCTCCGTCTCGACGTGCACGGAGACGGAGTGGGCGGTGAAGACCGGCACCCGCACCGTGGTGGGCGAGACCAGGATCTCGTCATCTTCCAGGATCTTGCGCGTCTCGTTGACCAGCTTCATCTCCTCCTTGGTGTAGCCGTTCTCCTGGAAGACGTCGATGTGCGGCAGGACGTTGAAGGCGATCTGATAGGGGAAGGCCTTGACGGGCAGCGGCTCGCCCTTGGCCCAGGCCAGCACCTGGAGTTTCAGCTCCTCCAGCGCCTTGGCGCCGGCCCCGGAGACCGCCTGGTAGCTGGAGGCCACGACCCGCTTGATCCGGCTGTACCGGTGAAGCGGTGCGAGGGCCATCAGGGTGACGATGGTCGTGCAGTTGGGGTTCGCGATGATTCCCCGGTTGGCGTACTGCGCGATGGCGTGGGGGTTGATCTCGGGCACCACCAGGGGGATATCCGGCTCCATGCGGAAGGCCGAACTGTTGTCCACGACCACGGCGCCCGCCTTCCACGCCGCCGGTCCGAATTCCTTGCTGCGGGCGGCTCCCGCCGAGAACAGCGCGATGTCCACCCCCTGGAAGGCCTCGGCACTGAGCTGCTCCACCGCGACCTGCTCGCCGGCATACTTCAGGCGCTTCCCCACTGACCGCTCCGAGGCCAGCAATCGGATCCTGCGCACCGGGAACTTCCGCTCTTCCAGGACCTGGAGCATCACCTCCCCGACCGCCCCGGTTGCTCCTGCCACTGCTACCGTGTATCCATCTGCTCGCATGGTTCCGCCTTTCTCAGAGTGCTCGGACTCGCCAGCCAGCGCCATCGGCCCGGAGGCGGCCCTTACAATCCCATGAACTCGATGACCACCCCGCAGAGCAAGAGAGCCGCCCCCGCCAGCGCGTGATTGTACCGCTCCAGCCGCTTGGTCGGGACGAGGGTCACCCCCCAGAGGGATACCGTCACGATCCCCACCATCGTGGCGATGGTCGCGATGCCGAACAGGCCCGCCACGAGCCCGGTCCCCCACAGGCTGTGCCGGGCGGCTGGGTACATCACCAAGGGGATGAGCGGTTCGCAGGGCCCGAAGACGAAGATGGTGAAGAGCACCCAGGGTGTCAAGCTCATCGAACCCTGCGTCTCGTGGACGTGGACATGCCCCTCGGCGTGCGCGTGCTCGTGCGCGTGCTGGGTTCCGTCCCCGTGATGGTGTACGTGGGTGTGCGGTCGGTTGCGGACAGCCCGGCGGAGCCCCCACACCAGATACACCAGGCCGAATGCCATGAGCCCCCAGGCCGCCAGGCTCCCCCGCACCGATTCCACCGCGCTCAGGCGGGAGACCGCGATGCCGAGGGCAACCCCGATCACTCCCAGGAGCACCGAGCTGCCCACGTGCCCGACCCCGCACAGGACCGTGATACCCGCGGTCTTGCGGAAGGACCAGCCCCGGGCGCGGGCCATCACGATGAACGGAAGGTAATGATCGGGTCCCAGCAGCGTATGCAGCACCCCCAAGGACGCGGCCGTGAGGGCCAGCGCCGCCATCTCATGCGTCACGCCACCGCTCTCTTCCCCCTCCCCGGATGTTTCCGGGTGCGATCCGGCGGGGCCTGCGGGCCCCGCCGGCGCGTCCTTCACCCCGACGGTTCACGAACGGCCCGTGCCGTTCGCCAGCGCAAAACGCACAACCGACAATTGAAAACCGCGCAACGATTCCCGTCATTGACCGGGTGTCGGTCGTCAGCATTTCATCTTCATGCTGGCTCTAGACTTTCTCGATGGGGGCTTTCTTCCCGCCCCCGGGACGCGCCACCACCTTGTTGATGGCGTTCACGTAGGCCCGGACGCTGGCCTCGATGACGTCGGTGGAGCTGCCCCGGCCCACAATCCGCTGGCCGTCCATCTCCACCGCCACCGTGACCTCGCCCATGGCGTCCTTGCCCCCGGTCACCGCCCGGAGCTGGTACTCCAGGAGCTTTCCCGGGATCTTGGTGATCAGATCGATGGCCTTGTAGGCGGCGTCCACCGGACCGTCGCCCCAGCCCGACTCCTGGAACGTCTCGCCCTGCATCTGGAGCCGCACCGTGGCCGTCGGCACGATGTTCGTCCCGCTGGTGAACTGGAGATGCTCCAGGGTATAGGTCTCGGCGGCGGTCATGACCTCGTCCTCGACCAGGGCCATGAGGTCCTCGTCGAAGACCTCCTTCTTCCGGTCGCAGAGGGCCTTGAACCGCACGAAGGCCTTGTTCACGTCGTCCTCGCCCAGGCCGATGCCCAGCTCCTCCAGGCGCTTCTTGAAGGCGTGCCGCCCCGAGTGCTTCCCCAGGACCAGCCTGCTCTTGGGGACGCCCACCGACTCCGGCGTCATGATCTCGTACGTCAGGGGCGTTTGCAGGACCCCGTGCTGGTGAATGCCCGCCTCGTGGGCGAAGGCGTTCGCGCCCACGATGGCCTTGTTGGGCTGGACGCTCACCCCCGTGATGGACTGGAGCAGCTTGGAGGTGCGGTAGATCTCCTCCGCCTTGATGCCGGTATCGTAGCCCAGCGAGTCCCTGCGGGTCCGGATGGCCATCACCAGCTCTTCCAGCGAGGCGTTGCCGGCCCGCTCGCCGATTCCATTGATGGTGCATTCCACCTGACGGGCGCCCGCCCGGACCGCCTCCAGGGAGTTGGCCACGGCCAGCCCCAGATCGTTGTGGCAGTGAGCGCTCACGACAACCCGGTCGATGCCTGGCACCCGGCGC
The DNA here is from genome assembly GCA_035455275.1 of Methylomirabilis sp. (SeqCode). GTDB lineage: Bacteria > Methylomirabilota > Methylomirabilia > Methylomirabilales > 2-02-FULL-66-22 > 2-02-FULL-66-22. The sequence goes on along the minus strand of DATIFO010000189.1, from coordinate 23,973 downwards.
ATCAGGTCGCGGATCCGCTCCCCGAGCTCCCAGGGCAGGCCGTAGCCCACCGTGTCCGGGATGTTGATGGTGGTGGCCCCTGCCTTGATGGCCGCCTCCACCACCCGGCACAGGAACTCCTGATCCGTCCGGTGCGCGTCCTCCGCCGAGAACTCCACGTCCTCGGTGTGGCGCTTGGCGCGCTTGACCGCGGCCACGGTCGCCTCCAGGACCTCCTCCCTGGTGGACTTCAGCTTGTACTTGATGTGGATCTCGGAGGTGGCGATGAAGGTGTGGATGCGCGGACGCTCGGCGTGCTTCAGGGCCTCCCAGGCCCGATCGATGTCGATGTCCTTGGCCCGGCACAGTCCGGCGATGATGGGACCGCCCTTCAGGTTCTGGGCGATGCTCTTGACCGCCTCGAAGTCGTCCTCGGAGGCGATGGGGAATCCGGCCTCCATCACATCCACGCCAAGGCGGGCGAGCTGCTTGGCCATCTCCAGCTTCTCTTTGGTGTTCATGCTGTACCCGGGCGACTGCTCGCCGTCCCGGAGCGTGGTGTCGAAGATCAGGATCCGTTCGGCCATGGTGACACTCCTTCAATCGTGGAGCCGCGCCTCACTGTTTGCCGGGCGCCGGCTGCTCTGTCGTCTCGACGGGATGCCGCTTCTGCCAGGCTGGCAGCAGGCGGACGATCCCAGACAATGCGTATCCGAAGAAGAACAGGAACAGGAAGAAGCTGGGGTGTGACGCCACGACCAGTAGCACCAGCAAGAGCGTCGTCAAGACGGTGAAGGGCCGGCGTCGCCGCATCTCCAGCCCCTTGAGGCTGCGGTAGCGGATCCGGCTCACCATCAGGAACCCCAGGCCGTACATCCCGAGCAAGACTCCGGCGGCAGTCGCCTGGGCCGGGACCAGCTCCCGCCCGAAGGCCACCACCGCCGAGGACTCCTTCATGAACAGCACGAACGTCGCCACCACGGCGGCCGCCGCCGGGATGGGGAGGCCGACGAAGAAGCGCTTGTCCAGCGCGCGTGTCTGCACGTTGAAGCGCGCCAGCCGGAACGCCCCGCAGGCCGCAAAGGCAAAGGCCGCCAGGCCGCCGATCCAGCCGAACGGCTTCAGGGCGAACACGTAGGCCAGCAGCCCCGGGGCCACCCCGAAGGAGACCAGGTCGGCCAGGGAGTCCAGCTCGATCCCGATGTCCGACGTGGCGCCCGTCATGCGGGCCACACCCCCGTCCAGGTAGTCGAAGACCTCGGCGAGCAGGATGGCGATGGCCGACGCCGCGTACTCGTCGTTGTACACGGCGATCAGTGCGTAGAAGCCGCACGAGAGATTCCCCAGCGTGAGCATGCTCGGGAGCAGATAGACGCCCCGTCGCATCCGCCGTCGCATCCCTCCCCGATTCGCCTTCATTCCACCCTCCTGCCGCTCTCAGTCCCCAGGAACCCAGAGCCTATTCAAATTGAAGATGAATAACTGACCACTGACAACCGGCCAATGACGGACACGCTTGCCCGGTCTTCAATCGTCGGCTGCCTGAATTGCATTCCGCCCTTCACGGGATCACCGCGAGGATCGTGCTCCCTCCCTTGACCGCCTGGCCCCGTCGCACCTTGAGCTCGGCCCCTGCCGAGAAGATGCAATCCGCGCGGGAGCCGAATCGGATCAGGCCGATCCGGTCGCCCGCCTGGATCTTCTGCCCGGGGCGGAGCCGGCAGACGATGCGGCGCGCCAGGAGGCCGGCGATCTGCTTCACCCACACATCCCCGTCCGGGGAGGCGAAGTGGATCAGGGTCTGCTCGTTCTCGGCCGACGCGGCCTCACCCCAAGCCACCACGAAGCGCCCCGGCGTGTGGGTCACGGCGTTCACCACCGCCGCGAGCGGGGCCCGATTCACGTGAACGTCCAGCACGGAGAGGAAGATGCTGACGCGCACCAGGGGCTCCCCGAACGGCCCCCTCCACTCGGGGAAGGGCTTGATGGCGACGATGCGCCCATCCGCGGGAGCCAGGATCAGTCGCTCTCCCCGCGGAATCGCCCGCTCCGGGTCGCGGAAGAAGTACACCAGAAACGCCGCCAGGAGAAGGACCAGGGTCCCCACAGACGGAAAGCGGAATGCGAACAGCAGGCCGCTCGCCGCCAGGGTGGGCAGGATGAAGATCATCCCGTCCCGCTCGATGGGCAACCGGAATCCCCTGGATGGCTGCGAAGTGATCAACTATATAGCCTCTCACCCAGGTCATTCAACAAAAACTTGAGGCTCTGCCCGACATTGACGGCTTTTCCGACCCGTCCGCCTACCCCCCGAGTTGCCCGCGGATCAGTCCGGGAAGCTGCTCCAGCGCCTCGGGAATACGGGAAGCATCCTTGCCCCCCGCCTCGGCCATGTCAGGCCGTCCTCCCCCGCCGCCGCCCGTCATCTTGGCCAGGGCCTGCGCGAGCCTGCCCGCGTGGAGCCGCGCGGTGAGATCCTTGGTGACCATGGCGAGCCAGCTCACGCGCCCCCCCGTCTGGCCCACCAGGACCACGACGCCGCTCTTCAGGGCCTCCCGCAGGCGGTCGCCCAGCTCGCGCATCCCTTTGGAATCCAGGAGCTCTACCGCAGCGGCCACCACGCGGACCCCGTCGACCTCCTGAAGGGCCGAGAGGAGCCGGTCCACCTCCCCCGCGGCCAGCTTCCCCTGGAGGCGCTGGACCTCGCGCTCCAGCTCGCGCGCGGCCCCGCTCAGCTTCTCCAGCTTCTCCGGCAGCTCCAGCGGGCGGGCCTTGATGCGCTCGGCCGCCTCGGCGAGGACCTGCTCTGCGTGCTTCACGTGGCGCAAGGCGCCCGGGCCGGTGAGGGCCTCGATCCGCCGGACACCCGCGGCCACGCCCCCCTGGCCGGCGATCTTGAAGAGGCCGATCTCGCCCGTCGCCCCCACGTGGATCCCCCCGCACAGCTCGATGCTGAAGTCGGGCACCGCCACCACCCGGACCCGCTCACCGTACTTTTCACCGAAGAGGGCCATGGCTCCCAGCCCCAGGGCGCGGTCCAGGTCCATGACCTCGATCCTGAGGGCGCGGTTCTCCCACACCTGCTCGTTGACCAGCTCCTCGATGCGGTCCATCTCGCGGTCGGTCAGGTGACTGAAGTGGGTAAAGTCGAAGCGCAGTCGATCCGGGGCCACCAGCGAGCCCGCCTGCTTCACGTGGTCCCCCAGGGTCTGTCGCAGGGCGGCGTGCAGGAGGTGGGTGGCCGTATGATTCTTGGCCGTCATCTTCCGCCGGCCCCCGTCCACCGCCGCCACCACGGTCTGACCCGTGGTGAGCCGCCCCCGCTTCATCCGCACGCCGTGCAGGACCAGCGCCGGGACCGGCCGCCGCGTGTCGAGGACCTCCGCCAGCGCCCCGTCGGAGGTGAGCGTGCCCACGTCCCCCACCTGGCCGCCCGCCTCCGGATAGAATGGCGTTCGGTTCAGCAGGACTTCCCCGGCCTCTCCCTGCTCCAGGGCCGGCACGGCCCGACGCTCCTCCCCCACCAGGATGGCCTCGACTACCGCCTCGGACCGAGCGGCCTGGTACCAGAGCGGCTCGACGCGAAGACGCAGGGTGAGGTCCCGCAGCCGCGCCGGGACCTCCACCTCCCCCGAGCCCACCCAGGCCTCGCGTGCCCGCACCCGCTGCTCGGCCATCTCCCGCTCGAAACCGGTCTCGTCCAGCGCGAGGCCTTGATCGGAGGCGATGTCCCGCAGCAGATCCACGGGGAACCCGTAGGTATCGTAGAGCCGGAAGATCTCCGCGCCGGGGACCGTGGTGGCCCCCTGCGCCGTCAGACCCGCCAGCAGGGACTCGACCAGCTTCAGACCGACCCGCAAGGTGTGCCCGAACCGCTCCTCCTCGGCGAGCGTCACCCGCGCCACATGCCCCCGGGCGTCGGTGAGATCGGGGTAGGCCCCCTGCATCATCTCGATCACCCGCCCCGTCACCGTCGCCATGAACGGCTCCTCCAGGCCGAGGAGCCGCCCGTGCCGCAGCCCCCGGCGCAGGATCCGGCGCAGGACGTACCCGCGGCCTTCGTTGGCGGGAAGGACGCCATCCGCCACCAGGAAGGTGGTGGCCCGGGCGTGATCGGCGATGACTCGCATGGAGACATCCGCCTGGAGGTCTGCCCCGTACCGCTTCCCTGTGCGCTCCTCCACGGCGGCGATGATGGGTCGCAGCAGGTCCGTATCAAAGTTCGATGAGACACCCTGCAGGATGGCGGCGATCCGCTCCAGCCCGGCGCCCGTGTCGATGCTCGGCCGGGGGAGTGGCGTCATCCGTCCCTGGGCGTCACGCTCGAACTGCATGAAGACGAGGTTCCACAGCTCCAGGTAGCGGTCGCACTCGCACCCCACGGCGCAGGTCGGCCTCCCGCACGCCATGGCGGGACCCTGGTCGAACACGATCTCGGAGCAGGGCCCGCACGGCCCGGTGTCGCCCATGGCCCAGAAGTTGTCCTTGGTGGTGCAGGCCACGATGCGCGACTCGGGGACGTAGCGGCGCCACAGGCTGCGCGCCTCCTCGTCCGGCCCGAGGCCCATGGCGGCATCTCCCTCGTGAATCGTCACCCACAGGCGATCCGCCGGAAGCCCGAGGTCCGTCGTGAGGAACTGCCACCCGTGCTCGATGGCGCGCTCTTTGAAGTAGTCGCCGAAGGAGAAGTTTCCCAGCATCTCGAAGAAGGTGTGGTGGCGCGCCGTGCGGCCGACATTCTCCAGGTCGTTGTGCTTTCCCCCGGCGCGCACGCACTTCTGGACGGTGACGGCCCGGGCATACGGTCGCTTCTCCTTGCCGGTGAAGACGTCCTTGAACTGGACCATGCCGGCGTTGGTGAAGAGCAAGGTCGGGTCCGCCCGGGGCACCAGAGACGCGCTCGCCACCTGCGTATGCCCTCGCCGGACGAAGAAGTCCACGAAGGCGCTCCGGATCTCGTTTCCTGATTTGGGTGTCATCGGCATCCTATGGGTAGGTGTCGAATGCGTCTCTCCGGGGGCCGGGACCGGCCCGCCAAGGTCAGGCTCCCTCCTCGTCCTCCGCCTCGCCCGGGAAGTGCTCCCGGCACACCACCAGGATCGCGTCCGCCGGGAACCCCTGCCGCTCGAGGTGGGCGGCCAGCCGACGCCGCGCTACGCTGGGATCCACCCCTCGCAACCCCTTGAGCTTGCGCACGGCCGCCGCTTCCGCGACCTCGCGGATGGTCCCCTCCACCGGCAGATCCGCCAGGGCCGCGGCGATCTCCGTCTCGCCCACCCCCTTGGCCCGCAGCTCCTGCGCCTGACGCGCCGGTCCCCGGGTTCGGCGCAGGCCTGCCGAGCGGACCCACGTCCTGGCGAACTCCAGATCGTCAAGGTATTTTTCGGAGGTCAGCCGCAGGATCACCGCCGAGATATCAGCGGGAAGATAGCCCCGCCGCGCCAGGCCTTGCCGGACTTCCTGGGTGGTGCGGGCCCGCATCGCCAGGAGCCGGAGGGCTGCCTCCCAGGCCTCCAGGCGCCGGGCGTCTCCCGTGGATGCTGCGCCCCTGCCTCCCTGCTTCACTCCCCCCAGCATCCCCTCCCGCATTCCGTCATCACGGTCTACGCCGTACGTGTTCCTCGCATTCCGCTTGGTCCTCAGATCTTGGTCATCCCCGGGATGCCAGGGGACGCCCCGGACTGCATCGCCTGCTGCCAGCGCGAATCCGCGGTGGACTCGATCCCCCGGACGCGCAGGGCGAAGTCATCCGGGTTCGTGCACCAGTGCAGGGCCTCCTCGTAGGTGATGAGACCGCGCGTGTAGAGGGACATCAGCGATTGGTCGAACGTCTGCATCCCGTACTGGCTGACGCCCCCGGCGATGACGTCATGGAGCTGCCGCGTCTTGTCGGCGTCCATGATGCACTCCCGCACCGTGGCGGTGGCGATGCAGACCTCCACGGCGGGCACGCGCCCCTTGCCGTCGGCCCGCGGGATCAGGCGCTGGGAGATGATGCCCTTGAGCACGGCCGCCAACTGGAGCCGGATCTGCTTCTGCTGGTAGGGGGCGAAGACGGAGATGACCCGGTTGACCGTCTCCGGCGCATCCAGGGTGTGGAGCGTGCTCATGACGAGGTGGCCCGTCTCGGCGGCCAGGATGGCGGTGGAAATGGTCTCGTAATCGCGCATCTCGCCCACCAGGATGATATCGGGGTCCTGGCGCAAGGCGCTCCGCAGCGCCTCGCTGAAGGAGAGGGCGTCCACCCCGATCTCGCGCTGGTTGACCAGGCACTTCTTGTCCCGGTGGAGAAATTCGATGGGGTCCTCGATGGTGAGGATGTGCCCCGAGCGGGTGGCATTGATGTAGTCGATCATGGCCGCCAGGGTCGAGGACTTACCCGATCCGGTGGTCCCCGTGACCAGGATCATCCCGCGCGGCTCCTGGGCCAGCTTCTCCAGGACCGGGGGGAGATTCAGCTCGGCGACGTTCTGGATCTTGATGGGGATCAGCCGGAGGACGATCCCCACCATGCCCCGCTGCTGGAAGACGTTGACCCGGAAGCGGCCCAGACCCGGCACGCTGTAGGCCAGGTCCACCTCGTTCTGGTCCTTGAAGCGGTCGCGCTGCTTGGCGTTCATGACGCTGGCGGCCATGGCGACGACCACGTCCTGGGACAGGCGCGGCATCTCCTGCAGGGGGACCAACCGGTTGTCGATGCGAAGCACGGGCGGGCTCCCCACCTTGATGTGGAGGTCGGAGGACTTCCGCGCCACGGCGACCTTGAGCAGGTCCGACAGTTCCATCTACGCCTCCACCTCGGCCGGAGCCGCTATGCCCAGGGCCGCCCGCAGCTTGCCCTCGATCTCGTCGGCCATGGCTGGGTTCTCCTGGAGGAAGCGCTTGGCGTTCTCGCGCCCCTGGCCGACCCGCTCCCCCTTGTAGGCGTACCAGGCCCCGCTCTTCTCCACCACCTTGTGCTCGACGCCCAGGTCCAGCAGGCTCCCCAGGCGCGAGATCCCCTCCCCGTAGATCAGGTCGAACTCCGCCTCGCGGAACGGGGGGGCGACCTTGTTCTTCACCACCTTGACCTTGACCCGGCTGCCGATGACATCCTCGCCATCCTTCAGCGTGGAGATCCGCCGGATGTCGAGCCTGACCGACGCGTAGAACTTGAGCGCCCGGCCGCCGGTGGTGGTCTCGGGGTTGCCGAACATGATCCCGATCTTCTCGCGCATCTGGTTGATGAAGATCACGCAGGTCTTGGACTTGCTGATGGCAGCGGTGAGCTTTCGGAGCGCCTGGGACATGAGGCGTGCCTGGAGCCCGGGCAGCGAATCCCCCATCTCTCCCTCGATCTCCGCCCGGGGCACCAGGGCGGCCACGGAGTCGATCACCACCACGTCCACGGCGCCGCTTCGCACCAGGACCTCGGTGATCTCCAGGGCCTGCTCCCCCGTGTCCGGCTGGGAGATCAGGAGGTCGTCCGTGTTGACCCCCAGGGTCTTGGCGTAGTTGGCATCCAGCGCGTGCTCCGCATCCACGAAGGCGGCGGCCCCGTGTCGCTTCTGGGCCTCGGCGATGATGTGCAGGGCCAGGGTCGTCTTGCCGCTGGACTCGGGGCCGAAGATCTCGATGACCCGCCCGCGGGGGACCCCGCCCACCCCCAGGGCGTAGTCCAGTTCCATGGAGCCGGTCGACACGACCGAGACCGGCAGCAGCGCGCCCGTGCTGCCCATGCGCATGATGGCGCCCTTGCCGTAGAGCTTCTCGATCTGGGAGAGCGCCAAGTCGAGCGCCTTGTCCCTATCCCTGCGTTCCTCTTTGACGGGTCCCTTCCGCGTCGCGACTTCCGCCATGATGAAGTCCCTCCGGCCCTTTGGGCCCAGACAGTTATATGAAGACGCTGCTTTCGCGGAGCCTACGTGATTTTTCGGGTGGTGTCAACAGGATACCCCCGCTCGCAATCGGCCTGCCCCTGCCCGTGTCAGATGCAGCCTCAGCTCCAGGCGCAGCAGCCGGGCGGCGTCCACGTGGAGGACACTGACTCCGATCACGATGCGGTGCTGACCGTCAAACGGGGCCTCCTCCGGTCGGCGCCGGTCCGTGCCAACGAAAGCCAGACCAGTGCCGCCGAGGCCCGGGGTTCCGGACGCACCTCCCTGTCCCGCCAGCTGAAAGCGCCGGCCGTCCCCGAGGCGTGAGCCGTCCGTGCGCCGCGAGCTGCTGGTCTCTGGCTGTGCGCCTCTCGACTCCCCCCTCCGATCACTTTCGGGAACACCCCCTGTCCCCTTCCGTGGTCAACCGAGAACCGCTCCGGCCCGCATGCGAGTCGTGGCCGATGCTCTTCCCCTCTGTAGACGTGCGGACTTAAGCTTGCCCCAGACTGACCCCACCTCCCCCGGCACGCATTGTGCGTTCATTCACACGCGTGCGGGTGCACAGGAAAGTTCCCGCCAACCGTCCGATCGGAAAGGGGGATGCCGTGAAGCTCCGAATTGCCGTCGTCGTGCTCGCACTGGCGTGTCTCGGGGTCTATGTCGCGACGGTGCAGACTCCCCCTGCCTCCTCACCCGAGGCTCGGATCATCCGACCTGTGCCCAGCGTGCCGGCGGAGCTGGCCGCCCTGGCTGGGATCTGGGAGGGCCTCAGGCCCGATGCCTTTCCAAGCCGCCTTCTGGTGTACGACGTACATGAGGACTGGGCAGCCATCCTCTTCACCTGGGGGAATCATCCCGATGCGACGTACGGGGGTGGATCGCTCCACGCCCGCGCGAAGGTCTTGCCGGGCGGGAAGCTGTTCTGGCGCCACATGGGTGGCATCACCTTCCAGCTCTCCGAGGACTGGACAACCCTCGTGGTCTGTCAAGAAGTGGGCGGCCGAGAGGCCGTCGGGCTCATGCGGCGCGTCCTTCCGGAGGGCGAGCCGGCAATGCTGGCCCAGGGTGGGATCGACTAGGCTGCCCGAGGATTCGAGGCGCTGCCAGACCGGCTCGCGTTTCCTGCGGGCGGCTAGAAGCACCGAGATCACCGGAAGCACGTGCTCCACATTCCAGAGGCTGGCAGTCAGAGACAACGAAGGAGGGTCAGACCATGTGGAACGCGATCCTGAACTGGGGCGGCTGGGCCCTTTTCTTCCTCGTCCTGCTCTTCTACGTGCGCTGGATCGCCCTGGAGCGGGCGTTCTTCTCCGGTCGGGACCCGGAGGCCCGGGGAGATGGCCTTGAACTCGAGAGATTCATGGCAGATCACCGGCATCTTGTGGACGCCGTCCCAAGGGCCGAGGCAGAAGTCACCGGGTCTCATCAGGACGCTGTGCTGGCGTGATCCTGGCCCGCACGACCTAGGAGCCGATCCCGATCGGCCCCTCTTGTCTTCCGGCCCAATTCGAGGCGACCGTGCACTCCCATATTCTCACTGGCGGCCGGCGTACAGGGAATCCCCTTTCGAGCGGCCGTCTTTCGACGTTGACATCCGGAGCGGCCCCTCGATATGCTACGGTCACTGTGTGTACGGGGTCGGACCTCCCCCCGTTCTCGACGGCACGCCCCAGGGGTGGCACCGGGACGCGCCGCAGCCCATATGGACCGCGAGACCGCGCCAGATCGCCACCGTATTGGCACCAGCAGGAGGTGATCCCATGCGGCGACCTACGTGGAGTGCCCGGGCAGCGTCCCTCTTCGCATCCTTCCTCCTCCCGGTGTTGACCGGCCTCATCTTCGCACTTTCCGGCGCCGCCTGGGCCGGCGAGCGACCCTTTGTTCAACGGCTCAGCAGCCAGCCTCTCTCCCTGGATCCGGCCAAGAGCAACCGCAGCCAGGATGACCAGGTGATATGGCTTCTGTACGACGCCCTCACCCAGCTCTCGGCCGACGGCACCCGGATGGAGCCGGCCCTGGCCGAACGCTGGGAGCAGAGCGCCGACGGCCTCACCTTCACCTTCCGGCTGCGCCGGAACGTCCGGTTCCACGATGGCTCTTCGCTGGATGCGGAGGCGGTCAAGGCGAGCTACGAGCGGCAGTTCCGGCCCGACTCCCCCTTCTACTCCGCCGCGCCCCCCAACGTCTACGAGGGGGTGTTGAAGGGTCTGGTGAAGGAGGTCCGGGTCGTGGACCACCTGACCGTGGCCATCACCTTGCAGTATCCGCGCCCCCAGCAGTTCGCCCTGGTGAAGATCGTCAGCCCCCGGGCGCTCCAGCGGAACGGAAAGAGTCTGACCCGGACGCCGGTCGGCACGGGCCCCTTCCGGCTGGAGCGATGGGACGAGAACCGGATCGTCCTGGCGGCCGTCCCCGACTCCTGGCACGGACGGCCCAAGCTGGATCAGGTGGTGTTCGCGGTCGAGCCGGACACCCAGGTCACCATCGAGCGACTGGAGGCCGGCGAATACGACCTCGTCCCGGACATCCCGCCGCAATTCTTCGAGCGGCTGGCATCCAACCCGCTCCTGCGCCTGGTGAAGGTCGGCGGCTTGAACCTCTGGTTTCTGGGAATGCAGATGGATCGGCCCGCCCTCCAGGATCGGCGTGTGCGCGAGGCGGTGGTGCGGGCCATCGACCGGGAGCGACTGGCGACCTATGTGGGACGCGGGACCATGCTGGCGGCCCGCGGACCCCTGCCGCCGGCCAGCCTCGGATACGATCCCCAGATCCAGCAGCCGGCCCACGATCCGGCCCGCGCCCAGGCGCTTTTGCACGAGGCGGGAGTGGGCGCCGATTTCAGCTTGCGGTTCCTCTACAACGCCCCGCTGGAGCTGTGGGCCGAGGTGGTGCAAGCCATCCGTTCCGACCTCCGGAAGGCGGGGATCGGCGTGGATCTCGTCCCGGTCACGGACTGGACCGCCTTCCATCAGGAGCGGAAGAAGGGAGGCCACGACCTGTACCTCTACAAGTGGAACGTCAGCACCCCCGATCCGGAGCGATTCCTCCTTCCCCTGTACCAGTCCAAGTCGCCGGACAACTTCGGACATTTCAGCCAGGCGAGGGTGGACGAGCTCCTGGACCAGGCGCGGCAGCCCATGGAGGACGCCCGCCGCCTGCGGACGTATCAGGAGGTCACCCGGCTGATCGTCGGCGCCGTGCCCGCCGCCTTCCTCATGCATCAGATCAACGTGGCGGCTCAGCACGTGCGGGTTACCGGGCTGACCCTGAGTGTGTACGGCTTCCCCCAGGACAAGCTGGCCACCGTCAGCCTCCGGTAAGGGATGAGCAGCATGGGTCGTGTGGACGCTTTCCGCGAGTGGTACGGGCGCATCCCCTTGCAGACCCGCTTCGCCCTGCACATCATCCTGCTGGTTGCGGTCCTCTTTGCCATCCTGATCCCTGCCGTCCTGGTGATCCAGGAGTCGGCCATCCTGGGCATGACGCGAGACAACGGCCTGAACCTGGTCACGACCTTCGCCTTCAGCAGCGTCCAGGCACTGGTGGCCGACGACTATCTCGGCCTCCGCCAAATGGTGAACAGCCTGACTCGCGACGAGAGCACTCGCTACGCCATGATCCTGGACCTCGACGGCCGCGTATTGATTCACAACCGCGCGAAAGAGACCGGGTTGGTGTATCACGACCCCCTGACCCGCCGTGCCCTGGAGGCCAGCTCCCCGCTCGTCCAGGAGACCCGCGGGCGGGACGGCGAGATTGTGTACGACTTCACCGCACCGGTCCTGGTGCTGAACCAGCGCCGCGCGGTGGCGCGGCTCGGCGTCTCCATCAAGGACGAGCTTCGCCTGATCCGCCGGACTCGGAACACCATCCTCGGCCTGGGCGTCCTCACGCTGATCACGGGCCTCGTCTGGGCGCACCTCCAGGCGCGGAGACTCACGCGCCCCATCCAGGCCCTGGCCCGCGGGGCGGCCGCGGTGGCGCAGGGCGATCTTGCCCTTCGGATCCCTCTCGAGCGCCGGGATGAGGTCGGCCATCTGGCCGAGGCTTTCAATACCATGGCGGAGTCGCTCCAGGTTCGCTTCGAGGTCGACCGGGAGCTGTCCTCCACGCTGCATCTGCAGACGGTGCTCGAGACGCTGGTGCGGCACGCGCAGAAGATGTCCTGCGCGGACGTGGCCTTCCTGGCCTATCGCGACCGCGAGGCTCCGACGGCCGCCGTGGCGGCCTGCTCCGGCGCCGTGGGAATGGCGCTCCATGAATGGGGGATCCGCCCGGACTTTGGGCGCGCGGGGTGCGTCCTGTCGGGCAACTGGGCCTCCGCCTCTCTGGAGCCTGCCGCGCAGGTGGATCCGCATGAAGAGCAGGTCCTCCGGGAGGAAGGCGTGGTGGCCATGCTCTTGGTTCCGATCCGGCTCCGGCAGACCTGCGTCGGGGTGCTCGGCGTCGGTCGGCGGCGGGAGGTGGACTTTGCGCAGGGAACCCACGAGGGCATTCAGCGACTGGCGGACCAGGCCGCCGTGGCCCTGGCCAACGCCTTGGCCTACCGCGAGATCGAGCTGCTCAACCTCAGCCTCGAAGACAAGGTTGCCGAGCGAACCCGGGAGCTTTCCGAGGCCAACCGGAAGCTCCAAGCCCTGGACCGCCTCAAATCGGAATTCGTCTCGAATGTCTCCCACGAGCTGCGCACACCGCTGACCGCCATCCGCATGTCCGTGGACAACCTCCTGGACGGCATCACGGGCGAGATCAGCCCGGTCCTTCAACGCTATCTCAGCAAGGTGAAGACCAACACCGATAGACTCGTCCGCCTCATCACGGACCTGTTGGACCTTTCGCGTATCGAGGCGGGCCGGGTGGAGTTGCAGTGCGCGCCGGTGGCGGTGGGTGAAGTCATCCAGGAGGTGGTGGAGGGCCTGCGCCCCATGGCCACCGACAAAGGGCTGGAGCTGATGGTCGCCCCGGTCGAGGCGCCGCTCCTGGCCTTCGTCGACCGCGACAAGCTGCAGCAGATCCTGATCAACCTGACGGGGAATGCCGTGAAGTTCACCCCCTCCGGCGGATCGGTGACCCTGACGGCGCGGACCCTTCCGATCGCCGAGGCCTCAGGTCGAAAAGGCGCACAGGCGGCTGCCCTCTCTGGCCCCACCACCCCGCTGCCCCTCAACGCCTTGCCGCCGGCTCGATTCGTCGAGATCGCCGTGGAAGACACCGGGGAAGGCATCCCCGCCGAAGAGCTCATTGCGATCTTCGACAAGTTCCACCAGGTCAGGCGCCACGGCCAGGCCAAGGCCCAGGGGACGGGCCTTGGCCTGGCCATTGCCAAGAGCCTCATCGAGCTGCACGGCGGGCGCATCTGGGCAGAGAGTCAGCTCGGGCGAGGGAGCCGATTCTTTTTCACGCTGCCGGCGGCCGAACCGGCCGCCGCAACCGTCCGGAAGGACGTGAGGGTGGAGCCATGAGGAGCCCGCGATGCCGCATCCTCGTCGTGGATGACGATCCCGACATCCTCGACCTGCTCTCGGATCGTCTCCGGCTCATGCAGTTCGAGGTCGCCTGCGCCAGCGATGGGGAAGCGGCCCTGGACTTCCTCCGCCAGGATCCACCCCCACTCACCATCCTGGACCTCCAACTCCCGCGCCTGAGCGGACTGGAGGTCCTGCAGGCCATTCGCCGCGAGGGCCTGGAAACCACGGTGATCGTCATCACCGCCTGGGGCACGCCGGAGCGCGCCGTGGAAGCCATGCGCGCCGGGGCGTACGACTTCATCCCCAAACCCCTCGACCCGGCGCACCTGGAGGTGGTGGTCAACAAGGCCCTGGAGCGGGACACGCTGCTGGAGGAAAACCGGCTCCTCCACGGCGAATTGGGAGACCTGGACCGGCCGTTCATCGGGCAAAGCCGTATCGTCCGGGACCTCCTGAAGACTGCCCAGCAGGCGGCCGCCAGCAACGCCACCATCCTGCTGCGCGGGGAGAGCGGGACGGGGAAGGAGATCCTGGCCCGGGCCATCCACGGCTGGAGTGCGAGACGCCCCCGCCCGCTGGTGGTGGTCAACTGCGTGGCCCTCTCCGTGGAGCTCCTGGAGAGCGAGCTGTTCGGGCATGAGAAGGGGGCGTTCACCGGCGCCCACCAGCGCAAGCGCGGCAAGGTGGAGCTGGCGGACGGTGGAACGCTGTTCCTGGACGAGATCGGGGATATCCGACCGGCGCTGCAGGCCAAGCTTCTGCGGCTGGTCCAGGAGCAGGAGTTCGAGCGGGTGGGCGGCACCCAGCCGATTCGGGTGGACGTTCGCTTCATCGCCGCCACCAACACGGATCTGGAGCGGGCCATGAAGCAGGGCGCCTTCCGGCAGGACCTGTACTACCGGCTGAACGTCGTGTGCTTGAGCCTCCCGCCCCTCCGCGACCGGAAGGAGGACGTGGAGATTCTGAGCCGTCATTTCGTGGAGAAGTACAGCGCCGAGCTCAAGCGGCCCCCCAAGCCGATCTCCCCCGCCGCCCTGGCGACCCTCACCCGCTACGACTGGCCGGGGAACGTGCGCGAGCTGGAGAACGCCCTCGAGCGCGCCGTCGTCCTGTCCGGCGGGGCGGTGATCGAACCGCGCGATCTCCCGATCACGGAGCAGGCGCCCGGCCCTTCCGACGACGACCTCTCCGACGGCACGTACCAGGAGGCCGTCCTGCACTTCAAGCGGGAGCTGCTGCGATCCGCCCTGGTCCAGGCCAACGGGAATCAGACCCGGGCGGCCGAGGCCCTGGGCCTCCAGCGCACCTATCTCTCACGGCTCTTGAAAGAGTTGGGAATCCGCGCCCCCGAGGGCCGGTGACGGCTGGCTAGCCCGCATTGTTCGCGAAGAGGCGTCCCGAACAATGCGCGAATGACCAAATCCCAATGGCAAATGACCAAAGGAGGGGGGCGTCGCGACCTGGATATGACAGCGCGCCGGGTGTCCCCAACACCATTGGTCATTGCAGGTTGGTCATTGGTCATTGAGCCCGGATGAGTCACGGGGACTTTCGTGACTCATCCGGGCTAGGGCCAGCCGTTGGTGTGGACCCGCGTCGCATCGAACCGGTGCGCGGGGGGGAAGCGCTCGCCCGGGTACCCGACTGGCACCAGCGCCAGCGGGATGACGTGGGCCGGGAGGCCGAGCAGCTTTCGCATCCGCCGGACCCGATCCTCCTCCGGATGGATCCCCACCCAGACGGCCCCCAGGCCGTTGGCGTGCGCCGCCAGGAGCAGATTCTGCGTGGCGGCCGAGCAGTCCTGCACCCAGCAGCCTTCGTACCGCTCCAGCGCCAGGTCCCCGCACACCAGGATTGCCAGCGGCGCCTCCCGGAGCATGTCGGCATATGGATGGAACGCGGGGATCGCGTCGAGCAGCCGGCGCTCCGTGATGAGGACGAAGTGCCAGGGCTGCTCGTTCCCGGCCGATGGCGCGCTCATGGCCGCCTCCAGGAGCATCCGGGTGACCTCGCCGGGGACGGCCTTTGCCGTGTATCGGCGGATGCTGCGACGCGTCAGGATGGCGTCCAGGGCGTCCATCGCGACCTCCGGTTGACTGCCGCCTGCCGCGTCAGGCGTTGAGCGGATAGCGCCCGTACCTCTGCACGGCCTGGGAGAGGGCCAGGACGTTCTCCGGCAGCAGGTAAGCCGCCAGGCTGTTCCCGCTGGTCACGATGTACCCGCCGCCGGGCCCCACGTCGCGGATCAGCTCGCGCACCTCGTGATCCACCGCCTCGGGTGATCCCATCCCCAGGAGGTTCAGATCCACGTTCCCCAGCAGGCACAGCCGGCCCCCGTATTCCCGCTTCATGGCCCGGATGTCCATGGCCCCCTTCTCGTTCGGGTGAAGGCCCGCGATGCCGAGGCCCAGCAGCTCGTCGATGAAGGGGAGCAGGTTCCCGTCGCTGTGGATGATCCAGGGAAGGGTGATGCGCTTGGCTACCTTGCGGTAGCGCGGCAGGACCAGGTCACGGAACACGGCCGGCGAGAAGAAGGGGGCGGTATTGAAGGCCATGTCGTCGGTGGAGGCGAAGACATCGAACCCGAGCCGGCAGACCCGCTCCGCCACGACCTCGATCCAGTCGCAGTAGCGATCGAGCACTGTCTCGACGAAGGGGCGGCTGTCATAGAGCGCCAGGCTGAAGTTCTCCAGCCCCAGGCTGAGCATCGTGGGGAAAATGCCGATGCGCGTGACGAACCAGGTGGAGTACTCGCCGGCGTTCCGGACGAAGCGCCCGGCCTCGGCGTAGAGGGCGTCGTCATGCGGATCCGGGAGCCGGAGCAGCGACAGGTCGGCTTCCGTCCTGATCATCCCTTCCCCGTAGAAGAGGCGGCCGTCCCGACCGGCCAGCTTGTGCGCATACACGGGCGCCCGCAGAACGTAGCTGACATTGTCGAGGTGCAGGTACGCCGCGAGGGCCTTCGCCTCCTCCACGGTGTAGGCGTTCGCTTCCAGGTTGGTGGCCTGGCTCGCCGGCGCTCCCCATCCCATCAGCCGCTGGGCCAGGGCCCGGTCCACCCCCAGCTCGCAGTATGGCACCCGATCCGGCTCCTTCCGCTGCAGGGCCGCCAGCACGCGCTGCCTCGAAGTCATCGCCATCCGCCGCCCTCCCTCGCGTCAAGCAGTCTGCCGTCCCCGTCCCCGCCGATCTCCTCATCGTCCGCAAATCCAGGCGGCGTCAACACACGCCGTATTCCGCCGCGAGATCCCGCAGCAACTCCTCCTGCATTTCCGACAGCGGTTTCCCGTTCGCCATGCGGCCCCTGAGGTGCAGCAACATGTCCGCCTTCTTGGACGGCAATTGACCCGCCTCTGCCCGCTTCAGCAGCTCCTCCAAGACGTGCTCGATGGCGATCTCCATGCCACCCCCTTCGTGTCAGGGCCCGCCTCAGCGGGAGTCGCCTGGAACTCCCTCCCATGCGGCCAAGAACCCTCCCGTGGTTGGCGAGCTTAACCTTACCTTTCACGCCCCCCAAATGCAAGGGCCGCGGAAAGTCCGGTCTGCGAGCCCCTCCCGGAACTTGTCTCTTGTCCGATACAGATGTATCTGATTCCGTTCCGAGCCACCCGCACCAGGCTGCCCCTCTTCGGGGCCAGATTACGAGACGTTTCAAGCGGTTAGACCCACGCACTCGCAAGACGCGTCACGGCACGCGATGTGCTACTCCTGGTTCTCGCCGACAGAGACATGGCACGGGATGGTTGTTTCGGACGTTGGGGTGCCCGGGAGATCGCCTCTCCCGGGAAGGAGGGGGCCATGAAAGCACATGCTGCTCTCTTTTCTGGCCTGATCGCAATCCTGCTGGGTGGATATATCGCGTCGGAGATAGTGAGTGCAATTCCAGGACCCGGGGAGATCAGCATCACCCCGCCTTCGCCCGATCTCGCACCCGACGTGGCGGCTCTCTCCGGGGCCTGGGAGACAGTCGGTGGGGCGGTTGGGCCGCACCGCGTGGTTGTGGAGCGGATCGATGAAACGTGGGCAACCATCCTGTACGCTTGGCCCGATCATCCCGCGGGACATTCGAAGGGGGGCTGGCAGCGCGTGAGCGCGCGGGTCCTCGGTCATGGCGAACTGCGATGGGGGTACCCCGTGAGGTTCACCTTGCGAATCGCTGAGGACGGGGCCACGCTCGAGAGCAAGGTGGAGCGGGCCGGGGCCGCGGCGATGACGACGCTGAAGAGGCTCGAGCCCGCCCGACTCGCCGCGGGACCCACCCTGTGAGGCAAATCGTGGCAGACGGGCGAGGAGGCTGGCGCTCAGGGTGTGTGACGAAATCCTCATTGCGCCGAGGGCCTGCCTGGAACCTCGATCTCTTGTGAGTGCGTGATGACGAGTACGGCGGGAATTGACTGGCGGGGGATGCTGGCGCAATTCCTGACGGTATTCACAGTCCTTCTCGGGGTCGGTGTGCTCCTGGCGGTGGCCTGGGCCGTGTGGAGGGGCCGCCGCTGACCTCTGCGAAGCGCGCCTATCCCGGACAAGCATGCCTGCCCTCCCGACATGCGGCCCGGCGCGGAGCACCAATCCCCATCCCCGAAATACAGGCTCCGATGACAACGAGAGCGGTGCGAGCCTTGCGGATGTGCGCATTCGCGATCGCGAGGCGAAACTGGCGAGCGGGGATGGCCAACCGAAGGTCAGTGCACCCGAGGCCTCCGGCCGCCGAACGGCCGGAGGCCTCGGGTGCGAGGGGTCAGAACTTCAGCCCGAAGAACTGGCTCAGGATGAACACCGAGAAGAAGAACCCGAAGAACAGGAAATTCAGGACGAGCACGACCACTCGGAACATGCTCCCCCGGTATTCCTCGGGCAGGAACTTGCGCTGCACCCGGATCGTCAGGATGGCCGAGAGGGCCATGGTGAAGTTCGCGATGTTGGCGCTCACGGCAAAGATGATGATCGGGAGCGTGATGTTGACGAACGCCACGCCCCAGACGAAGAACACCACCAGGAGGGTGTAATAGATCTTGCGGATGTCGGCCTTGGCCCAGCGCCGGATCCCCTCCACGCCGAACCACAACATGTCCGTGGATTGCCGGACCACCAAGTCCACGTTGCTGATGGCCGTGCTGTAGAGGATCCAGAACCCGAAGAACAGCGCCAGGAACCAGCCGAAGTTCCCCAGTTGCTGGACCAGTCCGCTGGCAGTGGACGCGGCGATCCCCCACGCCGGAAGCTTCTGTCCGCGCGGCAGCGTCCCGACATACAGGATCCCCGGGAGGAACATACCCAGCATGGCCCCTCCGTAGAACACGAACCACTGGTCGATATTCAGCAGCTTCCACCAGCCCTTGAAGCGGTCCATGCTCTCCGGCGTCTGGGGGGCGATCTTCCCCACGTGGGAGACGTGAACTTCCTTCCCGCCGATGGCCGCGGGGATATAGCCGACCTTGCCGCCCATCCCGTAGCCCTTGTCCCGGTACCAGTTGGTGATGGCATTGTTCCCGAAGCCGCCGTAGGCCGAATAGCCTACCAGCGCCCCGAGGAGGAGCATGTCCACACCCTTCGGGATGTAGCCGAAGGTGAAGAAGCCCGTGATCCCCTCCCACCAGACCGACGCCGGAACGATGTACACGTCAAGCAGGAACAGGCCGCCCAGGACCACGATCATCATGATCCAGTTGGCCCACTCGAGGGTCCGCTCGATCGTCTTCCCCATGCAAACGATCAAACAGCAGGAGGCAAAGACGAGGTACCCCCAGAACACCACCGTTCCCCTATCCGGCCCCCCCGGGACCCTCCCGAGTTGAAATGCGGCCAGAGCAGTGGCCGTGCCGAGAGCCCACCCGGGCAGGGCCCGCTCCAGGAAACCGACGACCGTGAAGATCCACCCCCAGAATGCCTTGCCTGGCGCCAGCCGCATGAACCCGACGGTGATGGGTTCGCCCGTGTACAGGGTGTACCGGCACATCTCCAGGTTCAGGAAGACCTGGAGCAACGAGGAAATGGTGGTGATCCAGAGCAGCGCCAGGCCCCACTGTACGAACAGGGACGGGCCAACCAGCCACTCCCCGCCCCCGATGGTCCCACCCAGGGCGATGACCGCTGGGCCAAGCACCGCCATCAGCTTGCGAAAGTTCAGGTCGCGCGGCGGAGCCGGGAATTCATCCCGCTCGAAACGCGGACCCTTTCCTGGATCGACATCGGCCAGTTTTTGATCTGGACTCATCACTATCCCCCTTTTCCTGTCCCCCCTCGAAGAGGTACGATCCGTTTCACTCACGGAAAGTCACTCCCCCTCCTGGACACGCCGGATTCGTTCTGTTCGCGATGTCACCTCACTTTCTGGGCCCCGCCGATCTCGGCTGCCCCTCAGGATGCTCGGTGCAGTACACCAGACGCGTGGTATCCAAGCTGCTCCGAGATAAGACGCCCCGTCCGCACGACGAGCGCCACCAGCTCCTGCATCCGAGACGAGGGCATTCGAATGCTCGGCCCGGAAAGGCTCACGGCGGCGGTCGTTTCGCCTCGGGAACTCTGGACCGGGGCGGCGATGCAGCGCGCCCCGTCTTCGCACTCCTCCAGGTCCAGCGCGAAGCCTTGTTGCCTGACGCTTTCGAGTTCGCCCTGAAGGCTCGAGGCCTCGGTCAGGCTCCGCGCCGTCAGCGCCACCAGCCGGTGCCCCGCCAGCCACTGCGACCTCTCGACCTCGGACATGGCGGCCAGGAGGATCTTGCCGGCCGCGGTGCAATGCAGGGGAGCCCTGCCGCCGATCCGAGAAGAGATTCGCAGTCCGAGTCCGGCTTCGACCTTATCAAGGTAGAGCGCCTCACCCTGGTTCAGGACGACGAGATTGGCGGTCTCCCCCGTCTGTTCGCTCAGCTCCTCCAGAAACGGGCGGGCCACGTGACGCAGATCCAGACCCTCCAGGTACTGTTGTCCGAGGAAGATGAGGCGGGAGCCCAGCGCATACCGCCCGCTGGCGAGATCCTGCTGTACGAAACCGTCAGTCTTCAGCGTGGAGAGCAGTCTATGCGTGGTGCTGACGTGCAGGCCGATCTTCTTGCTGAGCTGACCGATGGCGATGGGGCTTTTCTCCGCAGCCAGTTGTTCGATCACCCGGATAGCTCGCCGCACGGATTGAATCGGATGTCCTGCCCCCTCTGGGCGCTTGCGGGATGTCACACACACCTCCAACGGATACGGCCCACCGGGTATCGGACCGCCCCAGAATGTGGGACATCGCAACGGGCTCTGCATCCGACGACAAACCCGTCGTGCCCGCAGACTAGACAGATGAAGGCAGAATGAGGGGTCTATGAGTTGAGATATTCCCCGCCGAATATTGCCGGGACGGATTTGGCGAGCAGGTCTGCACTCATTCCGTTCCCGGCGATGCCGAATATGCCCCGGAGCGTTTGCCCGGTGGCGAGGATATGCCGGATGGTGGAACTCTAGTGCGAGGGGAGAAATCGACACTTGATAAAATAGAACAGCGGCTCGCCAGCGCAAGGGTCAAGAAAGGAAAATCATTGCGGGAGGTGAAAAATCTGGAACGAATGTTACAGCCACGAGTATTCCGGCCAATCCGACCGCTGGTGTCCGGTTGGACGCGAGACGTCCCGGTGGTCGTGGGTGCCCCGCAAGGGAAGTGATCCTGACCGGCCGGCAAGGGGCGTGACGGTTTAGATGACGACGATCTCGCGCGACGTGAAGGTCAGGTACTCCGGGTCCCCGGCAGTGATCAGGATCGTGTCCTCCACGCCCACGATTCCGCGGCCTGGAAAAACAATCTTCGGCTCCACGGCCAACGTCATGCCGCCCTGGAGCGCCGTCTTCGACTCCCTGGCCAGCTGCGGGATCTCGTCCAGTTCGATCCCGACCCCGTGGCCAACAAAGCTCACCTGGGCTGGACCGGTGTTCATGAATCGATCCCCGTATCCCAGCCTCTCCGCGAGGGTGACCCCCCGGGCATACACGTCGCCCGCCTTCACGCCCGGACGTAGGTGAGCCCGAATGTCCTCCTGGATGGCGAGGCACGCCTCGTACGCGTTCAAGAGGTCGGCAGGCAATCCCCCCAACGCAAAGAGCCGCGTCTGGTCAGAAATATACCCGTCGCACACACCCACGTAGTCGAGCAAGATCGGCTCGTGGGGTTGAATCCGCCGCGTCCCGGCCCCATTCCCGAAGGCGGGTGACACCCCCGAGCCGCCCGTGGGCGCGTCCAACCACGAGGGCACTCCCCCACTCTCTCCGCCCAGCAGGTGGCCGTAGAAGCACTCCACGTTGAACCGTCGCGTCCGGACAACCCCCTGGTGACCAAGGCGACGGGCCTCCGCTTCGATCTCCGCCGCCACCTCCAGTTCCATCATGCCAGGCCTCAGGACCTCCTTCATCCGGCCGGCCATCGCATGCTGGATGGCCGCCGCCCGGCGAATGCAGGACACCTCGTACGCGGACTTGATCATCCGCACCTCGCGGATTACCATCGACCAGTCCACGAACTGCATCGTGGGGAATAGCCGTCCCAACCGCACGTACTGCTGCACCGGCAGGACATCGAACTCCAGACCGACGCGCCTCAACCCTCCCAGCCCGTGCCGCGCGAGCAGACCCGGCACTTCACGGGGATCGTCCAGCGGCAGGATGTGCTCCAGGGCCGACTCGGCCCGGGCCCGCTCCAGGCTTCGCCGCACGAGAAAGAGCGGGGGTCCCTCCCGGCCGATCACCAGCCACGCATCCTGGACCGTTCCCGCAAAGTAGAACATGTCCGCGGCTTGGAAGATGAAAACCGCCTCGACGTCGTTCGCCGCGACGAGCCTCGCCTGAATCCTGCCAACTCGATCATCCAGCTCTGACCGGGGTGTCAATTCCATCCGCGTCGCTCCCCGATACCCATTCTCCGCCCAGCGAATCCACGCCCGGCGCCAGCCGAGCGGGCGTCCTGCCGTACAGCCGAACTGCCGTACTGCCGAACGTCTCTCGATCTGCCCGCGTCCGGCGGGTATCGTGACCGATCACCGAGCGCATCGCAACGGAAAACACCCGGCGGTCTCCCCCTGGCCGGGACGCCATCCGCACCGCGATGCGCATTGACGGAGCGAAGATGCCCTCGCATAATAGTTCAAGTTCAAGCAGGGTGAGAGAACCGCCTCGGCATCCGATGCATGGAGGGGGACATGCTCGATCTCATGAAGGTCAACGAGGAGCTGACGACCTATATCCGGCCGCAGACCTTTCCCGTCGCCATCCGGATGTTCCGGCGGGACGAGCCCCTGCCGGACAAGGCCAAGCGTCCCGCGCGCGACTTCAAGAAGGGCTTCGCCAACTGCCAGACCATCGACATGGTGCGTCGCTACGGCTGGACCATCGCCCTGGCCCGAGAGGACAGCATCTGCTCCCTGGGAATCATCGCCATGGGGTTCGACAAGGAACTGAGGCGCTACCGGGAGGGAAACCTGTGCGAGGGGATGTACACGCAGACGGCCGAGGCCGGCGCCCGCTCCGAGGCCGCCGTCGACAAGTTTGCCCACCACCAGTTCCAGGCCCTGGTGGCCGCGCCCCTGGACCGCTGCGACTTCCAGCCGGACCTGCTCTGCATCTATGCCAATCCGGCGCAGGTGATGCGGCTCGTCCAGGCGGCCCTCTGGAAGCGGGGGGGCAAGCTCACCTCCTCCTTCGGCGGGCGGATCGACTGCTCCGAGATCATCGTGACCACGATGCGGACCAACGAGTGCCAGGTCATCCTGCCGTGCAGCGGCGACCGCATCTTTGGCCAGACGCAGGACCACGAGATGGCCTTCACCATCCCCTACAGCAAGATCGAGGACGTCCTAGAGGGCCTCCGCGGCACCCACAAGGGTGGCATCCGCTACCCCATCACCCAGTTCATGGAGTACGAGGGCAAGTTCCCCCCGAAGTACATGGAGCTGAACAAGCTCTGGGACGCCGGGACCGTGGAGGAATAGAGCCGGCGGACGACTCTCCCGTGCCTGAACGGTTCACACCTGGTTCACGCAGATCAGGGGATGCTCGGGAAAGGCTCTCCAGCACCTGTCAACAGTGGAACTGGTTCTCTGGCTACACGCTCGCGCCACCCTTCCCTCTTGCATTCAGTGTTCCGTCCGCCGGGCCAAATCTCTAGCCCTGGCCCGCCGGGGTCGGAGCAGCAAGGGTGGAAGGAGCAGGCCGGCGGCGAGTCCGCCCCCGCCCAGGGTGAGTGCGAGGGTTGGCCGCGCCAGGGCCAGGCGGCTCCACCAGATGAGGGGCGAGAGGGCACCCCGGGCGACCGCGCGGAGGGTTTCGTTGGAAGCGATCACGCGCGCCAGCGGTGGACTGAGACGGTAGTAGGCCGCAACCAGGGACCGACCCAGGGAATTCGTGAGCAGCCGCTGGTCCCGGAATCGGCGGAGGACTTGCACCTGCGCCGCCAGCGGCGAGCCATACGCGGCCGTGGCGATGAAGCAGCCTCCGCCACCTCCGCCACCGGAGGAGGCCGGGGGCGGGTCGGTGCTGGCGATCCGACTCACGCTCCCGCCGGCGAGGTCGACGACAAAGATCTCCCCGGCCTCATCCTCGCCGAATGACGAGATGCTCATGGGGGTGTCCAGGAGGAGCGTCTGCGTCCCCCCGGCCGCCGCCGGGAGCAGTTGAAAGATCTCCCCCGTGCAGAAGTCCGCGTA